>JAFGED010000305.1 GCA_016931785.1 Anaerolineae bacterium
GGGGGGGGCTCCGTGGTCGGTGGGAGTGGAAGGGTAACGGTGATGGGGCCGTGGAGTTCGCGGTCTCCGTCAGTCTCGACCGCCTCCAGGCAGTAGTAATAGGTAGAGCCTGCTACTACGTTCGTGTCTGTGTAGGCGTAGGAGGCGCCGATGATGTCGCCCTTGGATGGGATGAGTGCGGTGTTGATGCGGGTGCGGCCAGGAACGTCGTTGCAGTTTTTTTTCTCCGGCGTGACGTAAGGAGCGCGTTGGATGTGAAAGCCCGCCATATCGACCTCGCTGGCGGTTTCCCAGGTGATCAGGACCGAGTCACCTTGCAGGGCAGCCTCGAAGGAATTCAACGTCACGGCGGCTGCAACGCTGATCACCGATACACCCAACAGCAGGAATATCAAGAGGCCGGTGTGGCGCAGAAAAGTCCACGCGGCAGCCATCAGGCGGTGGACGATGGTCCGTGCTCTTTCGCGGAGGGAAGAGGGGGAGACAGGCATGGTGCGCCCCTGGCGGGAGACGGCGACAGCTCGCCCACGCAGGGCATCCGGCGGCCAGGGGGAGTCGGGAGCTCGATGGCCGTCCCCTTTGGTCAACAGCAGGCCCTCACGGGTAAAACCGAGGAAGCGGTGGAGGAAGAGGGCCTCGCGTCCCTGCAAAAGTACCCAGTCCCCCGGCTGCAGGTGGTCCGTCGCCGCCGACTCTACGGTGACCTGATCCCCAGGGCGCAGGGTGGGCCACATGCTGCGCCCTCGCACTCGCAGCCGCAGCGGCCCGGACCAGTCTTTGTTCAGTACCTCGGTCCAAGAGCTCTCACCGTTCATACGCTCGCATTATACCTGGTTTTGACCGGATTTCCACTCTCGGCGCTCTCTCCGTCGCCGAAGCAGCTTTTCCTGTAGCGTGGCAAGGGCGGCGACAGATAAGCCAATCGGCAGATACGCTGGGGCCCAGGCAGTTTTGTTTTGTGAACCGGAGGAAGTGACCGCTGCGCTTGTGTCTTCCTCCACAACGTTGACCGTCACCGTCGTCGATACGGCCCCCATGTGCGCCGTGAGCTGAACCGTGGTGGCATAGTTCGGCGCCGTGTAGTTGCCCCAACCGTCGATGTCGCCCGCGTCGGCCGTCCAGGCGGGGGTGACGGCGAAATCCTGGCCGAAGCGCGTCGTGCCGGTGACGGCGAAGGCGGTGGAGAGGGGGACGCTCGTTCCCACAGTCATCGTGTATATATCTGGCGTGGCGGTGATGTGGTCCCACCAGGGCAGGGTGATGGCCGGGTCTCCGAGGAGGGTGTAGGTGCGCGCCACGTATGCAAACGGGATCACCTGGCGTCCCTCCTGGGTCAGCGATCCCAGCTGGAAGTTGCCCTCCTCGAACATCGCCTGGTACATCCGCTGAACCATAAATTCCTCCAGGCCGATGTAGCCCAGCCCGGCCGGGCCAAAGACGGCGATGGCGCCCCGGTCCGTCAGCACCGTCGTCGCCCACTCTCCCGTGGAATGGATGTCTCGATTTCCAAAGGCCGGATACTTGGGCGGGAACATCCAGTAGCCATCCCAGCAGTCCAGCGAGATGACGAACGGCAGGCCGGCCGTCCCGGTCAGGCTTTGCAACTGCGTGTTGAGCAGGAGCGGCTCGTGCGCCCAACGGTGGACGGCGCCATGGCCGGCGTAGGAGAGCAGCGCGCCGCCGGCGCTCCAGGTCTGGGTGAGCGCCAGGGTGGCCGATGGGCAGGGGGAGTACGAAGGGCTGGCGCAATAGTCCTCGATGTAGACGGTGCGCGTCTCCACGCTCATAGGAAGATAGTCCTGTGCCAGGCCATCCAGCACTAGTGAGTAGCCTTCGTTCAGGACTTCGCCGTCGTCGGCCACGTGTATCACCCTGTCCATCCAGGCGGCCGGAGGCTCGTTTTCGTAGGCGATGATCTTGTCGACGACGCCTGCCACCTGCTCTGCTGAGTTGGCAGGGATGCGCCCTACCGCTACCTCCGGCATGCCGTCCCAGTCTACGTCCCCGTAGCGGCTGTCTACCGGCACTTCCCCCTGGTCGGGGTCGGCGAACTCCAGGTAGGGAGGAATCCTGGTCGGCACGAAGGCGCCATAGCTTGCCGGGTTGTATCCCTTTGGGTTAAAATTCCCATCCCCCACGAGGAGGAGGAGGGATGGCGGCCGGCCGGGCCAGTTGGCGTAGGCGTGGGCCACGAAGGAGCGAATGGCCTCGGGATGGACGACGCCGCCGTTAAAGAGGGCGTAGACGTCCTCCACGTCCACCACGCGCACCCGCAGCCCCTGAGCGCGGCGGTGGTCCGCCAGGGGCTCGATGGCGGTGATAAAGTCGCCGTGGGCGATGATGATCTCGTCGGCCCCCGTGATGGGGCTGATCAGGTCGGAGGGCGGGTAATAGGCGGAAAGGGCGGGTACGTCTGTTACCGCCGTTTCGGCCACGGCCAGGTACGCCGTCCCCGCCGCGGCAAAGTCGCGCAGGCGTAGGGCATAGTCCGGGCCGGATGAAGAGGTGGCGGCGCTCACCAGGTGGGTCGGCGTCAGCGGGTGGGTGATATCGTAAAGGGCGACATCGGCCGTGGAAAAGCCGGAGATTAAGGCCAACTGTACGCCGGACGAGGGGGCCGTCCAGGCCAGTTGGTCCTCTTCCGCGACGTAGGCGCGGCGATAGCTGATATCTATGTGGTCTATGTAGATATCCTGGAGGTCGCTGAGGTCGGTCAGCACGGTCACGTCTATCCGGTTGGCGCCGTCGACCAGCGCCGAGGAGGGGATGGTCAGGGTGAGGACTGCTCCCACCTGTCCGTCCCAGGTGACGTCGCCTATGGTCGCGCCGTTGACGGCCAGGCGCAGGTGATGGTCCGGGTCGGCGAAAAAGTCGTAACTGCGCCCTGCCACCTCGACGCGCAAAGTGGCGTTGTAAGTGGTAGGCACGGGCTCGGTGAGCGTGATGGTGTAGGTGCCGGTTAAGGGAAAGGCGTCGGTCGTGATCCGCTCCCAGAACCAGGTGGTGTCGGTGCCGGGTGTGGTGGACCAGCGGGCCCAGTGCGCCAGGTTTTCCTCGGCGTGAGCGGTGGCGGTGTACCAGGAAGGTTCTGCTGTGCCTGCGTCGCCCCCGCTTGCGCCGAGGACGAGCGGCAGGTAGACGGTGTGCAGCCGGTCGGTTCGCGCTTCCATCCGCAGCCCTGCGGCCCCCGCGTCCACGTACAGCCAGTACACGTTCTCGTCGGTGTACTTTTCGTCCTGCGTCGAGCCGTGGAACTTTTGGGCATAGAACAGGAGGGCTTCGCCGGGCTCGAAGGCGCTATCGCCATCGCCGACCTCCTGCAGCGCCACCTCCTGGCCGCGCCAGAGGAGATGGTAGGCGGAGGGGGTTGCGTCGGTCGGCACCCCGGCGGCGTCCAACGCCTCGTAGGAGAGGCGGTAGAGGCCATCGGCGGTGATCCCGACGCGCCAGCTCGGGGAGGGGAGGGTGATGGGTGTGGAGGCCTCTAAGAGTGTGGGGGTGTGGGCGTGGGAGGCGGTGGCGGATGGGGAGGCGGCGGTCACGCTGATGGCGAACAGCGTCAGGAGCAGGGTAGCGCCCAGGATAGCGAGGATCAAAGCGCTGAGCCGAGGGAAAGATATCGTTTTCATTGTTCTTGCTCCTAATATTAGGCGCTTATATAGTGCCAACATCGACAAGAAATTGTCGATACGCTTCGCGAAAAAGCCGTGGTATCGGCGGCAGTTTGGAGCGTAGCTCAAAACTGCCAAGCCATTCCGCGCAAAGCGCGGAATGGCCATAGGGCCTACCCATGTGACTCTTGCACGGATGACGAGGATTCTTCATAATCAGGCTTGGTTTGAAGCCCAAGATGCCTTCGGGCTAGGCCTATTGGTTCCGGTTATGTAGGCGTCCTGTACCTGTTCAGAAGGGGCTAGGCTACATCTTTTGAACGGCGTCTTTTGCTCGCAGTGTAGATCAGCAGCCCTGCTGCCGCCAGCGCGGCCCAAAAGGTCCGCGTCGGAGCCTGCGCCGATGTGTTGGTAAGAATGACCGCGTTGGGGCTCGCGCCGCTGCCATAGGTGCTGTTGTGCTGGACCACGTTCGTGTCTCCAGATGGAGAGTGGGTCAGTGAAATGCCATCCTCGTCGTTGCCCCAGTCTTCCGCCGAGCCGACGCGCGTTGCGGTGGCAGAAAACCCTGAATAGGTGGTAGGAGGATCATCCACTGCATCGCCGTTGTAGAGAAGCTGGATGTATTGATCCGCACCTGGGTCGTAAAGGACGACGTTGTCGCCGCCGTCGTTCATCACCGCGCTTCCCCTGCCGGCGTCAAACGAAAGGCTTGCCGGGTTCGTCATCGTGGGCAAGCTTCCCCCGCTTTGCACGCCGATGACGACTACGGCGTAAGCGTTGGGTTGGAGCATCGTCGTGCCGCTGTCGACGGCTCCTTGGAAGGTGTACCAGTTGTTGACGCCAGCATCCCACAGCTCCCAACCACTGATGTCTATGGCGGAGGCGGACAGGTTGTAGAGCTCGACAAACTCGTCTGTCGCGCTGGCAGTGCCGTTGCCATCGGTATCAAAGTTGTACGTGCTGCCGGTGGGGTCGATGAGCACTTCGTTGATGCAGACGCCGCCGTCTAGAACGGCGGTCGTGTCTGCAGCGAGGGCTGGCTGTATGACGACGAGCAGTAGTGCGAGAGTCAGCAGCACTGTGAATGCGTATTTCTTGTGCATGGGTCTCCTTTCTATTGACGGGCGCGGTCCGCGCTATCTTACCTGATCAGAATCATAACACGTTCTTGGCTGGCGTGCAAGCAAAAGCGGGCCGCGCCTGGAGGACGGGGCCCGCTGATAGAGCTGCGCGTGAAGCTAGACCTGTGCCTCGCGGCGCTTGCGCAGGATGAATGGAGTTGCTGTGCCGGCGCCGAGCAGGATGGTACCTGCAGCCAATGCCGGCAAGATGGGACCTGACCTTGTGCCTGTGTCGCTGAGAGCGACAGCGTTGGGACCAAAGTTCCAGATATAATCCTCGACCTCGCCGTCGTTGGCGACGCCGTTCGCGCCTAGGCCGCCGGCGCTGCTTAGGCGGACGCGCACGGGAATAGATATGGGGTTGACACCGTCAAAGGTGCCGGCCGGAATAGAGAAGCAGACTCGATGGGTCCCTTCGGCGAGTGGCATTGTCAAAGCGTTGCCAGAAAGACAATCTCTCAGTGTCACTTCCGTCAACCCCGAGCCAAAGTCTACAAAGACCTGCGGAGTTCCACTGCCACCCGAGATCGTAATATCCAAGCTCCCACCGTTCCCGCCACCCCCTATACCTGGGTCGCCATTTGTCCATCCCCCGGTCGTTGATGCTAAAGCCGCTACGCGTGTCACGCCGTCTTCATCATCCGGCGAGAAATCGTTGTCGTCCCCGACGGCGGTTCCGGAATGCGTGCCGTCACCCTCGGCATCTACGCTGCCACCCAGGCGCAGGGGGCCCGTCCTGTGCTGTGGGCCGCCTTCGCCCCTGGTCACATTATAGCCGGAGGGTAGGTCGCCAAAATCGTAGAGACTGGTGGCCTTGACGAGCTGGATGGTCATGTCCGCGCCTGCCTCGATCGTGCCATCAAGCTCCAGCTCGACCGCACCTACATTCGCTGGATTCATCGTGCCGGACCCGCCCCCAAAATCGGCAAACCTCATGAATACATCCACGACCTCATTTGGAGAAATGACCTGGGAATCAAAGGTCACGGTTTGCTGGGCCCAACTGGTCGCATTGGTATAGATTCGCAAAGTCATATCCACCGCCAGCCCGTCAGAGTTGACGACGCGGATCACGATGCCATCGTTGCTGCCAAGGTCGGTGAGGTCCACGCCGACTCCGGCAGTTTGCAATCCGACTGGGTCGATTGAAGGAGTGGCGTCCGTTCCATCCCACTGGAGAGAGGCGATGGCCGTGATGCTCGGGTCGAGGGCCATCAGCAGGTATTCATTCGCTGTAGATACCTGCAGCCTGCCGATGGAATCCTGGTTGCCGCCGGTTATGGTTAGACAGATATCCCTGTGACCGCCCAGTGTTCCCGATGTCGTGGTTGCATAGTCGCATATTTGGTGAGGAAAGGTCGGACTGGCCGGGATGGTATAAGATACGTTCTGGCTCTGATCGGAGAAAGCGTCGATAACCACTTCCGCCGCCAGCACTGTTATGACGCTGACAACCGTCAGGATTGATATAACCGCTGTGATCAAACGCAACTTTTTTCCAATTTGCTTCATTTTAAACTCCTCCTGAAATCATATGCTCGGGCCGTTCCCTGGCCGGTTTACCATTCCCCTAGTTCGTCCCACTCCGGCACGCCCACGGGGCTGCCGGCCTGCACCTCCAGTTCCCCTTCGTAGACGATATCGGGCGCTGTGTACTCGTCGCTCTTTTGCATTTTCTCCTCCTGTTTTTTGGCTAGATCGTGCTGTTTTGATGGGTAGTTTGCTGGGGGGAGTGCCGCCAATAGCAAGCGCCCCCCCCGAATTCTTGGAC
>JAFGED010000306.1 GCA_016931785.1 Anaerolineae bacterium
ACCTTCGACGGCTGCATCCACTGGTTGGTGGGCTCCAAGCAGGGCAGCCCGATGAACGCCATCTGGCAGGAACTCGGCGCGGCGCAGGACCGCCAGATGGTGGACCACGACGAGTTCATGCGTTACAGGGGGGCAGAGGGCAAGGACTTTGTGCTCTACACCAACGTGGATCGGTTGGAGCGTCACCTGAAGGAACTCTCGCCTGCTGATGTGCAAGTCAGCGCCGCGTTCTGCAATGCCATCCGCCGCGTGATGGTGTTGGGCCAGATGGGCGATGCGAGTGGATTGCTGGGGAAAATCAAGACGACCCTCAAGATGATCCCCTTCATGCTGACCATGGCCCGCTACCGCAAAACCACGATGAAAGAATTTGCCCAGCGCTTCAGCGACCCATTTCTGCGCGAGGCGTTTGCGGCCACCTTTGGCATGGACATGTCCGACATGCCCATCATCGGGTTGATGATGACGCTGGCGTGGATGCACAATAAAGACGCAGGGTATCCCATCGGTGGATCGCTGGAATTTGCGCGCGCCATCGAAAAGCGCTACCTCGACCTGGGCGGCCAAATCCACTACAAGTCGCGCGTGGAGAAAATCCTGGTCGAGAACAATAGCGCAGTCGGTGTGCGGCTGGTCGATGGAAGCGAACACCGCGCCGACACCGTGATTTCCGCCGCCGACGGCCATGCCACGATCTTTGACATGCTCGAAGGCAAATACGTCAACGACACCATCAAGGGCTACTATGACACCTGGCCCATCTTCCAGCCGATCATCCAGGTGTCGCTGGGCGTCGCGCGCGATCTCTCGCAGGAGCCGCACTCGCTCATCTGCGCGCTGGCGCAGCCGATCAGGATCGCCGAGAAGGAACGCTCGCTGCTCTCGATGCGGCATTTCTGCTACGACCCCACAATGGCCCCGGCGGGCAAGTCGGCCGTCACAGCGATGTTTGTGTCCAACCACGCTTACTGGAAGGAACTGGCCGAGGACCCCGAGCGCTACGAGGCGGAAAAGAAGGACATCGCCATCAAGGTGATCGCGCAGTTGGAGCAGCACTACCCCGGCATCGCCGACCAGGTCGAGGCGGTGGACGTGGCGACGCCGCTGACCTACGAGCACTACACGGGCAACTGGCAGGGCTCGATGGAGGGCTGGATGATCACGACCGAGACGATGGGAATGGCATTTGGTAAAGGGATGGACAAGACCCTTCCCGGCCTGGAGAATTTCCACATGATTGGACAGTGGGTGCACCCGGGCGGCGGCCTGCCCCCGGCAGCCGAGTCAGGGCGAAAGGTGATCGGGGTGATCTGCAAGCAAGACGGGAAAGAGTTCCAGGCAATCGCCTGAGCAAAGACCTCGGAGGTCTACGCAAACGGCCTGGCGCGAAAGCTCCTGAGAACGCCGTGCTGGTACAGCCGCAGCCGCATCACCCCGTTAATGAGCGGCAGGACCAACCATGTCGGCAAGAGCAGCCGGGCCATCGTTTCGACGGCTTCGTCGGGGACCGGCTGCCCGCGGGCAATCGCCTCGGCGGTCAGGTCCAAAGCCTGGCGGACGTACTTGGTGAACACGCCCATCTTCTCCAGCGGCTGCCCGCCGATCACCGCTCCACCGCCAAAGGCCAACCCCCCGGCCCAATCGAAACCCGCCTCGCGGGCGAACTGCCGGCACACGGCCAGCGCGGCCTCGCTCTGGCGCGCCTCGGGGTATCCCCCCTGGCAGATGGCGATGAAGGACTTCCTCGCCCCTCCCCCGTTCCGATGCTCCGACCGATGCGCAGCAACGGTCTCCAGCGCGCGGATGGCTATAGCGGGCAAGTTGCTGATAAAAAGCGGGAAAACGAGAACGAACGCGTCTGCCCGCTCGACCGCAGCCAGCATATCCGCGATCCCCTGCTCCGACCTGAGCGCGCTCCTGACGCGCATCGCCTCGGGCCGCACGCCTCGCTCCGCCAGTCTCTCGGCCAGGTACTCGCCCACCGATTGCGACGTCGTCCTGCCACTCCGCGTGCTGCCCGTCAGGATAAATACCCATCTCGGCTCGTTCATCGTCCGGCCTCCAGTTGGGAGATAAGCGCCTGTACCGCACCTCGGACATGTTCCGATCCCTGGCCCTCGATCAGAACCTGGCTGGCAAAGGAGGGACTGTGATAGTTGAGCGCCGTGCGCTCGATCAGGAGGTCGAACACGCGCGCGCTGGCCTCGTCGTACTCTGGCACGACGCCAATCCCCAACAGTCGCGCCGGCCGGGGATACCTGAGCGCGTGATGCAACTCCCCGCGATAAAAGCGGTAGACCGGTATGCACATGCCCATCGTCCGGTCGAGCATCTTTTTGAGCTGCGACGAATACCCGCCAAAGGTCAGCGGCGTGAGCAGGACGAACAAATCGCTGCGGGCCTGCTTGCCCATGATCTCGTTGGCCGCATCGGGGAGCACGCACTGTCCCGGCGTCTTGAGCGCGCACCCACCGCAGCCCGAGCAGTCGGCAATCTTGACCTCGCGCAGGGTATAGCTGTCGGTCTCCCAGCCGCCATCCTCCAACACAGAAGCCACCACCTCACCCACCTCATTCGTGAAATCGCGCGCATCCCGTGCGCCGTTTAGCAACAGAGCGTTCATTCAAAGCCTCCCATAAGCGTGCAGCGAGATCGGGCGCCACCTCGCGAGAAACTAACCTCCAACAAACGCCTCCACCAGACCACGCAGCACCTGCGCGCTGATTTCGTCGAACTCGGGCTGGCAATCGCGCATCAGCGTCAGTTTTAGCATCGAAATGCCGTGCACAAGAAACCACATGAGAAAAGCCACGTGCAGCGGCGTGTACCCTGGCGGGAGAGCGATACCGCCAGAAGCGACCGCGGCTTCCACGAAATCCACCAACTCTCTGAAGTTTGGACTCCCGATAAACGTGGCCATGTTCGCTGGGACGTTATCGGACGGGCTCATCATCAGAAGGTAGTAGTCGGGATACGCTTCCGCAAACTTGAGATAAGCCAGGCCTTGTCGATAGAGCAATTCGGGCAGCGGCAGATCTCGGGGTAAATCCTCCTGCATCGCCGCCGACAGCGCCCACCCCTCCGCCCGGATGGCCTCGACGATCTCTTCCTTACTATCGAAATAGTTGTACAACGCGGCCGGCGAGTAATTCACCCTTTCTGCCAGCGTGCGCATAGATAGTCCATCGACGCCCTGCTCGTTGATGATGGTCCGCGCAGCATCCAGGATCTCTTGCCTGATTTTTGTATGACGCCTCTCGCCGGGTGATTTTTCGTCCATAGAGCTCCCCTTTTTGAACAACGTTCACAAATTATACATCATTCACAAAACTTGTCAAGCAACCCAGGATCGTTGACAGCATCACAGTTTTTGGTATAATGCAAGCAAGTGATTACTTACATTAGGGAGTAGGCGCAATGAGCAAGAAAGAAAACCACCGACGCGAATTGGCCGCGCTTATTGACCAGTTCATCGCCGCCGGCGATAGCGAGGACTTGATCGACTATATCACATCCAACAGCAACCTCCCCGGCCCACGGGGGAACTTGGAACTAGCCGAGGCTTTCGCAGACTTGGTCGGGCAATGCGCCCGGGAAAAGAGCGGACGATTATGGGAACTCTGCGCAAATATGACGGCAGTCTCAGCAGATGAAGCGCCCGTCAACGCTCCGCGCGAGTTGATCCCTTTCTGCGGAGCCGTCGGTAGTGGCGCGCTCGGCGCAACCTGCCCCACCCTGTTCGCCAAGGCAATCAAGACACTGCGAGCGCTGGCAAACGATCCACGCTGGCGCATGCGGGAGGCCGTGCCCATGGCGCTGCAGCGCCTCATCGCCGCGCATTCCAAAAAGACGCTAAACACCTTGAAACATTGGACCGCCGAGGGAAGCCCGCTCGAAGTGCGCGCTGCGGCGGCAGGCGTCGCCGAACCTGCCTTGTTGAGAAACGACGAAAGTGCACAAGCTGGGTTGGAGCTGCACGAGACCATCTTTGACCGAATGCCCGAGTTTGATGACCGAAAATCGGATGAATTCAAGGCGCTGAAAAAGGGCCTTGGCTACACGCTGAGCGTCGTCGTCCAAGCATCACCGCGGGAAGGCTTTGCGCTGATGCGCCAACTCGTCGGCACACAGGATAAGGACGTGCTGTGGATCGTGAGGGAGAACCTGAAGAAAAACCGGCTGGTCAAGAATTTTCCTGCACAGGTCGAATCGATCAAATCATCTTTGGAAGCAGCGAAATGAGCAAAGTAGCCCTATACCACTGCGACACCGTCGATCAAATCCCCCAACGGCTGCAGGCCATCGTGGAATCCCTGGGGGCAGAGCGCGTATCTGCGCTGTTCCAGGGCAAGAAGGTGTTGCTCAAGCCCAACGTGTGCATCGACCACCCGCCCGAGAAAGGCGCTACCACCCACCCCGCCGTGCTGGATGCAGTCATCCGCCTGGCTGCGGATCTGGACGCGGGCACGATCATCGTCGGCGATGGCGCGGCCGTGGGCGTCAAGGGGCGCATTTTCGAGCGCACGGGCATCCAGGCTGTGTGCGAGAAGCACGGCGTCGAGCTGCGGGACTTTAATCGAGCGCAGGGACGGCGGGTGCAACTAGACGACGCGCTGGCACTCAAAGAGGCAACCATCGCAGAGACCTATTTTGAAGTAGACACGGTCGTCAACCTGCCGGTGTTCAAGACAAACATGCTGTTCTGGATCTCGGGCGCGCTCAAGAATATGAAGGGGCTGTTGGTGGGAATGGAGAAACACAAGCCGCACTACCTGGGCGTGCCCCAGTGCGTGGCCGACCTGAACCGGATGGTCCGGCAGGACCTGGTCATCATGGACGGCATCGTGGGCATGATGGGCGATGGCCCGGCTGCCGGGGAACCCGCCAACGCACGCTTGCTCATCGGCGGATTCGACCCCGTGGCCGTGGATGAGGTCGCCGCCCGGCTGATGGGGTTTAACCCCGCCAGGATTCCGATGCTCCGTTTGGCGGAGAAAGTCGGCGTGGGATCGAGTCGGTGCGAGGTTCTCGGCGATCCTATCAGCTCCTTCAAACTGCGATTGGAAAAGCCAACGGTTGCAAAGAACAGACTTATGGGCGTCCTGTTTGATTTGGGCGGTCGGTTCTTTTTCCGCAAAGTGGGAGAGGCTTCGCGGATGGTCATCGATGCAGAAAAGTGCACCCTTTGCGGTCGATGCCAGACGATGTGTCCCTTTGGCGCGATCACGATTGCGGACAAGATGGTCTCAGTAGATATGCACAAATGCGAGTTCTGCCTCTGCTGCACGGAGGTGTGCAAAACCGAGGCGATCCATTTGGAAGGCCTGCTCGTCCGAAAAGAGTCATTCCTCAGAGGATAATCCACATCAGGAGAATTCTATGCCGGAGAAAACAAGAGCGCCACTTGCCGTCAAAATACTCACGATCCTACTCTTTCTGTTCGGCCTGCTTGCCTTCGCCGGGTCGGCTTTTCTTTGGGGAGAGGGCTTCATCCTCAACCCACCCGCAGGCGTCGACCTCGCCTTTCCGATAACGGACATCCTGGTCAACGCGCCTGCCTCCATCGCCGCCGCCATCGGGCTGTGGAGGATGAAGCAGTGGGGTTACGTGACCTCGCAGTTCGTCGCCGGGTTCTACATCTACGCCTCGGTGGAGATATTCGTACACGTGGCGCAGGCAGGGCCACCCTACGCGGTGGAAATCGTCGCGCCGCAGGCGCTGGCCGTTCTGGTCGCCGTCGCGCTGGTCGTCTACCTGTGGCGCATTCGAGGCCGATTCGACTAAGGACCCGTAAAAGAATAATCTCCCGCGGTGTTGTTACCGAAAAGGGACTTGTTCTCGCCATTTGGTGATTCTGGCAAGCTCTTACGGGTCTCAACTGTTAAGGACATCCAGATGGCTATGTCGCTTGAGCTTGGGCGAGGGAAGTTATTCTTTAACACATCCTAAAGGAACAAGAAAATGTCACCAGAAGACGAGACCAAACAACGCATCATCCAAGGCGCCGCGCAGGTCTTTGCCCAAGAAGGCTACGAGGGCGCGACGACGCGCGCCATCGCCCAAGCCGCCGGCGTCAACGAGGTCACCCTATTCCGTCACTTTGGCAGCAAGAAGAATCTGTTTCTGGCGATGATTAGCCAACAGTCGCCCTTGCAAAGTGTCAGAGAGGCACTGGAAAACCAACTCACGGGAGATTATCGCCAAGATTTGCTCACAGTCGGCAATCAGTACATGACAACCGTGCTCAAACAGCGCAAAGAGATCCTGATGTCGCTCTGTGCAGCCGAGCAACTGCCGGAGATGCGAGAAGTGATCGCGCAGATGCCCGCTGAACTACGTCAGGTGCTTGGTGACCGCCTCCAGCAACAGATGACAAGCGGTTCAGTGCGTGAGATGAACCCCCAGATGGCTGCTCAGGCGTTCTTCGGCATGTTATTTGCCTTCGCCATCAGCCAGGGAGTGTTGGAGGGTACGCCCGCCGCGCAGATTCCGCCCAAGACGGTGGTAGAACAGTTCGTGGACATCTTTGTGCAGGGAACGATCACAAGTGACGCTGAGGAGAGATGATCAAAACGTGTTCGCCAGACTACTCCACAACTTCAATCATCGCCAACTGCACCCGGTCCTCATGTTGCCGAATCGCACCAACGTAAGCCGGCAAACGCCCGGCATTGGGCTGATAAAGACCTACTTCGACTGAGTATGTTCCTGGCAAAATGTCCATCGGTAGAGTGAGAGGCCTTGAATCGGTGATGATCTCACCCACGGCCCAGGAGTAAGGAGGGCGCGTCCCGTGATAGGCCCAGCCGTCCGACTGAGGGCCAAGCTCGCCTTGGGCATCATAAAGGTGCACAAACACCTTGGCATCGCTTGCCGACATCTCCAGTGCTTGCCAGTACAGCGTGAGTTGTATCGTTTCGCCAGGGTGCCACGTCGTCTGCAAAAGATCAAAGCCCAGGAGCGACAGGTCGTCGGCAAAAACGGCGTTTGCACTTCGTTCGACCTCTGCTGGTGCAGCGGGTGGGGTGCCCTGTAGAAACCAGAAGTAATACGGGGCATAGTGGAGGAAATCCGGGTTATCCGCGTCCACGACGAGCGCGACGCGCGTTTGGCTCTTTGCGATCATCTCCGCGGGGACATGGAAAATCGTCTCCAACCACTCGCCGGGCACGGGCGGGTAACGCCACCGCCCCACGTCGCGCCCGTCCACCTCCACGCGGACGGCTCCCCCTTCCCGTGCGTGCAACCGCGCCACGATCCACAACGCTTCCCCGGGCCGCGTCGCCACGTCGAAGGCGATGCCCCCGGTCAGCAGTCGCCCGCCATCCAGCACCTCGCGCCCAGGAAGAACGTGATACGCTAATTGCTGAACCTCTGTGGGGAACCCGGTGCGACGGGCGTCCTGCCACCATTCTACGTTGTTCGCCGCTTCGTCGTCCAAGTCGGCCACGTCCAGCGCGTCCACCAGCCGCAGCCCGGCAGTGCGGCTTTGAACGTCCGGCTGATAGAACCGCTCGCCGCTGCCGGCCAGGCGCCAGTCGGCCCGCCAAACACCCTGCGTGGCGCTGGCGCTGGCAACCGCGTAATCCGGCACCTCGACCCGGAACAATTCCTCGGCAAAGAGGTCCGTCGCCGCCAGATAGGGAATGGAGAACACGTCCGGGTAGGTGGCGAAATAGTCCGGGCGTAGTGAAGAATGCTCCATCTGCTCGAACACACTACCAGAGCCATGACGCCAGGCGAGGGTAGCGCCCGCCGTGGTCAAGCCGATCAGGTCATAGGTGGGCCTTTCGCCCACGTAGCGCAGGCTGCCCGTGTCGTGAACGCCGACGCGCGCATCGACAGGCAGGTTCTCGCGAATCCAATCTGCCAGCACAAGCTGCTGGCGGGCAACAGTGCTGACCGCGCGGCGGTAGGAATCCAGAAATCGCAGCGTCGAATAGAGCGACGAAACTGCCAAAAAGAGCACCACGATTACCAACAACGCCCGTTGCCAGCGCCGCGCCACTCGCTTCTGGAAGAACGCAAGTCCACAAATCGCCAGAACAACGACCACGGGGACGAACGGCACCTGATAGCGGCCCTCGTGCCAGGTCGCCGTGATCAATGTAGCGGTGGATAGCGTGCCTGCCAAGAACCAGGGCAGCGTCACAAGAAGCGCCACCCAGCGACGGCGTATTCCCAATCCTATCCACCCCAGAATGGCGAACAGGAAAAGACCAGGAGCAACAAACCACGGGACCGAGGGAGCCCATCCAAAAAAGTTGCCGAGAACAATGCGCCGATAAAAATACGAGATGGAACGCGCAATCTCCTCCGGATAACAGGGGACATTGAGCAGCCAGGATTTGGCTTCGAGCCCGGCTGCCGACGCCGTACCGGTGAGCGCCCAATTGATCAGCGATGGCAGAAAACCCGCCAATATCGCCACAAAGAGGAGGGCCTGCGTTTTACACAGAACGGTACGGCGTCGCGCCAGGCCTTCGACGAGGAACACGCCCCACACCAGACCGGCGAGGATCAAACCCTCGGGTCTCGTGAGTGCTGCTAACCCCAACCACAGAGCGCAACGCGCTATCCTTTGGGCGAAGAATGCTTCGAGGGCCGCCAGCGTCAGCACGGCGAAGAGACCCGTCTCCATACCGTTGAAGCTGGCCCATTGTACGGATCCGGTGAGAAGGACGAGAGCGGCGGCGACCAGGGACCACCATCGCGGCGCCCGCTCACCGATCAAGCGGGAGGCCAAGCGATAGGTCAGCCACGCCATCCCCCCCAGCCAAACGGGTCCCAGTCCCACGGCAAGGCCGACGAGACGCTCGCCGGTAAATCCCAGGAGATAGCACCCCGCCATCAGGAAACCGAACAACGGGCTGGTCATTCCCGTCGTCGGTCGCTCGCCTCCGTTATACTGGTAGGGATGCCCTTGCGCGATCTGGCGGGCATACTGGAGAGTGATATAGGCGTCGTCCAGAGGCGCGATCGGTCGGCCGGCCAGGGTACCAAAGGCTATTGCCAAGTAGGGGACGCCGGTCAAGATGACAAGGAGAGCAAGCAGCACAAAATGCCGCTGGTTTTCCCGTGCGAGGCGGATGCATTTTCTCACGAGCAGCATGGGCTTCTCCTAGTTTCTCGGTTTTTACGCGAGCTTGCCCAGGCTGAAAGCTACGAGCACGGTCAAAGTAAAAGTCAAAGCCCACACGAGGGCGTAGTATAACACAGTTAACGGATTGTACCAGCATTGCCATCTCGGAAAAGCAAGCAATATTTGTGCAAGCGCCCCGATTTGCAAAATTTTTCCGCCTCGTGGTAAAATACCCACAATCTCACCGAAGGAGTGCCCAGAACCTCTGCTCGTACCGCGACTTGTGGACGGGTTAAGGAGGCCGAGATGTTTCGAGATAGAATAAAGGCCAACTATAACGCGCTGAGCCCAAGCTTTCGCAGACTCGCCGACTTTGTCCTCAACCAGTCGCTGGACGTCGCCCTAATGACCGCCACGGAGTTGGCCCAGCAAATGGATATGGACGCAGCGACCGTTGTGCGCTTCGCCCAGACCATCGGCTACTCCGGCTTCCGTGAGATGCTCAAAGAGATACAACAGGTCGTCAAGGATGAACTAACCGCCTCCTACACCGTCACCTTGGATACGGCGGACGACGCGAACCTCTTTCGCGGCCTGCTGGAGAACGAGAAGCACAACTTGAGCCTAGTCCAAGCCCAACTGACGGAGCAAACCAACGCCCTCTTACCCGCCCTCACCAACGCCAAGCGAATATGGGTGCTGGGACAAGATAGTTGCGCTCACCTGGCCGCCCTGTGCGCTGCCGAGTTGCAGGGGATCGACCTCCCGGCAGCGTTCATCGTCTCCGACCCTTTGGAGATCGCCAAGCATCTCAAGGAAGCCGGGGCTGAGGATGTGCTGCTGGCTTTCTCCCTAGACAGGATGGACCTCCAAGTCGCCGACGCGATAAACTTTGCGCGCCAGCGCGAGGTCGAGACGTTCGCGTTCAGCGCTTCACCGGTCACGGCGGCAGCCCTGGCGGCCGAGAAGACGGTCGTCTGTCCCGGCCCTACGCAGACGCAGACCCCCTCTTTCACAGGTCTGGCTGCCCTGATCGTCGTCCTCATCGCGGCCTTTGCCGCCCGCTACCCAGAGAGAGTGGCAGCCGCTAGGGGCAAGCTTCAAGAAAGCTATCGCGGCCTGCTCGAGCTGCACGCGCTCACCGCAGCAGAGGTGGACATCGAAAACCTGTAGCGCCCAATGGAACGCGACGCAGAGACTCGGCCAATGGCGCCGGACCTGCCAAGATCACCACAGGAGGAAAAATATGTGGAAAGAATTCAAAACGTTTATCGCCCGTGGTAACGTCGTCGATCTGGCCGTCGGTGTGATCATCGGCGCGGCCTTTGGCAAGATCGTCACCTCGTTCGTCAACGACGTCCTGATGCCACCCATCGGCTTGCTGCTCGGCAGCGTCAATTTTGCCAACCTGTTCATCACCCTATCGGGGGGAGCCTACGCCACACTGGAAGAAGCACAAGCCGCTGGTGCGGTAACCATCAACTATGGCCTGTTCATCAACACGATCATCGACTTTTTGATCGTGGCGTTCGTGATCTTTTTGGTGGTCAAGCAAGTCAACCGCTTGAAGAAACCAACACCACCTGCAGAGCCCACGACCAAAGAGTGCCCGTACTGCCTATCGGCAATCCCGATCAAGGCCACCCGCTGCCCGCACTGCACGTCGGAGATCTAAAAAACACCGGGGAGACGATTGGTCTCCCCGGTGCAAATGACTGCCACCTCAAGGCGCTATTGTTCTACGGGCAAGTGAAGCTCCCCGGCGCAAAGCGCCGGGGCTTCTTAAGGGAAAAGCCCTTGGGGGCTGCCGCCCCCAAA
>JAFGED010000307.1 GCA_016931785.1 Anaerolineae bacterium
CTAAAAATCGGTGATCCTTCTCGTTCGATCCCGGTACTTTTCCCGGAACTGGGCGTTGAGGCGCAGCACCTCCTGCTCGTCGCCGGTGAAGGAGCAGCGCAGGCAGTAGTACTCCCCGGCGTCCCGGTCGTAGAGCATGTCCATGTCGATCTCCCGCATCAAGCAGCGCGGGCAGCGATAGTTCAGCTTGCCTTTTCTACCTTGAGCCATGTGCGCAGCTCCCCTTTCCCCTTGACGGTCTTTTTGATGCCGATGGTGTACATGGGCGAAAACGCGAACCCTTCGCGGAAGTAACCACTTGCCTCGTCCGCGTCCGTGCGCATCGCCAGGCGGGTATCGACCTGGGGCACCACTGCCTCGGCCAGCACGATGCCGCCCATCTCTGCCTCGCGGCACTTGTAGGCATAGTCGACGCTCTCGGTGCCTGCGGCCCCCTCCAGCGTGAGCCTGACGCCGGTCAGGTCCTCCGGATACTCGGTGGTGCCGTAGCAGGCGGTGATGTACTCGTCTATCGTCACCTCTGCTTGGGGGTTAGTCGTGTCGATGATCTTGCGTGCGATCTCGATCTCGCCCGCGCCCTCGGCGAAGCAAAAGACCGACTGCACGCGAATGGAGAAGTCGGCAAACTCGATCTCCACGGGGTCGAGCGTCACGACGCGCGTATTCCCCTCCTCGGAGAAGGAGGCCAGCGTGCGGCAGGTGCACAGGTCGATCTCCTCGCCCTTGTGGCCGTACTTGCAGCTCTTTACCGCGCCCTCCCCGGCGTAGTGGGTAAAGTAGCCCGCCCGGTAGAAGGACTGCACCAGGAAGGGGTACGAGGCATCCTGCAAGCACTTTGTCCCCACGCCGCAGGGCCGCACCAATTTGGCCGCGTAGGGCCGCAGGTCGATCATCGCCCCGCCCTGGTTCATGTCCAGGCAGGTGCGCATCCACGGATCGACGTACCAGAACTGCTGCCGCTTGGAGCCGTATAGGATGTCCTTCCACAGCGTGCACTCGGGCCGCGTGTAGGGGCGATCCCGCCGGTAGACGTCGGCGAACTCGCTCATCGTCAGGTCTTGTGCTTTGCCTTCCTTCTTGAGTTGTCCGTAGTAGGCCATGCCGTCCTGATAGCTCTTGAGCAAGAAGGCGTAATCCGATTCCCAACGGCCGGTCTTGCTCATCCAGCCAGGTCCCACGAACATCATGTTGTACGAATAGCCGCGATTGTACTTGACCATCGCGCGGTATTGGTCGACGATGTTCTTGAAATACGGAATCTCGTGACCCTCATACACCATCCCGCGCAGGATGTTCTGCGGGTGTGTGCCGTAGTAGGAGCCAGGCCCATCAAAGACGGCCAGCAGGTCGCGCGAGAGATGGGGGATGGCCACGATGCCGATGTCGTCCTCCGCGTCCGATGCCGGGCAGTGGATGTTGCGTTTCGATGGTATCCAGGGATTCCAGGGGCCGCCGTCGTGGATGGTGTACCAGGAGTTGTTGGCGTTCCAGTAGGCCTTGGGGCCTTCCTCCCAACAGGTCGCTATCGCCGCCTTGATCATCGGATATTTGGACTTGATGTAGTTAACCAGCTCGGCGTCCATGTAGTAGGAGCCGGTCGAGGTGGGGTAAAACCCAAACACCTCGTAGAACTTGCCGATCACCTCGTCCACGACTCGCCGTTTGTCCTCCATCGAAAAGAGCCAGATGGCCAGCTCCTTGGACTGAAACTTGTCGCGGAACTGCTGGCACTGGATGCCGAGGAAGGTCGAGCCGATCTCATCGCCATACTTTTCGTGGTGTTCCTTTGCGGCGGCGACCACCTCCTCGCTGAACAGACTGGCGTACGTCATCTGGATGGTGGTGCGCAGGCCGCACTCGTGAGCCACCCGCTGTTGGGTGTGAAAGATGTCGATCGACTCCTGGATGACCCCGCTCCTGGTAAGGTCCTCCGCCTTGCCCTCCTCCGCTTCCTTTTGGAGATACTCCGGCACCATCTCTGGCCGGTGGATGATGGTTACGTAGAATTCGCCCATAGTGCGTCCTTTCTGCCGTTCACTTGTCCCAATATCGATCCGGCTGCCAGAAGCCGAGCTTGGGCGTGTTCCACTCGTCTGTCGGCTCAAAGAGGCCGCTGAATTCGCGCAGGCAGGCTTTGATGCCCTCATAGTTCAGATCGACGCCCAGGCCGGGCTTTTCCGGCACCGCCACGTAGCCGTCTTCGAGCAGCGGGTCGGCCAGGCCGGTGACGAGGTTGCTCCAGAAGGGCAGGTCGAGGCCGTGATGCTCCAGGGCGACCAGGCTGGGGGTCGCAGCCGCGCAGTGCAGGTTGGCCATAAAGGCGATGGGCGAACCTGCAAAGTGGAGCGCAGTGGGGATGCCGCGCCGCTCGGCATAGTCGGCGATCCGCTTCGTCTCCAGCATGCCGCCGGATGTGAGCAGGTCGGGGTGGATGATGTCGAGGGCGTGCCGGTCGATGAACTCGCGAAAGCCATCGAGCAGGTACCAGTTCTCCCCGGCAGCGATGGGCACCTCGACGGCGTCGGTGACGCGCTTGTGGCCATCGACGTCGTCCCACGGCATGGGGTCCTCCATCCACGCCAGTTTGTAGGGCTCCAGCGCCCGTGCCAGCTTGATCACCTCCTTGGCCGTCAGGTAGCCGTGGCCAAAGTGGTCGATGCACAGCGAGACGTCCCAACCGACCGCCTCACGTATCGCTGCAAAGATGTCCGCCATCCTGGCGATGGCCTTGTCGGTGATCTTGACCACCTGTCCGTCGCCCGGCGCGCGCCCGCGCAGACCTAACCTGTATTCGAACTTGGTGGGCTGCCCCACCATGCCGCCCTCTATCTCGACGAGCGTGTGCAGGCGCACGTCGCACTTGATGAACGTCAGCCCCATCTCTTTGCGCCCCAGTGCGCGCTGGGCGAAGGCCTCGGGCGTGGGTTCGTCGGGCTCGGGCGTGTCGGCGTAGATGCGCACCTTGTCGCGGTACTTGCCGCCGAGGAACTGGTAGCAGGGCACGCCGTACACCTTGCCCACCAGGTCCCACAGCGCCAGCTCGATCCCGGAGACGCCGCCGCCCTCGCGCCCCCAGTTGCCGAACGGCTTCATGGCGCGGAAAAGCATGTCGACGTTGCACGGGTTCTGGCCGAGCAGCATGGACTTGAACTGCAGCGCGTTCTCGGGATGGCCCGCGTCGCGGACCTCGCCGATGCCGTACACGTCCTGGTTGGTGTCTATGCGGATGATGGGATAGTCATAGTTGCTCCACACCACGGCGGTGCGCATGTCGGTGATCTTTAGGCCGGACGGGCTGGAATAGGTGTTGATGGCGTTTTCCAAGTCGCCGCGCGCTTGATCGTCTTGTATGACCACTGGTGTCATCTCCTGGTTTCAGAGTTGAGATTTGTCATTTGATATTTGCTATTTGTGCCAGATCAGGTACGGCTTTATCCGCTCCCACACCCGGTCGATCTCCCACCAATCGGCCTCGTCGAAGGGCTGCGAGCTGGCGCGGATGCGGTTGTTCTTGAACACGCCGCGCCGGATCATGATCTCTTTGGCGTAGGCCATCCCTAACTGCCTCTCCAGCAACAGGCCGGGCAGCAGCTTCTCGAAGAGGCCGCTTGCCTCCCCGCTTTGCCCCGCGTCGAGCAGTTTCCAGACGCGCTGGGCCACGTCGCAGAACTGGCAGGCGTGGACCACGCCGCTGGAGCCGCGCGCGTGCTCGGTGACCATGTAAAGCCCGCCTGCGCCGCCCATCACCCCCTCGATCGCCGGGCAGTTCTGCGCCAGCAGCCGGCTGATGCTGTGCGTTTCGGGATCGACCTCCTCCTTGACCCAGCACACGCGCTCCAGCTCGGTGCACAGCCGGACGACCTGGGCCACAGATAACGCGGCGACGGTGTGGTTCTGAATCCACACGGGGACGCTCACCGCGTTGGAGATGGCCTCGTAGTAGGCGTAGATGGTGGGGAAATCGGGAGTGCGCATGTAGGGCGGCATGGCGATCACGGCGTCGGCACCGGCCTCCTGGGCGTAGCGCGCGAAGCTGACTGCCAGCGGGGTGTTGACCGCCGCGCAGTTGGCGATGATGGGCACGCGGCCTTTACTGACCTCGACCGGCACGCGTATCATCGTGCGGCGCTCGTCCTCGGAGAGCACGCGGAACTCGCTCACCATCACCGGCGATACGATCCCACCCACACCGCTCCCGATGCAGAACGCGATCTCGGCGCGCAGCACGTCCTCGTCGATGCGGTCCCTGTCATCGTAGGGTGTCATCGGGATGGCAAAGCTGCCGCGCCACGCTCTAGTCGACATGCCTGCCTCCTTCCCTAGTCCTCGAAACTTTGGGCACAAGGTTTATAGGATCGTGGCAGTCATCCTGAGCCTGCCGAAGGATGACGCCTTGGCGAAACCCGCCCCCTTCGACAAGCTCAGGGTGCTCGCTGGGCCAAAATCTCGCCATGGTCTCAGTCATCTGCGTAATCCTCCGCCCGGTCCTGGGGCGCGTATCCCAGCACCTCGCGGGCGTGTGCGATATCTGCAAAGCGGACGCGGTTATTGGAAATGCCGTAAAAGACGTCAAAGCGCAGGCTTGACGGGGCGCAGATGCAGCGCTCCACGAGCTGGGCGATATCCCGCTGGCTGCACCACACGGTGCTCGACCAGGCGATCTTGCCCAGCGGGGGGCGGTCCTCGGTCGTGACCCAGCCGATGCGCACGCAGATACACGACATCTCGTGGCGCAGGGCGTAGACATACGCCAGCGCCTCGCCCCATACCTTGCTGGCTGCGTACAGATTCGGCGGGCGCGTGGGCTGCTCGTGCGTCACCGGAAGACCGACGGGGGCGCGTTTGTCCCCTGTTTGAGGGGGCATCTTGATCCGCTGGCCAAAGTTGACCTGGGCGGAGCTGGCAAATACGACGCGCTGCACCCCGGCCCGGCGGCACGCCTCAAAGACGTGGTAGGCGCCGATGAGGTTGCTATCCAAAATGCTGTCCCAGCCGCTCATACCGCTCGGATCGGCCGCCATGTGCACGACCGTGTCCATACCCTGCACCGCGCGCTGCATCCCCGCAAAATCCGCCAGGTCGACCAGGAAGAACTTGCCCTCCGGGACCTCGTGCACGTGGTCCTCGAGCACGCGATCGGAGGGGTGACGCCGCCGGGCCGTCCCGTACACCTCGTACGCCTCCGGGTCTTGAGCCAGGTGGCCGTAGACGACGTTGCCGACCAGGCCGTAGGCTCCCGTGATCAAAACCTTGCGTGCCATAGTCTACGCTCGCCCGCGCGCGACCTCCTCGATAAATCGGCGCGCGCGCTCCGTCAGCGCGGCCCAGTCGCCGGCTTCGAGCAGCTTTTGGTTGATCAACGCGCTGCCCACGCCCACCGCTGCCGCCCCGGCGCGGACGAAATCGGCCGTGGTCTCCAGGTCGACGCCGCCCACGGGCACCAGCTCGACCTGCGGCAGTGGGGCCTTGAGCGCCTTTACAAGCGCCGGCCCGCCGAAACTGGCCGGAAAGACCTTGACCAGGTCCGCGCCGCTCTCCCAGGCGGTGAGCACCTCCGTCGGCGTGTAGGCCCCCGGCATCACCGGGATGCTGTAGCGGCGGCAGATTTCGACCAGGCTGGGCTTGAAGGACGGCGAGACGACGAACTGCGCGCCCGCCAGCATGGCCGCCCGCGCGCTCTCGCCATCCAGCACGCTGCCGACCCCGAACAGCACGTCCTGGCCGTAGCGAGAAACGGCCTGCTCGACGATGGACAGCGCCCCCGGCGTGGTCATGGTCACCTCGATCACGCACACGCCGCCCTCGCGGATGGCGTCTGCCGCGCGCAGCAGCTGGTCGGGGCTATCGGCGCGCATGATGGCGATCACGCCGGTTTGTTGGATGAGCCCGATACTCTCCCGATGATCCATTCCCCTCTCCTTCAGCGCGCGGCGCGCTTGCCGCCGCCCGCCAAGTCGGCCCGTATCAGGGCCTGAATCTCCTGCTTGGTGATGATGGGTAGATCGTACATCAAGGTCTGCTTCAGGCGGGTGGCCGCGTCGCCGACGAGCACGCCTTTCTCAAGCCCAGCGGCCCGGTCGCCCTCGGTCAGCAGGCCGTAGTAAAAGCCGCCGTTCCACGTATCGCCGCCGCCCAGCCGATCCTTCAACACGATCGAGCGCACCTGCGCCGAGCGGTAAAAGTGGCCTTGCGCGTCCATCGCCGCGCTTTCCCAGCGGTGCTGCTCGTGCGTGTCCGGGTAGCGGATCGTCACGCCCGCCACCTGCAATTGGAACCTGTCCATCAACTGGCGCATAAACGCCTGGATGTCCTCATCCTTCAGGCGGCCGATGTCGCCTTTGGCGATCTCGGCCGCCGTGATCTTGCCGCAGCCCATGCCGTAAATCTGGGCCATGTCCTCGATGGTGGTGATCAGGACGTCCACGTGATCGGTGACGAGCGGCGTCATCACCTGCGCGCACTGGGCCGGGCTCCAGAGCGTGGACCGGTAGTTGAAATCCAGCCCCACCAGGCAGTCGGCGGGCTTGGCCTGCATCGCTTCCTGGAAAGCCTCCAGGAGGTGGTTGCGCTCGTAGCCCGAGTGGAAGCTCAGGCCAAAGGTGATGCCGGAGGTGTGAAAGAGCCTGGCATCGGCCAGCGCCGGCCGCCAATCGACCATACCCGGCCCCAGCTTGCTGGCGGCCGAGTACTTGCGCTGATACCAACCCACGCCCCGGCGCGGCGTGCGGCCCAGCTCGTACAGGAAGCGCCCGATGGGTTCCGTCTTTTCAGCCCAGACAAAGTGCGCGGTATCGACCCCCTGCTCCCGGGCCACGTTGCGCAGCATCCAGCCGTACGGGTTATCGGGCACGCGGGTGACGTACGCCGAGGGCACGCCCAGCCGGGCCAGCATCACTGCCAGGGTGAACTCGCTCCCCGCCAGCGAAACGCTCACCTGGCGCGTGCGCTCCAGCCGTTCGTCGTCGGCGGGTGTATCGCGCACCATGGTCTCGCCAAGCGTGACGAACGCCGCGCCGCGACTGGCAAACGCGCTCAGGTCGTCGTGAACGATATCGCGGACTTTGCCCGGTGTGTTCATGGTTGCCCCTATTCAGAGGAAAAACAGGGCCTTGTCTGACCGCGACAGATGTATCGGGTTCGTCGCAGGCTCAACAAGGCCCGCTTGATCGTTCGTCGAGCCTCCACGGCTGGTCTGAGATGAAAAGCCGTGCTAACAAGCCGTTCGGCAAATAGGCCCGGCAGAGTGCCCCTTGACGGGATGCCCCTTACCCCTTGACCGATCCCAGCTTGATGCCCGTGACAAAGTACCCCTGCAGGATAGGATAGAGTATGAGAACGGGCACGATGGATAGAAAGATACTCGCCGCCCGTATCGAACGATCGCTGTAGAGCAGGAACTGGCTCGATCCCGCCTGCAGGGACAGGTTCGAGGTATCCAAGCCGATGACGACCGAGCGCAAAAACGTTTGCAGCGGCAGCTTGGTCACGTCATAGATCAGGACCATGCCGTCGAACCACGAGTTCCAGTGAAAGACGACGGAGAACAGGGTCAAGGTCGCTATGGCGGGGAGCGAAAGCGGCATGTAGATATTGAACAGTCGCCGCCAATGGGAGGCGCCGTCGATCCTGGCCGCGTCGTCCAACTCTTCGGGGATCTCGCGGAAAAAGTTCATCATGAGAATCACGTTATACGGCGACATCGCCGGCGGGATCACCAGCGCCCATATCTTGTTCATCAGGCCCAGATTCCGAATGACCAGCCACCAGGGGATGATGCCCCAGTCGGTGAACAACCCAACGAGCAGCAGCCACATGAAAAGATTCCGTCCCTTGAAGCGCCGCGCGGTCTTGGAAAGCGGATACGCCGTCAGGATCGTTATCGCCATTTGCAGAGAGACGCCGAAGATGATTCGCTGCGTTGAGACGAGGAGGGATTGATAGAACAGCGGCGCTTTCAATACCAGCTCGTACGAAGCAGTCGTGAAGCGAATGGGCCACAGGGTCACGAGCCCGCCTACCGATGCCGCGCGATCGCTGAAAGAGACGGCTAAAAAGTGAGCCAAAGGCAGGATGCAGATCAGCCCTATCAAGGAGAGCACGATGTAGTTAACGCCCCTTAAAACTTGCCAGCTCCAGGACTTGTCCTCAATCATAGGAACGACCTCCTAAAAGATGCGATAATCGCTGTATCTGTCGGCCAGCCAGTAGCCGATGGCGACGAGGATCAGCCTGACGATCGACCTGAACAACCCCACTGCCGTCGCCAGGCTGAACTGGGCCGATACGAGCCCGGCGCGGTAGATGTAGGTATCCAGGATATCCCCCGTGGGGTAGACCACCGGGTTATAGAGATTCAACACCTGATCGAACCCCGCGTCGAGCATGCTGCCAAGACTCAAGATCGCTACCAGCAGAACGGTCGATCGAATTCCAGGCAAAGTCACGTGCTGTATCTGCCTCAAATGGCTGGCCCCATCGATGTTGGCCGCCTCGTACAGCACCGGGTCGATCCCCGTCAGCGCGGCAAGATAGATGATGGCCGACCAGCCGACCTCCTGCCACAGATAGGTGACGACGAGCACAGGGCGGAACCAGTCGTTGCTGCCCAGAAAGATGATCGGCTTGTTGCCCAGCTGCCTCAGCATCTGGTTCACCAGGCCAGTGGAGCTGAGCAGGTCGAGCATCAGGCCGCCGAGGATGACCCAGGATAAAAAGTGCGGCAGGTACACGATCGTCTGGATCGAGCGCTTGAATATGCGCGAACGAATCTCGTTCAGCATCAGTGCGAGGAGAATGGCACAGACCTGCAGGGAGATAGTTTTGGAAACCGCGATGATGAGCGTGTTGCGCGTGATTCGCCAGAAATCGGGCAGGTTGAAAAGGTAGCGAAAGTTATCCAAACCCACCCAGGGTGACTTGGCCACGCCCAATCCGGGATTGAACTTTTGGAACGCGAGCGCCACGCCGTATATGGGAAAATAGCTGAATAAAATGAGCAGAACAAGGCCAGGGAGTATCATGATGTAGAGGGGCAGAGTTCGCGCGATGTACGCCGAGAACTTGCTCGATCGTGAGGATGGGCTTGCGTTTTTTGCGACCATTCTGGTCCTCCGTATCTGATGGCGATGCTTCCAGTCAGGGACGAGTTGCCGTTTCCCGAAGCTGATGGGCACCCGCGGGCGCCCATCAGCTTCATGCGACGCATTATCTCACTTTACCGGTTCTTGTACCAGTCGTTTACTTCCTGGGTGATTTGATCGCCACCCAGTTGCTTCCACTGCTCGACGAAATCTTCAAAGGCCTCGGGAGCCATGTCGCCGGTGATGATGCCGTAGAACGCCCCATCCCTCAGCCCGTCCAGCGTCGTCTGATAGGCCTGCATGCCCGCCGTGGGCAGCCCGAGATACTCGTTAAAGATGTTGTCCTCGCTCTCGTGCCCCGTGGTGAACACGTAGGCCCGACGGTATTCGGATATCGTTCCCGTCGGGTCTTCTAGCAGGTACTGCTGCATGGCATCCCGTTCGCCCTCGGGGATATCCTTCCAGCTCTCGATGGCGGCGAACGAATCGGCCATGGCGTAGGTGTTCATGTAGGTGCCGCCGCGCATAAAGTGGACGCCAAAGCCCGGCCTGCCGGCAGGCGGATCGGGAGGAGATACGATCGTGTCGCCATCCCAGGCAAAGCCTGTGGAGGAATCGCCAATGGCGTAGCCTTCCCATCCGTGGAAGCGCTTTGAGGGATCCTCCCACAGCTCGGCCCACCAGCTAAAGCACTCGATGACGCGATCGGCGTGCTCAAAACCCTTGCGGAATCCATTGACCACCCAGTAGGGCATCTCGCCAACGCTGCCCCGCTTGCCGCCCGGCCCGGTGGGGATGCGCCCCCACACCCACACGGCCTCGGGATCGTTCGTCAGGCTGTCCTCGATGGGCCAGCGCGCGCCCCAGGCGGGGGCAAAGTGCATGCCGGCCAGGTTGCCGCCTGAGCGTCCCATGGCGTCTCCATCTCCAATCGTGAAAAAGTCGTCGGGGATGACGCCGTCGGCGTACCACTCGCGCAGCAGGAGCAGGGCATCCTTCATCTCCGGCAGGATGTCGCCCTGTACCAGGCCGCCCGCCCCATTCTTGAGCCACATAGCGCTCTGCACGCCGAACGCGCCGGTGATGGTATCGGCGCTGGCGAACCAGCCGCCGCCGCCCCACGAAGCGCCACGCCCGATGGACTTGGACAGGTTGAGGCCGAGGGTCGTATCGCCGGCCCCCAGTTTGGCATCCTTAAAGGCCAGGGCGACAGCCTTGACGTCGTCCAGGGTCTCGGGTATATCCATGCCCACTTTGTCGAGCCAGTCCTGGCGCACAAAGAGCAGCTTGGCGTTGTTGGCCGCGCGCTCCGCCATGGGGAAGCCCATGATGCGCCCGTTTACCTTGGCGTACGACCAGGCGGCATTGCCGTCGAGGTAGTTATCCAAGGGTGCCTTCATCCACGTGGGGTCGGCTGCGGCGTCAAAGGCATCGGTGATGTCCTCCAGCAGGTCGGCGTCCAGCATGTTCACATAGACGTCCAGAGGGGGCTCCTCCATCCAGTCCGGCAGCTCGCCGCTGGCCATGGCCAGGTTGTACTTGGTGGACATGTCCTCCGCAGTGGCCGTCCAGGCGACCTGCCAGTCGATGTTGAACAGCTCCATCGAGATCTGCCAGAACGGGCTGGTCTCGGTCTCGTCGTTCACGAGCTCGTCGCCTACCTCAACGCGCTTGCTGCCCTTGACGACGACAGGCTCGGCGTCTGGCGGGGTTTTCACGAGCGGCAGGGTGGTTTCCCAGCCCTTGGCGTGGTCAGGCGCGCCGGGCAGGAAGCCGATGGCCGTCAGGCGTTCCGCGACCGAGAGGACGGGGACTTCTGTGGGCGGTACCTTGGTCGGTTCGCCGGGCTTGGTTGTAGGTTCCGCTGTGGGCTTGGCCGTGGCGGCCCCAGGGGTCTCTGGAGCCGGCGGGCACGCGCACCCGGCCAGAGCCGCGCCTGCCGCGGTCAAGGCGCTCATGCGCAGAAAATCACGTCGACTGAGCTTTTTGTACATTTCTAATCCTCCTTAATTATGGTCATATGGATTGGGTGTATCATCTCAGCAGAACAAGGACGCTTCCTCTATTTGTTGAGAAGATACGGTATAACCTTTAAACAACTGGCTATATAAAGAGTCGATCCAAATACCACCTCCTTCCAAGCGATCATGAAGGTCAGTTCAATTCCGAGGTTTGAATTCCAAGAACACATCCATGGAGCTCAATACACGCCCTTCGAAATCGAACAACGCCTGGTTCTCCCAGTTGTTGCCCGATTTAGGGTCCTCTGGATTCCAGCTGCAGCCGGGCAGCCCCAGCCACGCCGGCTCCCAGTAGAACACACCTTTGCCCAACCCCCCTGGCGTGCCTGCCACGACCTGCATCAGGTCCCTGAGCCAATTGGTCTGGCCCTCCACCGTGGCCGGGTAGCCGGCGGCGAGCTGGTCCTCGCGCGCGATGATGTTGGGAGCGCCATCCCGGTCCGCCAGTGTGTGCGCGTACGAGGTCTCCACCAGGATCATTTCCTTGTTATATCGCTGCACCAGATCGGCCAGGTTGGCGGACAGGCCGTCCAGTTCGCCGTGCCAGTATGGATAGAACGAAAGCCCGATGACGTCGAACTCGACCCCTTTGGCGATGACGCCATCGAACCACCACCTGTACAGCGCACTGTCCCCGCCTTTATCCAGGTGCAGCATGATCTTGGCGCTGCTCCCCGAATCCTTGACGCCGTCTATCCCGGCCTTCAAGAGGCCGGCCAACCGCGCGAACTGGTCGCCCGGGCCGTTCAGCTTGCCGGTGTCCCAGAGTAAGCCGTTCGGTATCTCGTTGCCGACCTGCACGATGTCGGGATCCGTGTCCTGCTCCCTCAGCTCGGCGAGCGCTTCCTTCGTGTAATCGTACACCGCTGCCTGGAGCTGGTCGTAATCCAAATCTTTCCACGCCGCGGGCTTGTACTGCTTGCCGGGGTCTGCCCACGTATCGGAGTAGTGCAAGTCCAGCAAAAAGCCCATACCGGCGCCCTTGATGCGTATCGCCACGGCCTTGACCCGTTCCAGGTTATTGTACCCATTGGCGGGCGTGTGCCACAGTTTGAGCCTGGCATAGTTTATGCCGTGATCGGCCAGAATCTGGAAAAGGTCTTGCGGTTGCCCGTCGTCGCCGTAGAAAACACCGCCGCTATCTTCCACCTGCGGCAGGCTCGATATGTCCACACCCCTCATCTCCAGGGTGCGGTCTGGCAGCTTGTCAGTGGTATTTGAGGCCGGCATGTCGGCTTTTGCTTTCTCTCGGGCTGGGGACATACGCCACTTTTTCCAACGCGGCCAGGAATTTTTCGTACGACACCGGCTTTTGCAAGTAGCCATCGGCTTCGCGGGCCAAGGCGCTTGCGTCCTTATCTTGCCACGAGCAGACCATCACTGGAAAGTGGCACGTGTCTTGATCGGCTTTCAGTGCGTACAACACGTCCTGGCTTGCCGGCTCTGCCAGATCGGATTCCAGCACGATCACCGCCGGGTTTTTCTGTTTGGCCAGTTCCACTACCTCGCCGTCAAGAGGCGCGACGATGGCTTGATGCCCGCTCGTCTTGGTGTAATATTGCATCAGATAGATGAAATGGGCGTCACTCCCGGCAATTATCACGATGGAAGCTGTAGGGCTGTCCAAGGGCCTCTCCTTTCGAGGCGGGGTGCGGTTTGCGTCATTACTTTACCACACTTCACCCGCCGCCGACTAGGACTTTATTAGCGCTGTTGAGCACATTCTGAACCAATCTGGTACTACGACGAGACTTTGGGCAAAGTCATCCTGAGCCTGTCGAAGGATGACGGCTTTGCTAGCGTTGCACAAAAAACAGGCGGGCCGTGTTTGTCGGCCCGCCTGTGATGCCCAGGTTTGGTGTCGGCTATAGGTTATCGCTCTCCCCTGCGGTAGGCGCTGGGTGAAACTCCCACCTCACCCCGGAACACCCGCGCAAAGTAACTGCCATCGGAGAACCCGATCTCCAGCGCCACCTCGGTGATGCTCTTTTCGCCCGCTTCCAGCAGGGCCTTGGCCTGCCTGATGCGATAGCGCTTGAGGTAGTCGATGGGCGTGATGCCGACCTCCTTACGAAAGCAGCGGATGAGGTGCTGCTCGCTCAACCCCACGTGGGCGGCTATCTCGGCCAGAGAAACCTGCTCTGCGAAGTGTGTGTGTACGTAGGCCATGGCCTTGCGCACGGCCTGCTGTGTCTCGACGTTCAGCTTGGCCTTGTGGGCCAGCGTCGCTTCGATGTGCGCCAGCGTCTCCTCTGCACTGAACAGCCCCTTGCCCAGCACGCTCGCCGCCCCTCGGTTCAGGCGCGCCATGTCCTCCTCGGTCAACACCTGCCCCGTCAGCACGATCACCGGGATGTTGCGCGTCATCTCTGCGCCGCGCATCGCCTCCAATACCCCGAACCCGTCGAGTTCCGGCATCATCAGGTCCAGGAGCACCAGGTCGGGCTGCTCGTCCCGCATCTTTTCGAGCGCCTCTCGCCCGTTGCGCGCCCGCAGGACGTGGTAATCGGGCGACTGTGATTCGACGACGCGCGCGTGCATCTCTAGGATCCCGGGCTCATCGTCCACCACCAGGATCTTTTTCTCTCCGTCCAGCAGCCCGTTACAGACGAGCGCCTCGGCCAATTCGACCGTGCCCATCGGTTTTGTCAGATAGTCGATCTCCAGCATCGAGCCGCTGCTGCCATCCTCGGCAAGCGCGTAGAACAACACCGGCACGTGTCGCGTCGCCGGGTTCCCCTTCAGGACCTTCAATATCCTCCATCCGCGTTCCGAGGCTACCTCGCGGTCCAAAACCACCGCCTCGGGTGCTCCTGCCAGGAGCCACGCCAGCCAATCCGCTTCCGCCTCCTCCTCGCTCATGTGGTGCACGGTTACGTCGAGTCCCTGCTGTGTGAGATGGTCGCACAGCAAGCTGCCGCCCTGCACATCCTTCACCAGGAGCAGCACCTGACGCATCTCGGCCAGGGAAACGTCGGCAGCGAGGGACAGCCGCTCGCGCGCCATCGCCGGCAGCGTGAAAGTGAACGTCGAGCCCCCGCCTTCTTTCCCGGAGGAGCGCACGCCGATCTCGCCCCCGTGCAGCTCCACCATGCGCTTGCAGATCGCCAGTCCCAAACCCAGGCCGCCGTACCCGCGCGTCGCCGTGCGCTCGGACTGCCGGAACTCGTCAAAGATCGCGGTTTGTTCCTCCGTGGGAATGCCCAACCCTGTGTCCTGCACCGATACGACCACGCGGTCGTCCTCGGCTGTCACCAGCAGCGCGATCTCGCCCCTCGCCGTGAACTTGACCGCGTTGTGTATCAGGTTCAGCACCACTTGTCGCAGGCGCGTGCGATCCCCCCACACGCGCGGCAACACCTCGGGAATCTCTGCGCGCCACGCCAGCCCCTTATCGCGCGCCAATTGTTGCCCAATCGCCAGCACCGGCCGCAGTACCTCCGTCGGATCCAACGGCTCGCAGTCCAGCTTTAGCTGTCCCACCTCGCTGCGCGCCAGGTCGAGCACGTCGCGGATCAGGCCATCCAGGTGCTGCGCGCTGGCGTAGATGTGCTCGACATCCCCGCGGTTTACCATGCAGCGCTCGGCCTCAATTTGTTCTCCTTCCTGCAAGAGCACAGCGCTCAAGCCGGTAATCAGGTTGAGGGGTGTGCGCAGTTCGTGGCTCACGGTGGAGAGAAAGCGGCTCTTGAGCCGGCTTGCCTCCTCCGCTAGCCGGCGCCCCTCGAGAGCGTCGCGATACAGCCTTCCGGTGCGCAGAGCCGATGCCAGGTTGTGCACGATGGCCGCGCACGGTTCGAGATTCGTCGCGCTGAGCGCCACAAAACCGGTCGTGCGCTCATCGATCACCAGCGGCAGGATCGCCAGTTGATAGGCCGTGCCGGGCGGGTAGAGTTCGACTGGCGGAAAGTCACGGACGGCGAGTTGGTGCCCGACGCTGCCTGCGGGCAGCCCGGCGTCCAGCAGGGGCGTGTAGAGTGCAGGTCGACCATCGTCTGCGTGTTCGTATAGCGCTACGAGTGCGTGCTCGATCCCCAATTGAGGCAGGTGGTTGGCCAGGATGGCGCGGATAGACTGCGTCCGCGCATCCTCGGAGGCGTCGAGCGCGGCCAACAGTTGAGAGGTCATCAGCCCCAGGCGGTTCGACATCTCCATGTGGTGCAGCAACTCGTCGGTCGCCTGTCGTTGTACCTGCTCGGCGGTCTCTAGGCGGGCGCAGTCGATCATCGTATCGGCAAAGATCAAGTCTGCCTCAGGAATCAACGAAGCCAGGCTGGATAGCCCGCGGCGCAGGGTCGAGAGTGCAGCGTGCCACACGTATGCATCCTCGTTGCGCCCTTCCAGCCAGGCGAATAGGCGCTGCATCGCATCGTCGAACGATCGGGGGTCCTTATCGCCCAGGCTCGATACAAACGCACGGACGAGTTCCAGGCACAGGCCCTCGATCTCCTCACGCGCGCTGTGACGCGCTTCGACGAGCGTCGCGTCGGCCATCGCACGTGCAAGCATGGCCTGCGTGGATGCAAGATCGGATTGCGCCGGGTGTAACGTCGCCGAACCTGGCGTGCTTTCCGGGCGGCAGCCGCAAGACTGGCGGATGACGAGCTGCGTCGGCACGCGCGTGGGCGTCTCGCTGACCTTTTCCCCCGCGATCGCGCCGAGCACCGAAAGCACCGCCTGGTAGCCCAGTGCGAACGTCGGGTGCCGTACGGTGGTGAGCGGCGGGAGATGGGAGCGCGCGTCGATGATGTCGTCGAAACCGATGACCGCCACGTCGTCCGGGACGCGCCGCCGGGCCGCGCGTAATGCCTCCATCGCGCCGATGCAGGAGAGGTCGTTGCTTGCCAGCACGGCGGTGAAGGGTGCGCCTGTCGAGAGGATCTGCTGCATCGCGGCGCGCCCGTCCTCGCGCCGGTGCTGGCCAAAGGCGATCAGGCGCGCATCCTCTGTGAGACCTGCATCGTGCAGCGCCTCGCGGTAAGCGGCCAGCCGCTCCGCCGTATCGCCCCCGTGCCCCGACTTGCCGGCGATGAACGCGATGCGCCGGTGCCCGTGTTGCAGGAGGTGCTCGAATGCCTGGCGGATGCCGCCCGCATTGTCCACGGCGACCAAGGGGCCGGGCTTTTCGGCCGTAGTCAGGATGACGGGAAAGCCCGATTGGATCAGCCCCTGCACGTATTCGAGTTGCTCGTCGGAAAGATCGTCGGGGATGACGATCAGCCCATCGGTGTTCCAGGGGCCGACCGGGACGAAATCGACGCCCGTGCCCGGCACCGGCCAGACGGTGCGGCTTGCGAGCGGGCTGGCGGGCAAGCTGATGCCGCAGCCGAGGAGCAGGTTGCAGTCGCGCTCGCGCGCGGCAGCGCAAACTCCCTGGAGCAGGGTGTGGGTGTAATCGTCAATGGCCGTGCCTTCATAGACCGACCAGGTTGAGAGGAAGCCGATAGTGGAACGAGCGGGCATTCTTGCACACATCACAGTGCCACATTTTATCACACAACCTGGCTGACCGCGAACGCGCGGAGGAAACCGAACTCTCCCCCTGGCGGGGGGAGACGTCTGTCAGTGAATTTGTCGCGAAAGGCAAGGGCGAAGCAGGGTTGCGCAGTTCGTATTTTCTACGAGCCGAACGACTGGTGCTCGGTGCGGGCGATGATCTCTTCTTGCAGCGCCTGACCGAGATCGCAGAAATAGTCGCTGTAGCCCGCCACGCGCACGATCAGATCGCGGTACTGCTCCGGGTGGGCCTGCGCCGCACGCAGCGTGGCCGCGTCCACCACGTTGAACTGGACGTGATGCCCATCCAGCTTGAAGTAGGTGCGGATCAACTGGACCAGCTTGTCAAGGCCGCTCTCGTCCTGCAAGAGCTGCGGCGTGAACTTTTGGTTGAGCAGCGTGCCGCCGGTGCGCGCGTGGTCCATCTTGGCCACCGAGCGGATGACGGCCGTCGGGCCGCGCCGGTCCGCCCCCTGCACCGGCGAGATGCCTTCGGAGAGGGGCGCGCCCGCCCTGCGCCCGTCGGGCGTGGCGCCGATCACCGAGCCGAAGTAGACGTGGCACGTGGTGGGCAGCAGGTCGATGTGGTACGCGCCGCCTTTGGTGTTTTGGCGGCCGTCGATGGCGTCAAAGTAGGCGTCGAACAGGGCCACCATCACGCCGTCGGCATAGTCGTCGTCGTTGCCGTACTTGGGCGTCCTGTTGAGCAGCAACTGCCGCACCCGCTCGTGCCCCTCGAAATCGTCGCCCAGCACCTGCAGCAGTTCCTGCATCGTCAGCGTCTTTTGCTCAAAGACGTGGTGCTTCAGAGCCGTCATCGCGTCGGTGATGGTGCCCAGGCCCACGCCCTGGATGTAGCTGGTGTTGTAGCGCGCGCCGCCGTCGTGATAGTCCCTGCCCCTGGCGATGCAGTCGTCGGTCAACAGCGAGAGGAACGGCGCGGGCATGTACTGGGCGTACAGCCGTTCGATGACGTTGTTGCCGCGAATCTTGACGTCGATAAAGTGGTCGAGCTGCTTTCTGTAGGCCGCGAACAGCGCGTCGAACGTGCTAAACTGCGTGGGATCGCCTGTCTCCAGCCCGATGCGCTTGCCCGTGCGTGGATCGACGCCGTCGTGCAGCGTTATCTCCAGCACCTTGGGCAGGTTAAAGTAGCCGGTCAGGTTATAGTTCTCCTTGCCGAACGCCCCCGTCTCGACGCAGCCGCTGGTGCCGCCGCAGCGCGCGTCGACGATCGACTTGCCCTGCCGCACCAGCTCCTGCACCACCAGGTCGGCGTTGAACACCGAGGGCTGTCCAAAGCCGGTGCGGATGATGCGCGCGGCCCGCTTGACGAAGCGGTCGGGGTTCTTCTTGCTCACCTGGACGGAGGAGCTGGGCTGCAGCAGGCGCATCTCCTCGATCACGTCCAGGATCAGGTAGGTGACCTCGCTGACCGCATCGGAGCCATCGGCCTTGACGCCGCCGGTGTTGATCTGCGCAAAGTCGGTGTAGGTGCTGCTCTCGGCAGCCGTCACCCCCACCTTGGGCGGCGCGGGCTGGTTGTTGAACTTGCACCAAAAGCACTGCAGCAGCTCCTCGGCCTGCTCGCGGGTGAGCGTCCCCTCCGCCAGCCCCCGCTCGTAGAAGGGGGCCAGGTGCTGATCCAGGTGGCCGGGGTTGAAGGAATCCCACGGGTTCAGCTCGGTGGTCACGCCCAGGTGGACGAACCAGTAATACTGCAGGGCCTCCCAGAAATCCCGCGGCGGGTGCGCCGGGACCCAGGAGCACACTTCGGCGATGCGCTCTAGCTCCTGCTTGCGCTGCGGGTCCGCCTCCTGCTGCGCCAGCTCCCGCGCTTTTTCGGCGTGGCGCTCGGCGAAGCGGATCAGCGCGTCGGCGCAGATGTCCATCGCCTCGAGCTGTTCCTGCTTGGCGTAGGCCGCAGGGTCGTCAAAATAGTCCAACTGGGCCAGGCTGCGCTGGATATCGGCCTTGAAGTCGCGCATGCCCTTGCGATAGATCTTGTCGTCCAGAACGGTGTGGCCGGGCGAGCGCTGCTCCATGAACTCGGTAAAGACGCCCGCCTCGTAGGCGTCCTGCCACTCGGGCGTCATCTCCTGGAAGATCAGCTCGCGCATCGTCTTGCCCCGCCAGAAGGGGATGATGGCCTCCTCGTACAGCTTGCGCGCCTCGGGGCTGACGGTGAAGGGGATCTTTTCGCGGGAGTTGAGGATGTCCAGGTCCCGCAGGCTGTGGCAGCACAGCTCCGGGTAGGTGGGCGTGGCCTTGGGCGCGGGGCCTTTCTCGCCGACGATCAGCTCCCCCTCGCCGACGGTGATCGCCTTGTGCTCCATCAGGTGCTGGAAGGCCAGGGCGCGGCGCACCGGCGCCGAGACAAGCCCGGTGTGCGTGCGGTAGAACTCGGTCATCAGCGCCGCCCGCTCTGTCGAGAGGGTGGGTTGGGCATCCAGGCTCTGCTGCCTCAACCGCCTGACTCTTTCGTTCATCGCCATGGTCTAACCTCCACCGACCCCAACCTGCAGGCCGACCCCTTTCAGTATCCGCACGGCCTCGGCGACACGATCGTCCGCCGGGGGACGGGTTTCAGACAAGTTGTATGGCTTGTTCAACCGGCCGTACTTTTCATCCCCCAGGCCGTGATAGGGCAGAACATCTATTCGGACCAGATGGGGCAGTTCAGCCGCGAACGCACCTGTTCGCCGGATGTTCTCTTCGTCGTCATTGATGCCGGGGATGAGGGGCAAGCGGACGACGATATCGTGTCCCCGCTGCGAGAGCGCCCGCAGGTTGCTCAGGATCAACGCGTTGGATACGCCGGTGAACGCGCGGTGGCGCGCGTCGTCCATCAGCTTGAGGTCGTAGAGGAACAGGTCCACGGCCTCCCGCACGCCGTCCAGCGCCTCCCACGGGGCAAAGCCACAGGTATCCACCGCCGTGTGAATCCCGCGCGCTTTGCAGGCCCGCAAGAGCTCGCGCAGGAAATCCTGCTGCAGCAGCGGCTCTCCTCCGGAGAAGGTCGCCCCGCCGCCCGATTCGTCGTAGAACGGCACGTCCCGCTCGACCTCGGCCATCACTTGCGCCGCCGTCATCTCCCGCCCCACGATCTGGCGCGCCTCGGCGTGGCAGGCCGCGACGCAGGCTCCGCAAAGGACGCATTTTGCCGCATCGGTGACCACCTTAGCGCCATCTCGATAGAGCGCGCCGTGAACGCATACATCCAAACAGGCGTCACACTTGATACACCGGCTCGCCCGGACCATCAGCTCCGGCTCAGGGGCCAGCCCTTCGGGGTTGTGGCACCACCAGCAGCGCAGGGGACATCCCTTGAGGAAAACCGTGGTACGAATGCCCGGCCCGTCGTGGATGGAGAATTTCTTGATATCGAAAACAATCCCTGTGGTCAAATCCGCAACGTCCCCGAACCTGGCGTCAGGCTTGCGCAAACTTGAGCGTTCGTTTCAGCGGATTTCACCACAGAGATACAGAGAGCACGGAGGATTTTCTAGTTTTCTCTGTGTACTCCGTGTCTCTGTGGTTGCCATCCATCATCCCCAAACGCATAAGCAGCTGCCCTGTCCCACATTCTACCGCATATCCAGCACATATGGAAGCTGCGTGCCCTCGTCGCGCATCAGCGCCTCGACGTCGTCCAGTTCCAGCGGCGCGTCGCTGGTGAGGTTCTCGATGCCTTCCTCGGTGACGACGACCGTATCCTCGACGCGGATGTAGCGCTTTTCCTCGGGGATCCACATCTGCGGGTCGACGGCAAAGACCGTCCCCGGCGCCAGCGGGCGATGATGGTATCCGCCGTCGTCGTGCACGGCCATCCCCACCGGGTGCGAGAGGTGACCGCGAAACTCGAGCGTGCGGCGCGCTCCCTCGCGGTAGACGTCTTTGGAGAACATCCACTCCTCCCACGCCGCGCGCATCGCCTCGGCGGCCTCGTCCATCACCTGATCCGGCGTCACGTCGGGGCGGATCAGGGATAGCAGCGCCTTGTGGTACGCGACGATGTAGCCGTACAGCTCCCGCTGCCAGGGGGCGTAGGCGCCATTCACCGGCCACATGCGCCCGATGTCGCTGGTGTAGTAGGTGCACTCGGGGGCGACGTCCATCAGCACCAGGTCGCCATCCTGCAGGGGGCAGTTGTTCAAAAAGTAGTGGACGTGCCACACGTTCTCGCCTGCGGCGATGATAGGGCGGTAGCCCTCGCCCTGTGCGCCGTTGACCGCGTAGACGTAGTTGGACAGCGCGCCGAGCTGGCGCTCGACGACGCCGGGGCGGGTGACGCGCATCGCCTCCCGGATGGCGCGGGCGCACAATCGGCCTGCGCGCCGCATCACGGCGATCTCGCGCAGGCTCTTGATGGAGCGCAGTTCGTCCAGCACCGGCGTCAGGTCGCGCACCTCGAGCCTGGGGAAGCGGGAGCGCAGGAGGGCGATCAGGCGCTGCTCCCGCGAGGGTTGCCCGTCCCACGGGTCTTGCGCCGCCATCTGGTCTGCCCATTGCAGATGGTCTCGGGTGGCGGCGCGCAGCTCGGCGGGCGCGTGCGGGGTATAGACCACGCGCGCCTCGGCCAGGTGGGCCGAGAGCGTTTCGCGGTCGCACACCGCGTCGACGCCCGCGAGCGTCTTGACCAGCGCGACGTCTTCCACACCCGGCGGGGCGCCCTCGCCAAGCTGGGCTTTGCCGCGTTCGGGTAGGTAGAGCGTGGTCCGGCGCTGCCCCCCGTCCATCAGCAGGTAAGCCTGGGGCGTTTCCAGGCCGCAGCAGTAAAAGAACGCGTTGGTCTGGCGAAAGACCACGTACCCGCGCGGCGCGGGAGCGCTCTGCAACAGGGCGTGGGCCTCAGCGCCAATGGCGTCGAATATCTTTTCCCGGCGGGCTGCAAACTCCTCCGCGGGAAAGTCGGTCTGCCAGCGCGAGCTGGCGTGCTCAAGTTCTGTTATATCGACCTACCCCTTCAGCCCGGTCAGCACGACCCCCTGCACAAAGTAGCGCTGGGCCAGGAAAAAGACGGCGACGACCGGCAAAGTCATCGTCGTCGAAAAGGCCATCAACAGATCCCAGCGCGTCCGTGCAAACATCGTGCCGCGGAAATTTGCCAAACCTATGGCCAGTGTGTACTTTTGTGGCGAGTTGATGTACAGCAGCGGCCCCATAAAGTCATTCCAGGTGCCGAGGAAGGTAAAGATCGCCACGGTGATCAATGCCGGCTTGGCCAGCGGCATCATGATGCGCCAATAGATGGTGAACTCGTTGCATCCGTCGATGCGCGCGGCGTCGGCCAGCTCCTCCGGGATGGTGCGGAAGAACTGGCGCATGAGAAAGACGTTGAAGGCCCCTCCCCCGAAGAAGGAGGGCACGGTGAGCGGCAAGAACGTGTCAATCCATTGCATCTTGCTATAGATCACGAATTGCGGCACCATCAAGACCACATAGGGCACCATCA
>JAFGED010000308.1 GCA_016931785.1 Anaerolineae bacterium
AGAGCGGCGAAGCCGCTCTCCAAACCCCCATCTCTCCCTTTTTCGAGCGAGGGAGACTGCTCGGGCGAATAGCCTGAGTAGTTACCTTTGTGGTTCAAATTGCCGCCGCCTCGGTCATCAACGCTCAAGAGGGAGATTATCAAAATCAGAGGCACAGAGAAAAATGCCTGAAATCTCTGTGCTCCCCGTGCCTCAGTGGTAAAATTCTCGTCCACTGTACAAGAATTTCGCCCGCAGGGTGCTGTCACTCATATGCTAGCGCCTCCGTAGTCGCTGCGAGCAACGCTTCCATACCAATCTGCAGTAGATGGCTGCATCCCCATCACTCATACGCCAAAGCCTCTCGTACACTTACCCGCGTTGCTCGGAGCGCCGGCCACAGGCTGGCCAGCGCCGAAAGCGTGACCACGATGACCAGCCAGGCCGCCATCCCACCAAGCGAATAGCTGTAGTCGAAGGGCAAGTTCATCGTCTGGCCCACCAGGTCGCTAAAGAGCTGCCCACCCGGATAGCTGAAGGGCAACGCCAGCAGCCAGCTCAACACCCCCAGGATCACGCCCTCCATCACGAAAATGCCCGCAATCGCCGCCGACGTTGCCCCGTTGGCGCGCATCACGCCGATCTCGCGCCTGCGCTCGACCACGTTGATCGACATGGTGCCCATCAACCCGATGCTGCCCACCGTCGCCGCCAGCAGCGCCATCACTAGCAGCAGGTAGAGAATGGGCGTGAACTGCTCCCGCACGCTCGCCCGCTCCTCCTCGGCGCTCCAAAAATGGGTGGCCTCGAGATGGTTGGCCGCGTAGGTCGCCCGCAGGTCGGCGATCAGATCCTGGTAATGCGCCTCCCCCTCATCGAACACCACTGCCATGTACCATCCCCGGTTCGACGTATCGGTCGCCCGCGACAGGGCATCGAAAGGCACGAAGCTGGCGTTCTCGGCGTTGACCACCAGCCCCACTACCGTCCATGTCGTCTCCTCGTCCCGCGGATAGATCTTGATCTCGTCCCCGACCTGGATGCCCGCCTCGGCAGCGATCTGGTAGCTGAGCAGAATCGCATTCCCATCGCCGGGCAAAAGCGCCCGGCCATCGACGATGCGCAGGTTCACGATCTGTGAATCAGGAGGCAGGCTCAGGAGAGAGATGTACCCCTCCTCGCCGGACTCGAGCTTCATCCTCGCCCCCCACTGCTTCCACACCTCGGCCTTGGCCACGCCCGGCGCGCTCTTCGTCACCTGGAGCAACCGCTCCACGCGGTACATGTCGTTGAACCAGATGGTCGCATCGTTGCCAAAGTCGCTCAACATCATCTCGACCGTGTCGTTACACGAGAGCTGGACGCTCATCACCGCCATGAACATCGCCCCGCCCAGCGCCAGCGTGAGCAGCGTCAGCGCCACGCGCGCTTTGTGGCGAAAGGTGTTGCGCAGGCTGAACGCGAGGAGCCTCGGCAGATGGCGCAGGCGGCCGAGCAGGCGATCCAGCAGCCCCCTGCCAAACCCGCCGCCCAGGCCATACGTGCTGATCGCCTGGTGCGCTGTGACGCGCGCGCCGCCAATCACGGGCACAGCCGCCGCCAGGACGGGCACCGCCAGCCCGACGGCGACCTGGATGACGATGGCCTGCGGCACCACCTGAAACCCACCCGGAACGACGTTGGCAAAGCCCAGCCCCCAGGCCGCCAGCCAGTGCGCGCCCAGCGCCGCCGGCGGCACGGCCAGTGGCAGGGCCAGCCCACCATAGAGCAGCGCAATCAGCAAGTAGAGGCGCGTCACCCGCCACAGGGTCGCCCCCACCGTCTTCATCACCCCAATCTGCCACACCTGCTGGGCGATGATGGCGTTCAGCGTGTTGACGATCAAAAAGACGCTCAACGCCAGCGATAGGGCCCCAGACACGATCATGATGATGAGCAAAGTATCGAGCGAATCCTGGAACCAGTGCTCGCTGGGGTTCCTGATCCATTGCCCCCAATGAGCAACCCCCATAGCATCCCAGCGCTCAGTGACCCGCTCGACGGCTTCACTAGCACGGCCGATGGTATGATCCTTTATGCGCACATCAAGGCGACTGTAATATTCATCAGTCAACCAAGTTGCCGTCTCCGGTGTGGCGTAAAAGGTCGCGTCGCCGCCGAACTGGGGGATAAAGGTCACACCGGGATCGCGCACGATCCCCTCGACCTGCAAGCGGTGCTCGCGCTGCCCCACCTTGACGACGATGGTCGTGCCAACGGGGATATCGAAATAGGCCGCCGACAGCCGCTCGACGGCCAGGGCGCGGCCCTCCGGCCAATCGCCCTCTACGAGCTTGAGGAGGCCGATGCGCAGATTCGCGTAATCCTCGCGGGCATACAGGTCCGCATCGCGCCAGTCGGACGCACCCAGGCTTGTGTCTCCCTCCAGCCGCCAGCGCACCGAGGTATCGACCAGGCGCTCCGCCTCGACGACGTCGGGGTCGCGCAGCACCGCGTCCTCAGCCTTCTCAGTGATCCAGCCCCACAGGGTAAAGTGGATGGGCACCCAGGCCAGGCGGTCCTGCTCCATGCAGTCGCACATGATGCCATACGCGCCCACGATCACGCCCACCGCCAGGACGCCCACGGCGATGGAGAGGACCACCATGCCGGTGCGCGCCTTGTTGTGCGCCAGCTCGCGCCAGATCTTGAACCAGGTCACGCCCATACTGTTCAGTCCAAGCTGTTTTCCAGGTCGCGGTGGATGCGCCCATCCACGAGGTGAATGACCCGCCTCATCTGCTGGCTCAGGTCCCGGTCGTGGGTGACCACCAGCAGCGTCTTGCCCTCGTTCACCAGGCGGTCGAACAACGCGAACATCTCCGCCGCGGTCTGCGTATCCAGGTTGCCCGTCGGCTCGTCGGCGACGACCACCGGCGGATCGTTGGCCAGCGCGCGAGCGATGGCCGCCCGCTGCTGCTGCCCACCGCTGAGGGCGTTGGGCAGCTTGTGCGCCTGGTCGGGGATGCCCACCTGCTCCAGGAGGTTCATCGCCACCTTCTTGCGCTGGCGTCGCTTGTAGACGTTGCAGAAATCCATCGGCAGCATCACGTTCTCCAGGATGGTCAGGGTGGGCAGCAGTTGGAAGAACTGGAAGATGACGCCGACGTTCTTGCCGCGCCAGCGGGCCAGCTGGTTCTCGCTCAGCTTGTGCACCGCCTGGCCGCCGACGTAGACCTGGCCGCTGGTGGGTCGGTCGATGCCGGTGATCATGTTGAGCAGCGTCGACTTGCCCGAGCCGGAGGGCCCCACCACGCCGACGAACTCGCCCTCGCG
>JAFGED010000309.1 GCA_016931785.1 Anaerolineae bacterium
AGAGCGGCGAAGCCGCTCTCCAACCCCCCGCCCCCCTCTCTTTTCACACGCGAAAGGCAACTGCGAAGCAAGGCTGAGTAGTTACGAAGTGAGCTAATGTTTGTCGGAGAAACTTGGCTTTTGGAATGAACGCGAACGGTTTTGACACCATAGAATGCCCCAACTGCGGCGGCGCCAATTTTGAGGGCATCGCGCCAGGCCGTCACAGGTGCGTCTACTGCGGCACCGTGCTGACCTCGCGCGAGCCGGAGAGGCCGCCCGATCTGGTGAGATGCCCCTACTGCGGCTATGAAAACGCGCGCGCCGCGCGCTACTGCAATCAGTGCGGCAAGAGGCTTCCCGGCTGGTTGAACGCTTTGTTCAAAAACACCGATCCTGGAGCCATCAGCCTAGTCGTCACTCTGGTGGGCACTTTTGTGTTTCCTTTTCCCCTTGCGAGCCCGATCGTGGGTTTGGTCCTGGGCTACAGGGCGCTCAAGAGCGCCCGCGAGGGTGGGGGCAACAGCGAGAAGCTGGCCAGGGCGGCCGTGATCACCGGCTGGGCTGTGCTTGCCTGTACGATGCTGCCGCTGTGTTTTGTGTTTGGTAGCTCGGGCGTGCAGGCCGCGTATAGCGCCTGCGATGGACTGGGCAGGGCCCTGTTGGATATGCTGTCCGGGGTGGGGCAGTGAGCGCTCGTAGCGGCGTCGTCAGAAATGGTAACGAGGATAGCGTATGACGATCCAAGAGTTTATCGATTGGTTGAAGACATCGCTGAGGATCGAGTGGAGAGAAACACCCATCGACGTTTTTCTTTACGGCGATCCCGGCGTCGAATTGAAGAACGTCGCCGTCACCATGATGGCGACCCAAAGCGTGCTGGAAAAGGCCGTTCGAGGGGGCTGCAACCTCGTCATCACCCACGAGCCGCTGTTTTATAACCATCACCATAAATTCCAGCACCTTTTAGACGATGCCGTGTACAAGGCCAAGGAAAAGTATCTGGGGGACCATCGGCTGTGCGTCTTTCACTTGCACGATAATTTGCACCAGGCCGGATTGGACTATATCGCGGCTGGCATGGCGCAAAAGTTGGGCTGGGAAAAATACCGTACCGACGACAGCCTCAAAAGCTTTAGCATGGCGGGCGTCAAGCTGGGGCGCATCTTGAGGGACATAGACGTCGGCCTGGAACCCACGGCTGTGAGATATATCGGCGATAAAGATGTCGTGTATGAAAATGTCGTCACCAGTTGGGGCTTTATGGGGATGGAAGGCGGCGTGAGGCTGATAAACCGGCATGAAAGTTGTGTTTTGATCACGGGCGAGACCCACGAATGGGAGGTTGTTGAATATGTGCACGACGCCCATCACCAGGGTTTGAGAAAGGCTTTGGTCGTAACCGGCCATGTGCCTTCAGAAGAGAGCGGTGTAGAATTTTTCTGTGACCATTTACGAGAAAAGGCGCCTTCACTTTCGATATTCTATATCAAGACCGATGATCTCTTTGAGAAGTAATACACTATCATCACCGTGATGGACGTTCAACATCTTTCTGCGAACCAGCAAGCAGTCCAAGGCGCCTCCGCGCAAGCCAAGCTCTTCCTCGAAGGGCCTGCCGGCAGCGGCAAGACCACCGCCGCCGTGGCGCGGCTGCTGCGCCTGCTCGAATCCGGCGTCCCGGGTGATGCGATCCTCGTCATTGTGCCCCAGCGCACGCTGGCCACGCCTTACTACGACGCCCTGCGCCGGGCCAGCCTCCCTCCTGGGGGACAGGTTACGATTCTCACCGTCGGCGGCCTGGCCCAGCGCATCGTGGACCTTTTCTGGCCCCTGGTCGCCGAGGACGCCGGCTTTGGCCACCCCGAGGACGGGCCGACGTTCCTCACGCTGGAGACGGCCCAGTACTATATGGCGCGCATCGTGCGCCCGCTGCTCGACCAGGGCTATTTCGAATCGATCGTCATCGACCGCAACCGCCTCTACAGCCAGATCATCGATAACCTCAACAAGGCCGCCGCCGTCGGCTTCCCGCACACCGCGATCGGCGCGCGGCTCAAAGCCGCCTGGAGCGGCGAGGAGAGCCAGCGCCGCGTCTACGACGAGGCCCAGGCGTGCGCCACCCGCTTCCGCGAGTACTGCCTGGCCCACAACCTGCTCGATTTCTCCCTCCAGCTCGAGGTGTTCCTCAAGCGCCTGTGGGCCATGCCTCTGTGCCGCAATTACCTGATGGAGACCTACACGCACCTCATCGTGGATAACGTCGAGGAGGATACGCCCGTGGCCCACGACCTGCTGCGCGATTGGCTGCCCCATTGCCAGTCGGCGCTCCTGGTCTATGACCGGGAGGCCGGCTACCGGCGCTTCCTGGGCGCCGATCCCGAGGGCGGGCGCGCGCTCAAGGAGCTGTGCGACGCGTCGGTCACCTTCAGCGAGCCGTTCGTCGCCTCGCCCGACGTGCGCGCCTTTGGCTACGCGCTGGCCGATAGCCTCCACCTGCCGCTGGACGCCCGCTCGATCCCCAGGGAGGACCGGCGCAGGCCGGCCGGGGACGCGCGCGCGGCCCTGGTCTATGAGTACCACCGCTACTACCCCGAGATGCTCGATTGGGTCGCTGGCGAGGTCCGGAGCCTGGTGCACGATCACGGCGTGCCGCCGGCCGAGATCGTGGTGCTGGCCCCATTCCTGCCCGACGCGCTGCGCTTTGCGCTTTCTAACCGGCTGGAGGCGCGGGACGTGCCCACGCGCTCCCACCGTCCCTCCCGCGCCCTCAAGGACGAGCCCGCCACCCGCTGCCTGCTGACGCTGGCTTCGCTGGCCCATCCCGACTGGGGCTGCTGCCCCGGCACGTTCGACGTGGCCTACGCGCTGATGACGGCCATCGACGGCCTCGACCTGGTGCGGGCGCAGCTCCTGACCCAGATCGTCTACCGTCCCACTGAGGGCCATCCCACCTTGACCTCATTCGACCAGATCGTGCCCGAGATGCAGGAGCGCCTGACCTACGTCCTGGGCGAGCGGTACGAGCGGCTAAGGGGGTGGATCGAGGAGAATATCCCCCCCTGCCCCTCCGGGGCTTCCCCCCCGCTTGCGGGGGGGAGTGAGGGGGGGCTTGTCCCCTTCGACCACTTTTTGAGCAGCCTGTTCGGCGAGGTGCTGTCGCAGGAGGGGTTTGGCTTCCACCGCGACTATGACGCGGGGCGGGTGGCGGCCAATCTGATCGAGTCGGTGCAGAAATTCAGGTGGGTGATGCAGCACGATGAGGACGAACCCTCCCGCAGGTTGAGCGATGTCGGCGCTGGGGACGATTCCACTGCAACCTGCGGGAGGGTCCCGCTTGGGCAGGAGTACATCGAGATGGTGCAGGATGGCGTCATCGCTGCCCAATATCTCCATAACTGGCGGCTCCAGCCAGAGGACGCGGTGCTGCTATCGCCGGCCTACACCTTCCTGATGCGCAACCGCCCGGTCGACATCCAGTTCTGGCTCGACGTGGGCGGCAGTGGCTGGTGGGAGCGGCTGTACCAGCCCCTCACCCAGCCCTACGTGCTCAGCCGGGGCTGGCCGCACGATGGCGTCTGGACCGACCAGGACGAGGTCGAAGCGCGCAACGAGACGCTGCACCGCCTCACCCAGGGCCTGATCCGGCGCTGCCGCCAGCGCGTCTACCTGGGGTTGAGCGAGCTGGGCGAGAGCGGCCGCGAGCAGAAGGGTCAGTTGTTGAGCGTGATCCAGCGCGTGCTGCGGCGCACGGGGGCGGGTCCCGGTCGGGGCTGAGGAGGTACACAGAGTTGCGCGGAGGGGACGCAGAGGTGCACAGAAAGAGAAATAACGTGGGCGACCAAATTGAGCTGAACGAACTGATAGTACAGGTCATCGGAAAAGTTGCTATGTCCTGCTGGGACTCCCTCAGGGTTGAAAATATCCCCCTCCCCCTCACCCCCTCCCGCGAGGGGAGGGGGGACCGTTCCTCCCCCCTGGCGGGGGAGGTTAGGTGGGGGGAATGACTACCCCTTTTTTCTCTGTGTAACCGGATTGACTATGTTCCAACCACGACCGAAACAACAAGAGGTCCTCGATTACACCGGCGGCAAGATGGGCGTCTCGGCCGTGCCCGGCAGCGGCAAGACCTACACCCTCTCCTACCTGGCCGCGCAGATCGTGGCCGGCGGGCGGCTGGAGGACGACCAGGAGGTGCTGATCGTCACGCTGGTCAATTCCGCCGTCGACAACTTTTCCGGGCGGGTGGCGGGATTCATCCAGGCGCGCGGCCTGCTGCCCAACCTGGGCTACCGCGTGCGCACGCTGCACGGCCTGGCCCACGACATCGTGCGCGAGCGCCCGGCCCTGACGGGCCTTTCGGATGACTTCCAGATCGTGGATGAGCGCGCCGCCGACCAGATCCTGCAGGAGGCGGCGCTGGCCTGGGTGCGGACCAATCCCTACGCCGCCGACGATTTTCTCTCCCCCGACCTGGAGGGCGGGCGGTACGAGTGGGCATTGCGCACGCAGTGGCCGGACCTGGTGACGGAGGTGGCCCGCGCCTTTGTCAAGCGGGCCAAGGACCTGGAAGGCTCGCCCGACCGGCTCGCCCGGCGATTGGAAGGGCTCGCGGTATCGCTCCCGCTGGTGGAGATGGGTACCGCCATCTACGCCGACTACCAGCGGGCGCTGCACTACCGCGGCGCGGTCGACTTTGACGATCTGATCCGCCTGGCGCTGCGCGCCCTGGAGCTGGACCGCGACCTGTTGGAGCGCTTGCGGCACCAGTGGCCCTACGTCTTGGAGGACGAGGCCCAGGATAGCAGCCGCCTGCAGGAACAGATCCTGCGCCTGCTCTGCGGCGAGGGCGGCAACTGGGTGCGCGTCGGCGATCCCAACCAGGCCATCTACGAGACCTTTACCACGGCCAACCCGCGCTACCTGCGCGAGTTTCTGGAAGAGGAGGACGTCGAGGCGCGCGAGCTCCCCAACTCGGGCCGCTCGACGCCGTCCATCATCCGGCTGGCCAACTACCTGATCGACTGGACGCAGGCCGAACACCCGGTGGAGGCGGTGCGCGACGCCCTGACGCCGCCGCACATCGCGCCCACGCCGCCGGGCGACCCCCAGCCGAACCCGCCCGACGATCCCGGCCAGGTGCGCGTCATCGACCAAAAGCTCACTCCGGCCGAGGAGCTGCACGCCGTGGCCGATTCCCTGGCCCGCTGGCTGCCGGAGCATCCCGACGACACGGTGGCCGTGCTGGTGCCGCGCAACCAGCGCGGCTTTGAGCTGGTGGGCGAGCTCAAGAAGCGCGATATCGAGGTCGTCGAGCTGCTGCGCTCCACGCGCGAGACGCGCGAGGCGGCGGGCGCGCTGGCCAACGTGCTCAAATACCTGGCCGATCCCAGCTCGGCCAAGAAGCTGGCGACGGTGTACCGGGTGTGGCGGCGGGGTGACCGAGAGGACGAGGAGGCTAGGCAGCAGCTCAGGTGGATCGCCAGGCAGTTGGGCAAGGTCGCCCGGGTCGAGGATTTCCTCTGGCCCAGGGTCGACCGCGACTGGCTCGACATCCTGGACGCCAGCGGCGACGTGCCCGATCTGCACGAGCGCCTCGTCCAGTTCCGTGACCTCGTCCGCCGCTGGCAGGAGGCGACCCTGCTGCCGGTCGATCAACTGATCCTCACCCTGGCCCAGGATTTGTTCGAGGAGCCCGCCGACCTGGCCGTGGCCCACAAGCTGGCGGGCGTCCTGCGCCGCATGAGCGAGGATCACCCGGACTGGCGGCTGCCGGAGCTGGTCGAGGAGCTGGCGGCCGTGGCCAGGAACGAGCGGCGCTTCCTGGGCCTCAGCGCCGACGATTCAGGCTTCGACCCCGAGCGGTACAAGGGCAAGGTCGTCGTCGCCACCGTGCACAAGGCCAAGGGGCTGGAGTGGGACCGGGTCTATCTGATGTCGGTCAACAACTATAACTTTCCCTCGGCCTTGCCCCAAGACCAGTTCATCGCGGAAAAATGGTTCGTACGGGACGGCGCGAACCTCGAGGCGGAGGCGCTGGTCCAGTTGGAGGCCGTCCTCGACCAGGGGGACCTGGGCATCTATGAATACGAGGAGCGCGACCCCACGCACGAGGCGCGGTTGGATTACGCCGCCGAGCGGGTGCGGCTGCTGTACGTGGGCATCACGCGCGCCAAGAAGGAGCTGATCATCACCTGGAACACCGGCCGCCGCGGGGACGCGCAGCCGGCGGTGCCCTTCATCGCGCTGCACAACTTTTGGGAGGAAAGGGAGTAGAGATTGGAGACTGGAGATCAACGATGGTCGTACTGCCGACAAACTTCCAATTCAGCCAGGCCAGCCTGCAGGATTACGTCGACTGCCCGCGGCGCTTCCAACTGCGCTACGTGCTGCAACTGGCATGGCCTGCCCAGGAGGTGGAGCCTGCCCTGGAGAACGAGCTGCACGTGCAGCAGGGCGCGGCGTTCCACCGCCTGATCCACCGGCACGTGCTGGGCATCTCCGCCGAGGACCTATCGCGCACGGTCCGGGAGCCGGACCTGCGCCGCTGGTGGCACAACTACTTGGAGCGCGGGCCGCAGGAATTGCCTGAAGCGCGCCACCCGGAGGCCGTCCTGTCGGCGCCGCTGGGGGACTGCCGCCTGGTCGCCCGTTACGACCTGGTGGCCGTGGATGCCGGGCGGCGGGCCGTGATCGTGGACTGGAAGACCTCGCGCAAGCGGACCAAACGCGAGTTCCTGGCCGAGCGATTGCAGACCAAGGTTTATCCGTGTTTGTTGGTGCGTGCGGGCGCTCACCTCAACGGCGGGCAGGCGATTGCGCCGGAGCAGGTCGAGATGATCTATTGGTTTGCCGACTATCCGGAGGAGCCGGCGCGCTTTGGCTACGACGCGGCCCAGTACGAGGCCGACGAGGCGTATCTGGACTCGCTGGTCGAGGAGATCGTGGGCCTTGAGGATTTTCCCCTCACCGCGCAGGATCAGCGCTGCAAGTTCTGCCCCTACCGCTCGCTGTGCCAGCGCGGCGTGCGCGCGGGCACCCTGGACGAAGCGCCTGATGCGGCGCGTCAAGCGATAGAGGACGAGGCGGACGCCGGTGACGCGCTCGGCATCGACATCGACTTTGAGCAGATCGCGGAGATCGCCTATTGATGCACGAGTGGATCGAGCCACAGGACGTCCAGGTGCCAGAAGCGCTGCAGACCGCCGTCGGCGGGCATCCGCTGGTAGCGGAGACGCTGGCCCGGCGGGGCATCACCGACGTGACTTGCGCGCAGGCCTTTCTCGACCCCGATCGCTACCGGCCGGCCCTCGCGACCGAACTGCCGAATCTGGCCAGGGCCGTCGAGCGGCTGGAATGCGCCATCGCGCAGGGGGAGCGCATCTGCGTCTGGGGCGACTTTGACGTAGACGGCCAGACGGCGACGACGATTCTGGTATCCACCTTGCGAGACCTGGGCGCGGTTGTGCAGCACCACATCCCCGTCCGCGCGAAAGAGTCCCACGGCGTCAATCTCCCCGTGCTCGAGCGCGTCATCGCCGATGGCGTCGACCTCGTATTGACCTGCGATACCGGCGTCGGCGCCCACGAGGCCGTCGACTATGCCCGGTCGCAGGGGGTGGACGTCATCGTCACCGACCATCACGACCTTCCCCCTCTCTTGCCCGAGGCCTACGCCGTCGTCAACCCCAAGATGCTGCCCGAATCCCACCCCCTGCGCGAGCTATCCGGTGCGGGGTGTGCCTACAAGCTGGTAGAGGCGCTGTATGACCGGGTGGGGCGGTCCGCGGATGCGACCCGGTATCTCGACCTGGTCGCATTGGGCCTCGTGGCCGACGTCGCCGTGCAGACGGGCGACACGCGCTATCTGACCCAGCGCGGGCTGGAGGCCCTGCGCCACACCGGGCGCCTGGGCCTGAGGGTGATGATGGACTTGGCCAATCTCAACCTCGACTGGCTCACGGAGGAGCACATCGGGTTTCAGTTGGCCCCACGCCTCAACGCGCTCGGGCGGCTGGATGACGCCAATCCCATCGTAGAGCTGCTGACGACCGACGACGTGACGCGCGCCCGCACCCTGGCCACCGAGCTGGAGGGCCTGAACGCCCAACGCAAGCTGCTGTGCGACCAGGTCTTTCAGGCCGCACAGGCGCAGATCGAGCGCGATCCATCCCTGCTGGACTATGCCGCGCTGGTGTTGAGCCACCCAGCTTGGCCTGGAGGCGTCGTCGGCATCGTGGCCGGCCGCCTGGCGGAGCGATACCACCGGCCGGCCATCCTCCTCACGACGCCGCCCGATCAGCTGGGCCGGGGATCGGCGCGCTCCGTCGCGGGTTGCGACATCAACGCGGCCATCGCCGCCCAGGCCGGGCTGCTGCACGGCTTTGGCGGCCACCCGATGGCCGCCGGGCTGAGCATCGATCCCGAGCGCATCCCCGAGTTCCGCCGCGCCCTATCGCGCACCATCTCGGAGACGTGCGAGATCGAGGAAACGCCTAAACTCCAGGTCGATGCTTTCCTGGCTCTCACCGATCTATCGCTCGAATTGATCGAGGAGATAGAGCGGCTGGCGCCGTTCGGCCCGGGCAACCCATCGCTGACTCTCGCCACCAAGGGGCTTTCGCTGGTGAGCCTCGCCCCCATCGGGCGCAATGGCGAGCACCTGCAGTTGATCGTAGAGGATGAAGCTGGGAATACCCAAAAAGTGCTCTGGTGGCGCGGGGCTGGCGAGCCGCTGCCCGAGGGACGGTTCGACCTGGCCTACACCGTCCGCGCCAGCGACTACCGGGGTCAGCGTGACGTGCAGGTCGAATGGACGGATGCACGTGCGGTCGAGAAACCTACCGTCTCGCTGCGCCCGGCGGCGCCGGTCATCGAGGTCTTGGATCACCGGCGCGAGCTCAGGCCAAGGGCGATGCTCGAGCAGTTGCAGGCACGGGAGGAGGTGCAGGTCTGGGCGGAGGCGGATGCCAAGGCCCAAGTCCGGGGCCGGGACCGGCGTGAACTGGCCGCGACCAAGACCCTGGCCGTCTGGACTGCTCCGCCCGGTCCCGCCGAGTGGCAGGATGGGCTGGCAAAGGCCTCGCCGCAGAAAGTGGTCCTGTTTGGAATCAACCCCGGTCTGGACGATCCCGAGCTGTTTCTAAAGCGCCTGGCCGGTCTGGCCAAGCATGCGCTCAGGGCCGATGCAGGGCGTGCCAGCATCTCGGCCCTGGCGGCGGCCACGGCGCAGCGGGAGTCGAGTGTGTGGGCCGGGCTGGCCTGGCTGACGGCGCGCGGTTACCTCGCCGTCGCCAGTGCAGGCGACGACGAAGTGCAGCTGACGGTCGGGGAAGGAAGGGCGGATGCCGATCTACCCAGGGTCGCCGCTCATCTGAGGATGCTGATCGAGGAAACGGCCGCTTACCGCGCGTACTTTGCCCGTGTGGAAAAAGAGACGCTGGTATAACTCCAATCATGGCCACACCACTGCTGGCTACCAAACTCTACATCCCGCCGCCGCGTCCTAACCTGGTTCTGCGCCCGCGGTTGATCGAGCGGCTGGATGAAGGCCTGCGCCAAGGGCGCAAGCTGACGCTCGTCTCTGCCCCGGCTGGCTTTGGTAAGACGACGTTAGTGAGCGAATGGATACATACGTCAGGGACCCGTCGCGTCGCCTGGCTTTCCCTGGATGAGGGGGATAGCGACCCAGGCCGCTTCTTCACCTACCTCGTCGCCGCGTTGCAGGGAATCGATCCCGCCATCGGCCAGGAGGTTCAACATCTGTTGGAGGCGGCGCAGCCGTCTATCGAGCCGCTGGTCGCTGCCTTGATCAACGATATCGCCGCCGCCCCCGCGCCCATCGTGCTGGTGCTGGATGACTATCACACGCTCACAGAGCCCGCCGTCCATCGGGCGGTTGCCCTGCTACTGGAGCGCCAGCCGCCGTCTCTACACTTGGTCATCGTCACGCGCCACGACCCGCCTCTGCCCCTGCCGCTGCTGCGCGGCCGGGGAGAGATCACCGAAATCCGCCAGAACAACCTGCGCTTTACCGCCGAGGAGGTCGCGGCGTTCCTCGAGCGATCGATGGGCCTTCACATCAGCCCTTCGGGGGGCGCCGCGTTGGAGGAGCACACTGAGGGTTGGATCGCCGGGCTGCAGATGGCTGCCCTTTCGATGCAGAACCGCGACGAGGAGGGCGCCGCCCGCTTCATCGATGGGTTCTCCGGGCGACACCACTTTATCCTCGACTATCTGACCGACGAGGTCCTGCGGCAGCAGCCAGAGCCGATGCAGGCGTTCCTCCTGTGCACGGCCATCTTGGAGCGGCTGTGCGGCCCGCTGTGCGACGCTGTGCGTTTCGGCGTAGCCGAAACGCCTAGAAGTTCCTTCGGAACCGCCGCTGTACTCGACTCTGCTTTTTCAGGGCAACAAATCCTGGAATATCTCGAACGCGCCAATCTTTTCATCGTCCCGCTGGATGACGAGCGGCACTGGTATCGCTATCACCGGCTATTTAGCGATCTGCTGCGGGTGCGGCTGCTGGAGACCCAACCCGGCCGCAGCATCGAGCTGCACCGTCGCGCAGCGGTGTGGCACGACGCCAACGGATTTGCCGCCGAGGCGATCCGTCACGCGTTGGAGGCCGGGGACTCCTCCCTGGCTGCCGACGTGGCCGAACGCGCCGCGCGAAAGATCACCACTTGGTCGCGCCTCGACGCGGCGACATTCCTGGATTGGCTCGACGCGTTACCGCAGGAGGCTGTGCGCGCCCGTCCTTGGCTGCGGCTGTTCGCCTCGCGGTCGCTCTATGTGACGGGCCGGCGGGAGGCCGGGGAGCGCATGCTGGATGACTTTGAGCGCTCGCTGGAGAAGGGCGACTCTCCAGAGACCGCGCATCTGCTGGAGACCGTCGCCGCTGACCGGGCGTCCTATGCAGTTGTGCGCGGCGAGGTGGCCCAGGCTGCGGATTACGCCCGCCGGGCCCTGGCCCGCTTGCCGGAGGATAGCCCCTCACGCGCCCGCCCTGCCTCAATCCTGGGGCTGGCCGCCCTTCGCGCGGGGTGGGTCGCCGAGGCCCGCGAGGCTTTTTCCCAGGCCATCGCCGTTATCAAGGCCGCCGGCATCCCCTTCGCCGCCGCGCCGCTGATGTGCAACCTGGCCGAGGTGCAGTTCGTCCAGGGCCAGCTCCGCCGGGCCGCCCAGACCTGCGAGGAAGCCGCGCAGATGGGCACCCTCGATGGGGCCCCCACGCCGTCGGTGGGCTTTGTGGGCCTGGAGATGGCGCAGATCGCTTACGAGCAGAACGACCTGGAGGCTGCGGAGCATCACATCGTGACGGGCCTGGAACTGCTGCGCCGGGGCAGGATCGCGCTCGGTCTGGAGCGCGTGTACGCCACCCTGGCCCGCGTCCGGCAGGCGCAGGGCGATGGCGAGGGAGCGACGGTGGCGATCCAGAAGGCGACGGAGATCGTCAAGGGTCACGATATCCCCTACCTCTCGATCCTGGTATCCGCTTACCAGACCCGCCTCTGGCTGGCCCAGGACCGCACCGAGCTGGCCGGGCGCTGGGCGCGCGACTACCGGAAAGTGGGCGAGACGGAGGTGCTGCGTGAGTTCGAGGACCTGACGCTGGCCCGCGTGTTGCTGGCCCAGGACGTGCCGAACGAGGCGCTGGCCCTGCTGCAAAAGCTCCTTCCGCAGGCGGAGAGCGCCGGGCGCATGGGGCGCGCGGTCGAGATGTACGCACTGCAGGCATTGGCGCTCCAGATGCTGGGAGAGGGCAAGCGGGCACTTGATGGGCTGGCACGTGCCCTCGAGCTAGCAGAGCCCGAGGGATACGCGCGCCTCTTTGTCGAGACGGGCGAGCCGATGGCAGCGCTGCTACGGGAGGCCGCCGCGCGGGGCGTTGCACCGGCATACGTCACTGGACTGCTGGGTGCTTTTAGCCCGAGCGCGCACGCATCGATCACATCCTACGCCCAGCCTCTCGCCGAGCCGTTGACCGAACGCGAGCTGGAGGTTCTCCACCTCATCGCCGAGGGGCTCACCAACCCCGAGATCGCCCAGCACCTCTTTATCTCACTGCCCACCGTCAAGTCGCACGCACGCAACATCTACGGCAAGCTGGGCGTCCACCGCCGCCGGCAGGCTGTGGCCCAGGCCCGGGCCCTGGGCATCCTTCCACCCCGCTGAAAGGCTAGCCAAGAGACCATCCCTCGAATCATCCCTTTCGGATGATGCGCCCCATCCCATCCCTGTAGTACACTGTAGCTGGTAACTACTTGGCCTTGCTTCGCAGTTG
>JAFGED010000310.1 GCA_016931785.1 Anaerolineae bacterium
GAGCGTGCGCGAGTTCCTGGAATATGTGCGCGCCCTGCGCGACGTGGGGGTGCGGGAGAGCGAGGCCCCCACCGAGGCCGGGAGCGCAGTGCAGTTGATGACCGTCCATAAGGCCAAGGGACTCGAGTTCCCGGTGGTCGTCATCGCCGACGCCGCCCACTCCGGGCACAGGGATACAGCCAGCGTGCGGTTTGATGCCCGGCTGGGCGTGACGCTAAACTTGCGTGATCGCGGCGATACTCGCGACGACGACCGCCGCCCTGCCGCGTACCGGCTGGCGGCCCTGCGCGATGCCGAGCGAGACGAGGCGGAGGATCGCCGCCTGCTCTACGTGGCCGCTACCCGCGCCCGGGAAAAGTTGCTGATCAGCGCGCACACCAAGGTGCTCAAGGGCGGCGGGCTGGGCGCGTCTGGTTGGCTCAAGCTGCTGGGGCAGGTGGCTGGGTTGGATGAGGTGGCTGTTGCCGGCACGCCGGTCGAGCCACAGCCGCTACCCCTTGCCCACGATGTCGGCTGCACGCTTTATCCTTGGCGTGAAGAGCAGCAGGCGATGGAGCAGGCTGCAGATCACGGATCACGGATCACGCATCACGTATCCCAAGACCTGATCGCACCGCTGATCATTCCCGTGGCCGAAACCGACCCCAAGCTGGTTCACCCACCGCGCCGGGTCTGGCGCGTGGTGCCGCAGACAAAACGAGCTCGAGCACCCGCGTGGGTAGTAGGCACGCTGGTTCACGCTGCACTGTGCCATTGGTGTTTTGAGGATGAGAAGCTAGAGCCTTTTCTACACCCGCTTGCATTGGAGGTGGGCGTCGTGGACGAGGCAGAAATCCACACGGCGGTCGTGGAGGCGAAGCGCTTGTTAAGGCGCTTTCGGGCGCATCCCTTATGGACCGAGATGGATGCGGCGCAGCGCTGGCACGAGGTGAGCTTTAGCGTCATCGAGGGCGGTCGTTCTGTGAACGGTATCGTGGACCTGCTCTATCGTGCCGGCGAGGCATACACGATTGCAGAGTTCAAGACCGACGAGGTGCGCGCCGCTGCTGACCTCCAAATTCACATCCAAAACGAAGCTTACGACGAGCAGGTGCGGCGGTACGCGCGCGCCGTTGGCGTGCAATTGGTGACGAAGGTACACGCAAATCTCGTTTTCTTGAATGTGGGCAACGATATTGCCGTGGTGCCCGTCAATTTGGCCGATATGGAGGAGGCGCGATGATAGATGATTACGAACAAGACGGCCGAGACGCCGTGCGTTTCGTGCCCCTCTCGGCCGACGAGACCCCGGATGCGATGAAGGAATTATGCCAGCGCTTTGGCGAGGTCTGGGATGCTGAGCAGTTGGACAAGCTCTTGCTTATCGATGCATTTGTCCTTGACTTTCTCTGCATCCATCCCTTTGCCGATGGCAACGGCCGCCTGGCCCGGCTGCTGACGATCCTCTTGCTCTATGCCGCAGGCTACGAGGTCGGGCGCTACATCAGCCTGGAGCGCATCATTGAGGGGACCAAGGAGACCTACTACGAGGCGCTGCTGCGTTCCAGCCAGAGATGGGAGTCGGGCAATCACGATCTGACGCCCTGGCACCAGTATAGTCTCGGCGTGCTCGTCTACGCCTACGACGAGTTCGAGGAACGGGTGGGGGAGCTGGCAAAGATGCCGGGGGCCAAGCGCGAGGCGGTACTGGCAGTCTTTGAAGCATTTGATTCGGGACATGCTTTCTCAATCACAGAGTTGGAGCATATGTGTCCGACTGTAAGTCGAGCAACCGTCCGGCGAGTGCTGAATGAACTCCGTGAGCAGAACGATGTCGAGTGTTTAGGAACAGGCCGGTGGGCACGATGGCGGAAACTTTAACGTTGTATTGGCTGCTTATTTCATCCATCGGGATTTAACGGGTGGGACGGATGGAGGCTTTTGGCCGGGGCGCTCAAGAAGGCGGCGCGGCCAGCGGCAGTGTGAAATAGAACACGCTGCCCTGCCCTGGCGCACTTTCCACGCCGACCTCTCCGCCCAGCTTTTCCACGATGCGGCGCACGATGGATAATCCCAGCCCATGCCCCTTGACGCGCAGCTCCCCCAGCCGCTCGAAAGGCGCAAACAGGCGCGCCTGTTCCTGCTCTGAGAGGCCGTCGCCGTTATCGCGCACCCAGAAGCGCGCCATCTCCCCTTCTTTCCCTTCCGGACGTAGGGGGGATGAAAGGGGAGGCACATCTGCTCCCACCTCCACGCGCGGTGGATGGCCGCCGTATTTGATTGCATTGTCGAGATAGTTGACCCACACTTGTTCTATCCACGGCTCGTACCCCAGCGCCGCCGGCCAGGTCGCGGGCAGGATGATCTCGGCCTGGCGTTCTGCTATCCTGGGCCTCAGGCGTTCCTGCGCCTCGGCCACAATGTCCGCCATGTCCAAGGGCGACAACTCCACCTGATCCACTTGGCGCACGCTGGATAGCAGGAGCAGATCATCTACGAGGGCGTTCATCTTGAGGCTGGTCTGTACGATCGTATCGATGGATTCTCGCGCAGGCGCGTTTTGCGTGCCGGCCAGATCCATCTCCAGGACCTTGCCATAACCGATGAGTATGCCCAGGGGATTCTTGAGGTCGTGCGCCACGGTGTGCGCAAATGCCTCCAGTTCGGCGTTTTGCGCTTCCAGCCGGTGCTGATAGTCCTGCATTTGCTCCTCGGCCCGTTTGCGCTCGACAATGGACCACACGATATCGGCCACGTAAGCGACCAGTTCGACATCTTTCTCGTTATAATCCGCAGGTTTGTTGCCAACGCCCAGGATAGATACGATGCGCCCTTCGCGCATCGTGGGTACAACCAGCTCACGCCGGACCTCGGCGTGGCCGGGGGGCATGCCTTTGCGATGGGGCAGTGCCGCATAGTCGTTGTGGATGACGGGTTTCCGTTGATAGACGCAATCTACCCACACGCCGGCCTGATCCAGGCTATAGTGCATTCCTTTGCCTTCTGCTTTACAAAACTCTTGCATGGTACGGGTGGACCAAGCCTGGAGCGAGAGCGTTTTTTGGTCGGCCTCTACAAAGTGGTAAAAACCGATGGAGCTGTGAGTGATCTCTTCGATTTCGTCGAGAGCTTTTTGCATCAGCTCGTCGAGCGAATGGTCGGCGGCGAACTCGAATAATCTCAACCGCAGCCGGATGATTTCTTCCGCTTGCTTGCGCTCGGCGGCTTGCTCTTCCAGCCGGCGATTGGCCTGGCTGAGATCGGCAGTGCGTTCTTTTACCTGGCTTTCAAGATTGACGTTGAGCTGGCTCAGGGCCCGGCGGGCAGCGCCTAGCCGCCGCGTCAAAATGCCTAAATAGACCGCCAGAATGATCAAACCGGCCACGCCCACGCCCAGGCCGATCAACTGCGGCCTGTATTGCTCCCAGATGGAATACTGCCGGTTCTTGACAATGCTCTCCGGCGGCAGGGTTGAGAGCGGGATGCCGTAGCGCCGCATGGCGGGATGGTCAAAGATAAAGCGATTGCCGTTTTCGGTCAGCATTGGGATGGCGCTCGCCGGCTCGCCGTGCAGGATGCGCAGGCCCATACGCGCCGCCGCGCGCGCCTGCTGCTCGATGCTGTACATGTACCCGCCCACGGTGCCGGTCCCGATAAACTGATCGTAGCCGCTCAACACCGGCACGGCCGACACAGCCGCCAGTTCCCGCAGCGCGTCGATGGGGCGATAGGCGACGCCTGCCGCGTCCTCAAACATGAGGTGATACGCGATCACCGAGGTTTTGGACAGGTCAGCCGCGCGGCGCTTGATCTCTTCCATCGGCAGGTCGGCCCAATCCGTCACCTGTACCTGTCCCTGCAGATCGGCCTTCAGGTCGTCAACCGGCTGCAGATAGGCCCGGTCGGCAGCTCCCACTCCGTGTACGATCACCACCTCGTTGACCGCCGGATTGGCGCGCAAGAACCAGTGCACCGATTGCGCGTGGTCTACGACCCCGGTGACTCCGGTGACATCGGAGGGCGATTGGCGCGCGGCGACCCGTTCGGTGACGATATCGTAAAAAACCACCGGCGCATCGGGCAAGATCTCGCGCCGGTGCTCCAACCAAAGATCCAACATGCTTTCGCTGCAGACCATGACCAGGTCGATCTGCCTGCCGCGGTATTTGAGCGCATAGTGGGCAAAAAGCGATGAGCGATAAGCCTCGTCGCTAAAGCGTCCGAGGTCCGCATATTCATAGTACAGATCGAGCGCGAGATCGGTGGTTTGGCCGAATTCTTTCTGGATCGTTTGCTGCGACAAGGTGTAGGCCGGCAGGTCGAGCTGGTAGGGGAATAGCAGTAGGACGGCTTTGTGTGGCGGCGCGGCGGCGCTGGGTGCGGGCATCGATAGTGCCAGCAAGCCTGCCAGCCAGATCAAGAGGTGCATACCGGGGCGTGAGCGCATATTTGTCGTCCTCTGAATGCCATCTGGGTCGCTCACCCTCAAGTATAAGCCAAAAAGCGATCAAGGTCAAAAATCGCAGGGGTCATGGTCAGAAGCCTTGTCCGTTTGAAGACCGGGCCGACAACCTCGCATTGTAGCGCAATCAAGCCTCCGATCGCAGAGTCGCGTCGTGGGCGGTACTGGGAGGTTTGCATCACGAGGACGTCTGGCAGGTGCCGGAGAGCACTTGCACCCACTGACTTCCGAACGGCAGATGGAGGTTCTTGATCAGGACAGGAAGACGCAGAAAAACGCAAACGGAAAAACCCACAAGAAAACCCCAGCTTCCAAAAGAAGCTGGGGGGAGGGGATGAGGGGCGACTTGCAGCGCGAATAGGCCTGTTTCAGTTTTTGTATGTCTAGGGTATTGGTCTAGAGACCATAGTCCCTCTCACTCTTAAATTTCAGGCCAACCGCCGCTACATCGCTAGCTTGACCAGGTCATAATAGCACCACCTCCATTCTCTCGCCGCTCCGCTCATTGCTGAAAAAGTCCCTGAACTCAGTCGACCACAGTCATAGCGATCACCTCCTGTCGCAACGGTACGTCTGCCGGAATGTCTCCGATGACGCGTGGGCGTGGGGAAGTCGAGAACCAGATGCGTCCCAGCTGGTCGCAGAGTTGGTCGTCCAAACCAATGTAGGCATCCTCGTCGTCCACGCCCACCTCCTCGATCACTTTCCTCAGATCTTCCAAGGCGCTCTCCAACTCGCGCACGAGTGGGTGGTAATCCAGCTTCTCATACGCCATCTTATGGACCTCGCGGTAGTACGTCATAATGGACTCGGGCCCGCGGCTGAACCGTTTCCAGGCCTTTGGTCCTTCCTGGCGTACGTCCATTGCGATGCAGCGGGCGTTGTGCAGCGTGTCGGCCGCCTTGACCGCTACGGCCTCATCGTCTGCCTGGCGCAGGCGCTCCAACGCCTCCCACTTGCGCTCGCCCCAGGGCCGCTTCTTGCCCTGCCCGTCCACCTTGTGCTCCGAGAGGGCATCCACCATCCCGGCTATGCGCTGGCCGAACTTCCACACGAGTAACTACTCAGCCCTGCTTCGCAGTTGCCTTTCGCGACAAAAAGAGGAGGAAGGCGGGGGGTTCGAGGGCGGC
>JAFGED010000037.1 GCA_016931785.1 Anaerolineae bacterium
GCCGATCTCGCGCGTGCGCTCGTAGACGGCCATGACCATCGTGTTGGCGATGCCGATGGCGGCCACGAACAGCGCCAGCCCGCCGATGGAGCCCAGCATGGTCTCCATGACGATCATGGCCTTGTTCATCATGTCCAGCATCAATCCCAGCGACTGCACCTCGTATCCCCGCTCCTGCAGCAGATCGACCAACTCGGCGGCGTCCTCCAACGAAGCCGCCCGGACAACCAGCTCGTCGTATCCCTCGTGCGCCAGGATATCGGGATCGTTGTACCACCAGGCGTTTATGGCTATCATGTCGTCCAGGCTGATGTGCGTGCCAAAGTAGCCCTCTTCAGCGCCATAGACGGTCTCGAGCACGCCCACCACGCGGAAGGGGAATTCCTTCATCTCGCCGCGCGGCTCCTTGAGCACCAGGGCCGCCTCCCGCCCGACGGCGTCATCGAAATCCTCGTCCGCGTACCCCAGCTCCCGCAGGGCCTCGGCGCTGACGACCATCTCTCCCCGCGCGCCCGCCTCCAATTCCCTGCCGGCCACGATCTCGGGCTGGATGGAGAAGGGGTCGCTCACCCCCCAGTGAAAGTCGCCCACGCGCACGCTTAGCGCCTTCCCCTCGACCCGCAGCGAGATATCGGCTCCCAACGGGGTAAACTCGCGCGGACGCGCCTCCGCCACGTCGTCGCGCGCGCGCATCTCCTCGACCAACTCGGGCGTGATGATCACCGTGCGCCTGGCCCAGGCGACGGCATCGAGCGTATCGCGCTCCTCGGTGGCCGGCCGCACGCGCAGTTGCTCCAGCCCGGCGCTCTCGAACGTGCGCACCGTCTCCTCGTGCACGCCCACGCCCAGCGAGACCATCGTGACGAGGGTCAGGATGCCCACCGTCACCCCGACGGCGCTCAACACCGTGCGCACTCTGTGACGGCCCAGGTTGCTCAGGGCCGTCTTGGCCAAATCCATCAGCGTCATCCGTTCCATCCGCTGACCCATCCGTTGAATCCGTTGACCCATCCGTTGACTACCCGTGCCGCAGCGCCTCCAGCGGATCGAGGCGCGCCGCCCGCGCCGCCGGGTACAATCCCGCCAGCAGCCCTACCACCGTGGCAAATCCCAAGGCCAGCGCCACCAGCCAACCGGTGACGAAAAAGAACGTACCGCGCATCGGGATATCCATATAGTCAAAGTAGATCAAAAACGCCTCGTTGAGCCCCAGCCCCAGCAGCCAGCCGCCGATCACGCCCACGATCCCACCCAGCAATCCGATCAGCGATGCCTCCGCCACGAACAGCAGGCGGATATTCCCCGGCGACGCGCCGACCGCCTTCAGGATGCCGATCTCGCGCGTGCGCTCGTAGACGGCCATGATCATCGTGTTGGCGATGCCGATGGCGGCCACGAACAACGCCAGCCCGCCGATGGAGCCCAGCATGGTCTGCAGGATCGTCATCGCCTTGTTGACCGTGTCCAGCGCCGACTTGAGCGACTCGACCTCGAAGCCGCGCTCCTGCAGCAGCGCCACGATCTGCGCCGCGTCGTTCAGCGAGGCCGCCTCGACGGTCAGCGCGTCGTAGCCATCGTGTGCCAGGAGATCGGGATCGTTGTACCACCACGCCTTGAGCGCTGCCGCGTCGGCCGCGCCGATGTAGGCGCCGGGGTAATTGGTGCCCGTGTGCGTATCGACCACGCCCACCAGCCGCAGGGGAAACTCCTGCCGGTCGCTGCGCGGCGTGACGAGCACCAGCGCCACCTCCTGCCCGATCAAACCTTCAAAATCGTCGTACCCCAATTTCTCCAGCGTGCGCGCGCTGACCACAACCTGCCCTTGGGCGCCGGATGCCAGATCCTCGCCGGCCACCAGTTCCGGCGGCTTGGCGAAGGGATCGTCCACTCCGGCCCACCAGGCCGGCTCGCGCGCGCGCACCTCCACCGCCTCGCCCGCAACCTCGAGGTAGACGCGCATGCCCCCGCCGCTCAGATAGATGTGCGGGCGCACCTGCACCACGTCGTCGCGCGCGCGCAGCTCCTCGGCCAGCTCGGGGGTGATGATCACCGTGCGCTTGGGGTCGGCGAACTGGTCGAACACGGCGCGCTCCTCGGTCACCGGGCGCACCTCTATGGTCTCCAGACCCACGCTCGTGAACGCCCCCACCACCTCCCGCTGCACGCCGATGCCCAGCGAGACCATGGTGACGATGGTCAGGATGCCCACGGTCACGCCGACCGCGCTCAAGGTAGTGCGCACCTTGTGCCGGCCCAGGTTGCCCAGGGCCGTCTTGGCCAAATCCTCCAGCGTCATATCCGCTAAACCCGTTCCACCCGTCGCCCCATCCGTTTCATCCGTTCAATCCGTTGACTTGCCCATCGCGCAAGCGCACGACCCGGTCGGCAAAGGCGGCCACCTCCGGGTCGTGGGTGACCACCAGGAGCGTCAGCCCGTGTTCCTGGTTCAGCTCCTTCAACAAACGCATGATCTCCACGCCGGTGGTCGTATCCAGGTTGCCCGTGGGCTCATCGGCCAGGAGGAGAGCGGGGTGGCCCACCAGGGCGCGGGCGATGGCCACCCGCTGCTGCTCGCCGCCGCTGAGCTGCGTGGGACGGTGGGTCAGGCGTTCCGCCAGCCCCACCCGTTCCAGGAGTTCGCGCGCCCGCGCCCGCCGCTCCTTCTCCGGTACCCCGCCGAACATCAGCGGCAGGGCCACGTTCTCCTCGGCCGTCAGGCGCGGCAGCAGGTTAAAGCTTTGAAAGACGAAACCCACGTGCTGGCGGCGGTGGCGCGTCAGCGCCTTTTCGTCGCTCGCGCTCAGCTCTTTTCCGTCGATCCATATCTCGCCCGCCGTGGGCCGGTCCAGCCCGCCGACGAGGTTGAGCACGGTCGATTTGCCCGAGCCGGACGGGCCCACCAGGGCCACGAACTCGCCGCGCCCGATCTCCAGGTCGACGCCCTGCAGCGCGTCCACAGACGTATCCCCCATCTTGTAGCGGCGGGCCAGACCCACCGTGCGCACGACAACGTCGCTCATTGGTCCTCTCCAATTCAGTGAGCATGCCTCAATCGGGTATCCGCAAAGACGAAAATGCCTCCCCCTCCCCTAACCCCTCCCACCGAGGGAGGGAAACAACTGATCCCTCCCCCATGGTGGGGGAGGATAGGTGGGGGGGGGACAGCACCGTTCATTTTTAGCACAAGGTGCGACGCCTCGCGACCTTTGGTCGCGCTGCAGCCTACGGCTGCGCCGCGTCGCACCCTATTATATGTCCGCTACCAGGTTACTGCAATGACTCGGCCACCCTGACGATCTCGTCCGCGCTGATGTGCCCGGCGATGGCGATACTCACCCCATCCTCCGTCCACGTCAGGAAGCTGTTGCCTGCGTCATCGGCGAACAACGCGGCGGTCTGGCCGCGCACGGCGACCTCCGCCGCCTCGCCGCCGGGGCTCTGCTGCATGGGCTGCGGCAAGTCGCCCTGCACGATGGTGAACGAGGTCGTCGCGTGATCGTAGCGCAGGATAAACGCATCTCCCACCCTGAACACTTCGATCAGCGTCGCCCCGTCCGGCTCGTAGGTGGGGACGAGCAGGTCGAACTCGGCCTGCGCCTCCGCCTCATCGAGCGTGAGAGGCACCGGCTCCATGTCCGAGATATCGATCACCTCCGCGCCCTCGGGAATCTCGAACTGGAAGAGCGCGTCGTCCAGGCCGGTGTTGAACTCGAAGGAACGCACGCGCACCCAGCCCTCGCCGAAGGAGCTGCCGTCGACGTGGGCCTGCAGCGCGATCCAGCGATCCTTTTCGACCCACAGCGTGGCCTTGGCATCGGCAGGAATAGGCAGGGAATAGCCCCCATCCTCCTTGGGCGTGAACTCGAGCTTGTACGTCGCCACGCCGTTCAGTTCCTCCTCGCCCGCCAGCTTGACGTCAAAGTTATCCATCGCCCATTGGATACCCTCTTCCATGAACTGGATCACCTGCTGGGGATCGACGGGAATCTCGTCCGACTCCAAGTCGCCCAGCGCCCCGGTCACGACGACGTTCTCGCCCGGATGGTACAGCCAGGCCTGCTCGCCGTCGGTCACGCTGACGACGCCGGCAATATCGATACCGTCGACCTCTGCCTCGCCGGCCTCGATGACCTCGGCCCGCAGCTTGGCCGGACGCTTCTCCCACAGCTCGACCACCACCGCCAGGTCCTGATCCTCGAACTGGACGTCGAACTCGACGACGGCGTGGGCATCCTCGGTGCTGGCCTCGACCTCCTGCATCTTGGCCACGATCTCCTCGGCCGTAGGGCCGGGCTGGCACCCGCTCAAGAGCAGAGAGAGGGTCACTAAAAGGCTCAACCCAAGCAATAATCTCTTTTCCATCTGTCGCTCCTTTTTTGAGTGGTGCGTGAAACGTAATGCGTAAAACGTAAATTTGCGCCTTACGTCTCACGCTTTACGTTTTACGCCTCAAGTATACCACCAAATTTTTGCCAACAGGTGATCGCGCTATTACCGAATTGTGAACAATTGTTACAGCGGGAGAGTGAACCACACGCGGCTGCCCTGGCCGGGATCGCTCTCGACGCCCATCTGCCCGCCGTGCGCCTCCACGATGGCCCGGGCGATGGTCAGCCCCAGGCCCGCGCCGCCGCCCGCGCCCCGGTAGTACGGCTCAAAGGCCCGCGCCCGCTCCTCCTCGCTCATCCCCCGGCCAGTATCGCAGACGGAGACAAGGAGACAGGGAGACAAGGGGACAGATATATCCCCATCTCCTTGTCCCCTTGTCTCCTTGTCGCCGTGCCCCAAAACCTCCACTCGCAAAACAACCTCCCCCCCACCCGGCGTGAAACCAATCGCATTATCCAGCAGGTTGAGGATCACGCGCTGCAAGCGGTCGGCGTCGGCAGGGACCTGCGGCAGGTCGGCGGGAATCTCGGCGCTCAGGGCGACGCCGCGATGACTAGCTCGCCCCTCACACAGGGCGACGGCCTCGCGGGCCACGGCGCCAACATCGATGACCTGGCGGTCCAACTTTAACTGCCCGCCCTGCCAGCGCGAGAAGTCGAGCAGTTGGTTGACCAGCCGGATCAGCCGGTCGGTCTCGCGCTCGGCGATCTCCAGCGAGGGCCGCTCGTCCGGGCCGGCGGCGTCGATCAGGTTGACCAGCAGTCCCTTGATGGCCGCCAGCGGCGTGCGCAGGTCGTGAGAGACCTCGCCGATGAACTGCGCGCGGGCCGCTTCCAGGTGCTTGAGCCGCGCGGCCATGTGGTCGATGGACCGGGCCAGTTGGCTCACCTCATCTGCCGGGAATTCGTCCAGGCGGACGTCCAGGTCGCCGGCGGCGATGCGCCGGGTGGCCCGCTCCATCTCGCGGATAGGACCGCTCAACCGGCGGGCCAGCAGTACGCTGACCAGCAAGGAGATCGCTGCAGCGACCATGACGGCGGCCAGCAGGATGGCGCGCAGCGTGGCCAGGAACTCTTCGCCCGGCAGCGTCGACTTGGACACCTCGACGACGCCGACCACGCGCTCGTTCTGAGAGGCGCCAACGGCGATCTGCCGGGCCGCGTAGCGCCGGTGGGGCAGATCGCGGCTCGAAGGTGTGAACATGGTCGGGCTGCGGTAGCGCAGCTCGCGCAGCGCCGCCCGGCTGGGCTCCGGGCCGATATCCTGCGTGGCCGCCAGGAGCGCGCCGTTGCCGGCGGCGAAAAAGCGCACGGTGAGATCGGCCTGGGGGGCAAACAGGCTGGCCACGGTAGGCGCCAGGCTGGAGAGCGCCCGCTCGTCCGCGGCCAGGCTGGCCGCGTAGGCGGCGTAAAAGTCAGCCTGGGCGTCCAGCTCCATCTCCAGCCGCCGGTCGAGGTAGAAGGAGGTGGAAAAGTAGACGACGACGCCGAGGACGATCAGGACCAGCAGCGTGGTCAGGAGATACGTCGTGGCCAGGCGCTGCGCCAGGCTAGGCTGGCGCGCCAGGCTGCGCATGCCGAACAGAAACCCGGTTTTTGAGCCGCCTGAGCGGGAGGCGTTGTCCTCAGATGCTCCCGATGGCAAGGCCTGGCCCGTCTCAGCGGGAAAACCGGGTTTCTTTGCCACTATACATCCTCGGCTAAACGATACCCCACGCCCCACTCGGTGAGGATCACGCGCGCGCCGGGATCGACGGCGGCCAGCGCCTTGCGCAGGCGGCGGACGTGCACGTCCACCGTGCGCGCGTCGATGTAGGATTCGAGCCCCCACACGTGGGAGAGGAGCGCGTCGCGCGAGAGCACCCGCCCCCGATGCTGGGCCAGAAAGTGGAGCAGATCGTACTCCCTGGGGCGGAGGTCGAGCGGCTGGCCCTGGAACCGGACCTGGCGGCGGGGATGGTCGAAGTACAGCCCTTTATCCGGCTCGTGCTCCTGCGCGCGGGCTTGCAACGCTTTCGCCTCGGCCTGGCGGCGCAGCACGGCGCGGACACGGGCGCTGAGCTCGCGCGGGTTAAAGGGCTTGGCCAGGTAGTCGTCCGCGCCCAGCTCCAGCCCCACGATCTTGTCCACGTCATCATCCCGGGCGGTGAGCATGATGACGGGCACCTTGCAGCCCGCGCCGCGCAGCCGGCGCAGCACCTCGAAGCCGTCGATCCCCGGCAGCATCACGTCGAGCACCACCAGATCGGGGAGGTCGGCTTCGACGCGCTCCAGCGCTTCCTCGCCGCTGGCCACCGCACGCACCCCGAACCCCTCCTGCTCCAGCCGCCCGCGCACGACGGCGACGATGGCCGGCTCGTCATCTACGACCAGAATGTGGCCCATAGTGGTGGCCTCCGCGGGGATTCGTCAGCAGAGCTAGTCAGGCAAATCCTCGATCCGAATTCCCTTTCCCTCATACAGACTCTTCCTGGCCTCGGCCACTCGCTTCAGAAACCGTGGATCGTTCTCCAGGCGATAGTCGAACCAGTCGTCCTCCGTCGCAAAACCCACCAACACTCCCGCCGGTTTCCCATGGCGTGTAACGATTATCTCCTCGTCCTCTGCCAGCCGCAGATACTCCGAGAAACGATCCTTGATCTCTGACAACTTTACCTGTCTCATGCCTCTTCCTCCCCAACCTCATCGAGCCAGACTGCAGCCTGCGATTTGGGCGCGATAGCCAATATCTCTACAGCCTCATCGGTCACATCATAGAACACCCGGATTTCGCCGACGCGCAGGCGAAATTGAGGTCGACTGATGCCGCGCAGGCGCTTTATCCGGCTCCTGCTGGCCCGCCCCGGCTCGTGCCGAAGATGTCGTTCGATCGCACCTCGTACAGCGGCACGATCCCTTGCTGCAAGGGATTTTAGATCACTAGCAGCCTCCGGAGCAAACAAGATCTCTCGCCTCATTATGGCTAGATTATAGCCAGATTTTTACCGAGTGTCAAGCCCCCTTCGAAGACTCAAGAATAGCCCGAAGGACTTTTTCGAGGCCGGAGACTTCGGCTGAGCTCAGTCGAACGATTTATCTCTGGGAGAGGCGGCAAACACAGGCTACCGAAATAAAACTGCGCCTACCAAGGGCGTTCCCTACCGCCTCGCCACCTTCCGTTTTTGCCGGACTGCGGTATAATGCCCCACGGAAGCGAGCCCATGCCAATTTTCCCATTCGCCGCCATCGTCGGACAGGAGCGCCTGAAACGCGCGCTGATACTGAACGCCATCTATCCCCAGATCGGCGGCGTGCTCATCCGCGGCGAGCGCGGCACGGCCAAGTCCACCGCCGCCCGCGCGCTGGCCGCCTTGCTGCCCGAGATCGAGGTGGTCGCCGACTGTCACTTTAGCTGCGACCCCAACCAGCCGGCGACGTGGTGCACCGAGTGTCGCGAGCGCGTCGAGGCCGGGGAGGAGCTGCCCCGCGCCAGCCACCGCACCTGCTTCATCGATCTGCCCGTCAGCGCGACGGAGGACCGCGTCGTGGGCACGCTGGATATCGAGCGCGCCATCCAAAAGGGAGAGCGTCACTTTGACCCAGGGGTGCTGGCCGCGGCCAACCGCGGCGTACTCTACGTGGACGAGGTCAACCTGCTGGACGATCACGTCGTCGACCTGTTGCTCGACGCGGCGGCGATGGGCGTCAACGTCGTGGAGCGGGAGGGCATCTCCTTCAGCCACCCGGCGCGCTTTATCCTCATCGGCACGATGAACCCGGAGGAAGGCGACCTGCGCCCGCAGCTCCTCGACCGCTTTGCGCTGTGCGTCGATATCCAGGGCATCCGCGACCCCGACGCCCGCATGGCGATCATGGATCGCAACCTGGCCTTCGAGTCCGACCCGGAGGGGTTCTGCGAGGAGTGGGCCCCCAAGGAGCGCGAGCTTTCAGATCGGATCGCCCGCGCCCGCGCCCTCCTGCCCGAGGTCATATACTCCCAATCCGACCTGTGGGCCATCGCAACGCTGATGAGCCAGCAGGGCGTGGACGGCCACCGGGCCGACCTGGTTGTGCTCAAGGCCGCCCGCGCCCACGCCGCCTTCAAGGGACGCACCCACCTGGAGGACATCGATATTCTGCTGGCCATCGAGTCGGCGCTGCCCCACCGCCTGAAGCGGCGCCCGCTGCAAGGTCCGGGGGAGGGGCTGCCCGATCTGCAGGAGCAGTTGGCCGAGAGGCGCCGCCAGGATGCGGCGCAGGGCGAAGGCGAAGCAGGCGAAGAGGAAGACGGCTCGATCGACCTGGCCGGTAAAAAAAAAGCATAGCCGGGGAGACTGGCGAGGAGGGGTCCTCCCCCGACGAGCAGAATAGCTCGGCGCGGCAGCCTGTCCTGCAGACCGTCCCCCAGTGGCCCTCCGACGGGCGCTGGTGGGAGGGCGGCGACCACGTCGACCCCGGCGACGACTTTACGCCGCGCCGCCTGGATACCCCCCTGGATAAACTGACCCGCTCCAGCGGCGGCCGCCGCAGCCAGACCCGCACCGACCGCAAGCGCGGGCGCTACGTCCAATCCCGCCCATCCCCCGGCGATCCCAGCGATCTGGCCTTCGACGCCACGCTGCGCGCTGCCGCGCCCTTCCAGCAGGAACGCCGCAGCGAGAACGGCCCCGCATTGGCGCTGCAGCCCGACGATTACCAGCGCAAGGTGCGCGTCCGCAAGGCCGCCAACCTGGTGCTCTTCGTCGTGGACGCCTCCTGGTCGATGGCCGTGGCCGAGCGCATGGAGGCGACGAAGGGCGCCGTCATGTCGCTGCTGACCGACGCCTACCAGCAGCGCGACCGGGTGGGCATGGTCGTCTTCCAGAAGAACGACGCTCGCGTCGTGCTCCCGCCCACCAACAGCGTCGAGCTGGCGCAGCGGGCGCTGACCGACATCCCCGTCGGCGGCAAGACGCCTCTATCCGCCGGCCTGCAGTCCGCCTACGAGGTGGTCACCCGCGAACTGCGCCAACACCCCGACCTGATGCCGCTGATGGTGCTGCTCACCGACGGCGCGGGCAACGTCTCGCTGACCGACATGCCGCCGCAGGAGGAGGCCTACCGCCTGGCAGAGATGTTCCCCAAGGCCAACATCCGCTCGGTGGTGATCAACATGGAGCACGAAGCCTTCGACCAGGGACTGGCCCAGGCACTGGCCGACCGCCTCGAATCTCCCTGCTATACCCTGGCCGAGCTAAAGGCCGAGGCGCTGATTCGCACAGTACGCGAGGAATTGGCGGAATCGAGGCCTTGATCGAGCGATGGAAAAGAAAAACCGGGCACGCGGTGCCCGGTTCTTTTTGTGTTTTGGTGTTGCTGATTTGTGCTGCTAGATGTTCCTCCTCTGGGTGCTGCTTCCTTCTGTACCGCGTTGAGACTTGCGTGCTTACAGAGGGACGACGTTGGTGGCCTGCAAACCCTTGGGGCCTTGCTCGACGTTGAACTCGACCTGCTGTCCCTCTTCGAGCGACCGGAAGCCATCAGACTGAATGGCGGAGTAGTGGACGAACACATCCTCCCCCATCGCACGCGTGATGAACCCGTAGCCCTTGGGGTTGCTAAACCACTTGACTGTTCCGATTTCTTTTTCGCTCACTTTTTTACTCCTTATATAAACTACTTTGCCCGTGGTGTACTTGGCAGTCGCCAGGTGAGCCGATACACAAACCGTCCAGGCCTTGTAAGCCCGGACGATTATGCCTATCGCTACCTGAACTTACCGCATCCTGCGCGCTAATATAGCACGTTTGCGGCGAAAGGTCAAATCAAAGTTTGCCCATCCGACGGATCATCCGCGCCGCCTTCCAGGCCCCGACGATCGTGTTGGTCACGCCGGCGCCGCCCTCGCTCTGCGAGCCGACGAACCACAGCCCGCGGATCGGCGCCCGGTACGGGGCGCCCGACTTGCCCATCAGCGGCGCAGCGCCGCCAAAGCTGTGGTGCTCCTGCAGCGTGCGCACGCGAAAGTCCTGCGGGGTGAGGACAACCTTTACCCGGGCGCGCTCGCGCAGGCCCGGCACGATCTTTTCCGCCTCGGCCAGCAGCTTGTCGGCCATCTCGTCGCGCCGCTCGGTCCACGTCCCTTCAGGGAGGTGGTTGGGCGCGATGGTATAGACGGTCACCGCGTGGTGGCCCGGAGGGGCCATCTCCGGAGAGTGCAGCGACGGCACATAGATCAGGAAGCCATCCCGCCCCTCGTGGTATTCCCCCTGCAGGCAGCGCCCGATGCCCGCCTCGATGTCGTAGGAGTTGTAATAGTAGCACAGCGGCCCCGGCTGGTAGGGCGTGGGGTCAAAGTCGATGCCCAGGTGCACCATCATCACCGACTCCATGAAGGGCACGTCATCGACCTTGGCGGCGAAATCGGCGGGCAGATGCTCCCGGCCCACGAGGCCGAAGAACGCCTCCTGGGCGCCGCCGCTGGCGACCACCAGATCGGCCGGCTCGCGGCGCCCACCTTCGAGCAGCACGCCCGTGACCCGGCCCCGCTCGACGAGAATTTGCTGCACCCGAGCGCGCGTCTGGATCTGCCCGCCGCCCGCGCGGACCGCGCTCGCCAGCGCCTCCACCAGCTTTTCACAGCCGCCCAGGACGTAGTGAAAGCCCGGTCGAACGCCTACCCTGGTCTGCGTCGGGATGCGCCTGTCGGTGGCCGTCTCCGGGTTGAGCACCGGGACGAGCAAGCCGGGGCACTGACTGGGTTGGACGACGAGGTCGGCCAGGATCGCCGTGTACAGCGCCTGTAGTTCCTTCCGCTTGAAAAAGTGATCCACCACCTGCTCGGCGCTCCAGTCTTTCATACGTTTGACCTTGTTGAATAGCAGCCCCAAGCGCACCTTTAGCAGCAGAGCCGCCGGGCCGCCGGCGCGCTCCGCCCGGTGGGATAGCGAGACCAGGTCAAGCATGCGATCGTAGAACTGGTAGTAGCGATCCAGGCCCTGGCTTTCGCCGGGAAAAAGCTCCTTGAGGTACTCTCGCCGCCAGTAGGGACCGCCGTACTCATCCGGCCTCTGGATGCAAAAGTCGGGAAAGGCCATGCCCCGATCCCCGCGCTCCAGGCGGAGTTGATCGGCGACGCCCAACTCGGCCAGAATCTCGCCCGCCGGCTCGCCGGGGCCGATCCCCTCCACCACCAGCGGCCCCAGGTCCCAGGCAAAGCCCTCGCGCTTCAGCGTGGCGGTCACGCCGCCGATCTCGGCGAACTGCTCATAGACTGTGACCTGATGGCCGTCGCGGGCCAGATAAGCCGCCGCCGTCAGGCCAGCCACACCGGAACCTATGACGATTGCCCTCATACCGCACCTCCTGATTCAGATAGCTCGGCACCGAAAGACAAGGAAAGTATAGCGCGACCTGGCGCACAAGTCAAAGGCCGGGTGTCGCAGTCGTACTTGTTCCCTGGGGCACATATCACATCCTTTTCAATCAGACATCTCTCCCCCCCTCAATCCCCCCCGCTTGGGGGGGGAGGAAGCCGAACTCTCCCCCCAGCGGGGGGAGTTGGAGGGGGGAGAAAACGTCTGTCAGGAACTATTTCCAAGTGCAGTGTTGTCCCCAACTACAAACACACGCCGCCGCTTGGCGATGGCCTCATCGTCGTGTATAATTCCCCCGATGCGCGTTTCCGTCATCTCCACGGTGCTGAACGAGGCCGAGAGTCTGCCCCGGCTCCTCGATAGCCTGGCCGCACAGACCCGCGCGCCGGACGAGGTGATCATCTGCGACGGCGGCTCGACCGACGGCACGCTGCAATTGCTGGAGGCCGAGAGCCGCGTGCCGCTGCGCGTCGTCCGGCAGCCGGGGGCCAATATCTCGCAGGGGCGCAACGCAGCGATCGAGGCCGCCACCGGCGACGTGATCGCCGTGACCGATGCGGGCGTGCGCCTGAGCCCGCAGTGGCTGGAAAAGCTCATCGCGCCGTTCGCGGACGCGGCGGTCCAGACCGTGGCGGGCACTTTTGTCCCCGCGCCGCGCACGGTCTTTGAGATGGCGATGGGAGCGACGGTGATCCCAGAGGTGCGGGAATTGGTGGATACAGACCGGTACCCGCCTTCCAGCCGCTCCGTCGCTTTTCGCAAGAGCGCGTGGAAGGCGGTGGCAGGCTATCCGGAGTGGATCGACTATTGCGAAGACGTGATCTTTGACCTTCGGCTGCGCGCTCAATTCGGGAGATTTACGTTTGCGCCCGAGGCAGTAGCAGCGTTTCGACCGCGACCTAACTTGAGAGCTTTTTGGCGCCAGTATTACCGTTACGCCCGTGGCGATGGTAAGGCTAATCTGTGGCCCGGGCAGCATTTGGCTCGATATACCACCTTTCTGGTTGGCCCCGTACTGTTGATCGTGGGGCTTTTGCTCCGCTCCTGGCTCGCGGTTTTTGCGTCGCTGTTGCCACTGCTCGGGGTGGTAGGGTTGCGCTCGTTGAGACCCTGGCGGCGATTGATGCGCGTGTGGAGCGCGCTGAGCTTGGCACAAAAGGTACAGGCGGCGCTGTGGGCGCCCGCCATCCGCGTCGTGGGCGACGCGGCCAAGATGTCCGGTTACCCCGCGGGGGTGCTGTGGCGCTGGCGGCACCGGGCACAGGTGCCGGACTGGCGCAAGCCGTAATGCTGTGCAGTTCAAGTATAGGAGTGTGCTATGACAAAGGAAAAGGACAAGAAGGAGTCAGTTCTCCGCCCCAGGGGAATCCAAAAGCTGCTCAAGGACGGCGGAAAAAAGTTGACCGATGACGAGCGAGCACTGTTGTTGGCTTTGGCAAGCGTGGACGCCGATAATCTCAGCGAGCAGGAACGCGAGGCTCTGGAGAAGCTAAAGGAACAGGTAAAAGGTTACGATGCAGAGGCGCTGACTCAAGCCGTGGAACACATGGTCACAGCCAAGCCGGTGGCAGAGCGAAAGATGGAGTGGCCGGAGCTGAAGGGGCGGCGCAAGAAGCGTCAGCGACGCCCGTCCAAAAAATGACCCTCAAGGGTGCTGTTCCATATCGATCAGGATCGCCAGAGAAGCCAGGAGCAGCGGAGTCTCGAACAGCGGTTCGGCATCGGTCTCAATAATATAGCTCGGGCCAGCCGATGGACACTCGATGAGACCCACCTGCTCTTTCTCGGGCCCGGTCTCCTCGACTTGCTCTTCTACAATCTCTTTGAGGATCGCCGCATCTACAGGCCAATCCCCTGCTTCTGTGCCCTCTGATCCTGAGGCCTGTGCTTTTGGCTCCGCCCCAGCCGCTTTTCCCCCCGCTTCTGCCTCTAGCACAAAATCCGGCACCTCTACTACCTCCACCGGGGGCTCTTTTTCCTCCTCCAAGAGAAAGAGGCCGTAAAAATGGCCCGTGCCGTAGCGGTTACCCTCGGCTAGGTAGTGGTGTTCCCCAAAGTGCACCTCATAGCGCGGCATGCGCAGTAGCAGAACATCCACCAGCCTCCAGTTCTCGCGGATTACGGCGAAAGGCTCGGGTTCCGCCTCCCCTTCCCCTTCTACCTCTTCCTCCCCGCCGATGTAGACCAGGTAATCTTTTGCGCGCATCCAGGGGGCGACGTCCGGGGGTTGCAGGCGGGCGACGCGATTTTCCTCGGTGTCGAAGAACTCGACCAAGCGGGTCTGGGCAGGCAGCAGTTGGCCCGTCCACTTGGCCACGTAACACAGTTTCCGGTTGCGGTCGGAGATGAGGTAGCGGTAGGCACGCCCGTCGGCGTAGGTCAGCTTGTGGATCATGCAGAGTATGTTGCGCTCGCGCTCTTGCGCCTTTATCTCTAACCCGGGGATCTCCATAACAAGCCTATCTCGCATGTTCTGGCTGAAGCAAGAACCATCCTAAACCGCAGCACACACCGACACGTATCGAACAAGTGCGATTTTAGCACAAATTGGCCCTCAGGCCAATTCTCCGCCAGGGGAGCGTATCAAGTTGGGGACAAAGCCAACCTCCTCGTAGGAGCCACAAGACGGCAGGTGGGCCGCTCTCTGGCTTCTTCCACGATCCACTTCTCTTGCTGTGCGGTGAAACAACGGGCTCTCTCCCAGCCGCGGCCAACCTGCCCTACATTCGCTTCTTGATTATACGTCTGGCTCAGCCCCGTTTTGGCCTGTATAACGAACCTCTTGCCCCTACTCC
>JAFGED010000311.1 GCA_016931785.1 Anaerolineae bacterium
AATCAAAGTGTCTTAATTATTTCAGTACAGCCAGGATGTCGCTTTCCCTCATGAAGAGGATCTCTTTGCCATCCTCAGTCTTGAACGTCGTGCCCGAGTACTTGGCGTACACGACCTTGTCCCCGACCTTGACCTCCATCGGGATTCGCTTGCCGTCCTCGTCGAGGCGGCCCGGCCCCACGGCGATCACCTTGCCCTGCTGGGGCTTTTCTTTTGCGGTATCGGGAAGCACCAATTGCCCACCGGCGAAGGTCTGCACATCCTCCTCCAGCGGCTCGACGACAACCCGATCAGCCAAAGGTTTAATATCTGCCATTTCGTGACCTCCTAAAATTTTTTAAGATTCGAGTTGACCGCTTACCGGGTTAGCACTCTTGCCGCTCGAGTGCTAACCCGTTCGCAATCATACCACAAGTCTTTCACGCTGTCAAGAAATTCACAAAAAAGGCCCGCCGTGAATTCACAGCGAGCCATACATGCGACGCGATCCGTGGTTATGCCACAATCTTCACTTCGAGGCTTTCTTGCAGTCTCTCTCTGACCTGGGTCTCTGCATCGGCTATAGCGATGCCCTCCGTCGCCGCGATCTCACCTGCCAGCAAGATCATGCCCTCCTCATACATGCGCTTTCCCCGTGTAGTCAGCTTGCCCTCTCGGTGCCGACGCCAAGCCATGTCCCTGACGGCCTCTGCGACCTGGAGCACGTTGCCGGCATGCAGCTTGTCGTCCAAAAGCTGATAGCGCTCCTTGTGCTCCGTGGGCAATTTCTCGGGGTTGGTACCCAACACCTTCCACACTTGCGACAGCCGGGATCGCGAGACAGCTCGCCGCAAGCCCAGCTCTTTGGCAGAAACAACCGGTATCATCAGGCTCAATCCTGGCTGGCTTAACAGGCCGATCCTATAGTACAGCGCGTCAGAACCGCGCCACGGTCGCTCCTCTACACACTCGACCACACCAGCGCCGCGAACGGGATGAACGACCGCATCACCCTCTTTGAACATCTCTACTCCTTTACCGTTCCTTTCTATACCTGCCGAATGACTTCCGCAGGCACAGCGCCCTGCGACAACCGCCCCAGCGCATCGTCCAACCATAAAAGTTCCGCGTTGGCCACGGCGACACCATAGCCAAGCGCCAAGCGCTCTCCCAAGTCAGCATCCTCCTCCATTGCCTCGGCAGTCCGCCGCAGGTGCCCGGAGACTTGCATGTGTCGTTGCTCAAGCAGAGCGACCAGGTCGGGCCGGGAGAGATTGCTGGCCAGGATCAGGCGCATCAGGAACGCCTTCAGAGATGCATCCGACGCGACAGGCTGCCTCACCCACTCCTGCAAAGTCTCCCTACCCACGCCAGTGATGCTATAGATCTTTCGAGGCGGTTTATCCTGTTGAGGGATCACCTGCACGGTGACCAGGCCATCCTCCAGCAACGCGTGCAGGGCAGGATAGAGACTGCCGAAGCTGGGGCTGTCAATCAGCCAGCTCAGGCTATTGAGAAAACACTTGATGTCGTAGCCGGACATTGGCTGCCGCGTCAGGAGACCAAGTATAAACTGGCGAATGCTGATAGTGTTAGCCATATCGTGTTCAACATATAACGCTTTGTTATATTGTATCACGATTTGCGGAAACCGACAATTCAATTCAGGTTGACATTTCGCCCGCCCTGCGGTAGCATGCAGGCGGTCGTGCTAGACGGGGAACTGGCGGTGCCTTGTACCCGCAATCCGCCATAGCGGGGTCGAATTCCCCCCCGAGGGTCAGCTCATCCGATTCTGCCAGAGTCAAACGGTGTTGAAGAACGGGTCCTGCGCGGCAGCAGCCTCCGAACCCCGCCAGGTCCGGAAGGAAGCAACGGTAAGGAGTCACTGCTGGGCGTCGCGGGGGTGCCTGGTCGGAGCCGGGTGGCTCGGGTAAGGCGGGTGGTGTGATTCGACGGGGGGTGCACGACCACTTCAAGCCGCATGGATACTGCACAGACAACCTCTATCAGCTCCCTGCACTATCCGCGGGGACTCATAGCGCTCACCACCCTACTGGTCATCGTCGCCGTGCTGCTGGTCGGCTATCAGTCAACGCTGACGCCGGTCATCATGGTGATAGACGGGCAGCAGCACCGCTTGCGCACTCAGCAGGACACCATCGGCGCGCTGCTGGCTGATACCGGCCTCACACTCCACCCCGAAGATCGCATCAGCCCCAAGGATCCCGACACGCCGCTCGAACCGAGAATGGTCGTGCAGGTGCAACGCGCGCGTCCCGTGACCGTCGTCGCCGACGGCCACACCGTCACGTTCCACACCCACGCCGCATCGGTTGAAGAAGTGCTGCTCGAGGCCCGCGTGTCGGTCGAGGCGCACGACGAGATCGAGCTCGATGGCCAGTTCCTTCCCGCCAACCGGCCGGCAGGCCACTCGCTGCAAGCCGCCACAGGCGCCCCCGATCCCGCCCGCATCACCATACGCCGCGCCGTCCCCCTCACACTGCAAGAAGACGGCATAGCGACGACGTTCTACACCACCGCCCCTACCGTCGGCGAGGCGCTACACCGCTTCGGAGTGACGCTCTACCTGGCCGATGGCGTCGAGCCAGGACTGAACGAGCGCGTCACGGCCGGCATGTCTGTCCAGGTCGACCGCTCCATTCCGGTGACGGTGCAGGTAGACGGGCGGACGCTGCGCACGCGCACGCATCGCGAACGCGTGGACGAGGTGCTGGCCGATCTGAACGTCGTCCTCACCGGCCAGGACTATGCCATTCCCCCCCTCGACGAACCCCTGACAGACGAGGCCTCGATCAGGGTGGTGCGCGTCGCCGAGCGCTTTGTGATCGAGCAGGAACCCATCCCATTTGAGTTGGCCTGGCAGCCGGACCCAGAGCTAGAGATCGACTACCAGCGACTGCTGCAGGAGGGCGCTCGGGGCGTCCGAGAGCAGCGCAGCCGCGTGCGCTACGAGGACGGCGTCGAGATCGCGCGGGCGGTGGAGAACGTGTACGTCGCCGTTCCGCCCACGACCAAGATCATGGGATACGGCACCAACATCATCATCCGCACGATAGACACCCCATCGGGGCCGGTCGAATACTGGCGCAAGATTCGCGTGCTGGCGACATCCTACTCCGCCTCCACCGCCGGCACCCCCAGCTCGGCCCCCTGGTACGGCCGGACGCGCCTGGGCCTGCAGATGCGCTTTGGCATCGTCGCCGTAGACCCCAACGTCATCGCCCTGAGCTCCAACGTCTACGTGCCCGGATACGGCATCGGTTTCGCCGGCGATACCGGCGGCGCGATCAGGGGCCGCCGCATCGACCTGGGGTACGACGACGACAACCTGGTGCTGTGGTACAGGTGGGTGGACGTCTACCTGCTGACCCCGGTACCGCCTGCCGATCAGATCAACTACATCATCGGCCCGTGACCCCCCTGGACGCGCACGCACTCCTGAAGCAGTACGACCTCCGGCCCAGCAAAGGGCTGGGGCAGAACTTTCTCGTCAACCCCAACGCCCTAGCCAGCATCGTCGCCGCCGCCGAACTGACTCCCGACGACACCGTGCTCGAAATCGGCGCCGGGCTAGGCACATTGACCGAGCGACTGGCCCAGGCTGCCGGGCACGTGGTCGCCGTCGAGTTGGACGAGCGGCTGATGGGCGTGCTGCATGACACGCTATCCGGCTCTAGCAACGTCGAGATCGTGCAGGGCGACATCCTGGAGCTCGACCCGGCCTCGCTGGTTGCCCCTGCCGCTCAATACGCAGTCGTCGCCAACCTGCCCTACTACATCACCTCGGCGGTGCTGCGCCACCTGCTGGAGGCCCGCGCCAGACCGCGCCGGATGGTGGTCACGGTGCAGCGAGAGGTGGCAGAGCGCATCGTCGCCCAGCCCGGGGAGATGAGCATGCTCTCGGTGAGCGTGCAGTTCTACGGACGGCCACATGTCCTGTTCCGCATCAAACCGGGCAGTTTTTACCCCTCACCGGACGTAGAGTCGGCAGTGGTGCGGGTGGACACGCACGACACGCCGCCGGTGGACGTCGAGGATGTGGACGCCTTCTTCCGCGTGGTAAAGGCGGGATTTGCACAGCGGCGCAAGCAACTGCGCAACACGCTGGCCGGCGGGCTGCACCTGCCGCCGGAGGAGGTGGAGGCCAGGCTGCAGAAAGTCAGCATAGACCCAAAGCGCCGCGCGCAGGCGCTCAGCCTGGAAGAGTGGGCAAAGGTCGCACGGGCGCTGGCCCCCTCCCTCCTGGGAGGGGGAACCGTCCCTCCTCCTTGATGGGGCAGGTTAGGAGGGAGTGTCGCCCTTCATCAGATTGTTTCTTATCGTCTCTATGACTCCCTCGACGTTCTGCAGCACGTCGTTATTCCAGAACCGGAGCATGGTAAAACCCTGCTCCTGTAGCCAAGCATCCCGCCGCCGATCCCTCAACTGCTCGCGTGCCTGCGCATGCTGGCCTCCATCGACCTCCACAATCAGCCTATAGGGAAAGCTAACAAAATCCACGATGTATTCTCCGATGGGTTGCTGTCTTCTGAACTTGGCGCCTTCGAGCTGCTTTCCACGCAGATAGCACCAGAGCAGCTTCTCTGCCCCCGTGGATTGTTGTCTCAACGCCCTGGCCCGTTGTGTAAGCCGTTTTCCCATAATCTTTCTCCCCGATTGAGAGAGTTTGGTGGAAAGAAACCTGTCCTCCTCCCTCTACACGCGCAATCGTGCCCTCCCTCCCCC
>JAFGED010000312.1 GCA_016931785.1 Anaerolineae bacterium
AAAAGAATAATCTCCCGCGGTGTTGTTACCGAAAAGGGACTTGTTCTCGCCATTTGGTGATTCTGACAAGCTCTTACGGGTCTCAACTGTTAAGGACATCCAGATGGCTATGTCGCTTGAGCTTGGGCGAGGGAAGTTATTCTTTAACAGTATCTACTCAGGCTGTTCGCCCGAGCAGTGCCTCTCCCTCTTTTTGTCGCAAAAGGCAACTGCGAAGCAGGACTGAGTAGTTACCTTTAACAAATCCTAAGCGTTCAAAAACAACTTGGGTGTCCTCTCCCATTGCCCAAGGTGATTTCGCCCAAAAAGTGCGAACTTGTTTTTGAACGCGGCCTAAGCACCTTGAGGAAGAGAAAATGTGATCGGGAGCCTGCATCGTCTCGACGCCCTGCTCATATTAAGCACCCATTTGTCATTTACCTCCTATCGCGTTATAATCGCCGCATCATGAGCAAAATCGTGCGTTTCGAAGCACTGGCCGAACGGCTAGTAGAAGGGACTTTTGCCCGCCTCTTTGCCGGGCAGGTCAGCCCATTTGAGGTTGCCACGCACCTCACGCGCGCCATGGAGGATCACCAGGTCGTCTCACCGGACGGTAAGCCGCAAGCCCCAACCCACTACTGGGTCTACCTACCCCCAAACGATTGTGACGCGTTGGCCATCGCACAGCCAGCGCTGGAAGAAGAGCTGGCCCATCACGTCGTCGAACTGGCAACCCAGGCCAACCTGGAGCTCGCGATCTCCCCCGCCGTCCAGGTTCTATCCGACCCGGAAATGGGAGCTCACGAGGTGCGCGTCGAAGCCCGCTGGCTTCCACAAGAAGCACCATCCATGGAAAAGACCCGAGAGCTACAGCCTGAATCCGACGAGACAGAAACAGAGGTGGAGGCCGAGGTGGAAGACATCGTGCCACGCGGGCACCCTTTCTTGATCCTCGACGGTCGCCGTCACGTGAACCTTCTCAGAGCCACCGTTGCCATCGGACGTGCGCTCGATAACGACGTCATCCTCGAGGACCCGCGCGTCTCCCGCCACCACGCCCAACTCCGCAGGCGGTACGGCCGCTACGTCCTCTACGACCTGGGAAGCTCTCGCGGCACAAAGATCAACGGATATCCGATCGAAGAGTGCGTGCTCCACGCCGGAGATGTCATATCCTTCGCCGGCGTGCAAATCATCTACAGCGAAGACCCCCCCACCCCCATCCCACTGCCAGGGGCGGAAGACACACCGGCACTCCCTGCCCAAGAGACCGGGTCCGGTTGACGATGGACATCCTGCTACTGGTCCTGCGCCTGCTGCTCGCCATCCTGCTCTACGCCTTTCTGGCAACCGTGCTGTTGGTGGTGTGGCGCGACCTGCGACAGGCGACAACCACTCCCAAGACCAGTCACCGCAGTGGGGAATTGGTCGTCTTGCAAACGACGGACGAGGCACTAGAGATCAGCACGGCGTTTCCACTACAGCCCATCACCTCCATAGGCCGCGCACCGAGCAATACCATCATCGTTTCCGATACCTACGCCTCCTCGCAACACGCCCTGCTCACCTGGAGAGAGAGCCAGTGGTGGCTGGAGGATCAGGGCAGCCGCAACGGGACGCTCTTGAACGATACACGCATCACCACTCCCACCGTCGTGAGCGCCGGGGACGTGATAGGCATCGGCCGCACGCGACTCAAACTGGAACTGGACTGATGGACCTGGGGCTAAACGGCAAAGTGGCACTGGTCACCGCCGCCAGTAGAGGGCTGGGCAGAGCAGTCGCGCTACGCCTGGCCCAGGAAGGCGCCCGCGTCGCTATCTGCGCCCGCGGCAAGAAGCAACTCGAAAAAACCGCCGCCGAGATCGTCGCACAGACAAACCAACAGGTATTACCAATCCAGGCCGATGTCTCCGATCCCAGGGCGGCGGACAGCCTGATCAGAAGCACCGTCGAACGTTTCGGACGACTTGACATCCTCGTCACCAACGCCGGCGGGCCGCCGCCGGGCCAATTCCTCGAACTCACCCCAAAAGACTGGGAGATAGGCGCACGGCTCACGCTGATGAGCGCCGTGCGCCTCCTCTATGCCACCGTGCCGGTGATGAAGAAACAACCCGAAAGCTCCATCCTGGCTATAACTTCCATCGCCGTCAAACAGCCGCTGCCTAACCTCGTGCTCTCCAACAGCCTGCGGCTGAGCGTCATCGGTCTGATCAAGACGTTAGCCGACGAGTTGGCCCCATTTAGCATCCGGGTCAACGGCATCTGCCCCGGCTGGACGCGCACCGACCGCGTGGACCAGCTCTTGCGTGACCGGGCCGAGCGGAAGCTGACGACGCTCGAGGAAGAGGCCGCCGAGGTAGCCATCGACATCCCGCTGGGCCGGATGGGGACGCCCGAGGAATTCGCCAAGGCCGCCGCGTTCCTCGTCTCGCCGGCCGCCTCCTACATCACCGGCGTCAGCCTGCTCGTCGACGGAGGGATGTACCGGGGGGTGATGTGAGAACGAGTCAGCGAATCAGCGAACCAACGAATGGCAAACCTCGAATCTGCAATCTGCTTCCACCGATAAGCCTGCTGCTCGTGGGCAGCCTGGTGCTGGGAGCGTTCGCACTCAACGCTCACCACTTCACCGAAGGACGGAGCGGCGTCCCCTGGGGCGTCCCACTGGATGACGCCTGGATCCACTTCCAGTTCGCGCGCAACCTGGCGCGCGGCGACGGCCTGTCCTTCAACCCCGGCCAGCCTACATCCGGCTCCACCGCCCCCCTTTGGACGTTGCTTCTGGCCGGCGTCTATCTCGCCGGGGGCGATTTCCCCATCGCAGGCCAGGCGTTGAGTGCAGCCTGTTACCTGGCGATGCTGGCGGCGACCTACGCGCTGGGCAAGCAGCTGACGGGCCGCCGCTGGGCCGCCTGGCTGGCCGGAATGGTCGTCGCCCTCAACGGGCGCATGGTCTGGGCCGGGCTTTCGGCGCTGGAGATATGCCTGTTCGCCGCGCTGAGCCTGCTGGCCATCGGGGCGCACCTGCACGACCGGGTCGCGCACCGCTACCGCCTGCGCACGGCGGCCCTGTTCGGGCTGGCCGCCCTCAGCCGCCCAGAGGGCTATCTGCTCTTTGCCCTGGCGATGGCCGACTACATGTGGAGCATACAACGCATCACGGCAAGCAACCAAAGGTTGCCCGAGTCACGTTTTACGCATCACGTTTTACGCATTCTCCGTCAACTCCCCCTCCTCCCCATTGCTCTCTTTGCCCTCATCATCCTCCCCTACCTCCTCTTCTCCTACCACACCAGCGGCCACCTGCTCCCCAACACCTGCCACGCCAAGGCCGCCGTCGGCTTCCTGCCCGACCGCGCGTTCCGCGACTCTTTGAGCGTGAGCGCGACCTACCTCATCCTCGATAACCCGCTGCTTCTGCCCTTCCTGCTCTTTGGCATCATCCTGCTGCTGTACAAGCCCGCCTCGCTCTTGAGCCTGTGGTGCGCGGCGCTCCCCCTGGCCTACGCCTTCATCCGCGCCTCGCTCTACCAACACGGGCGCTACCTGATGCCCCTCGTCCCCTGCAACGCCGTCGTCGCAGTGTGGGGGATGCTGGAAGTGCGTAAATTCCTTTTAAACCGCAAGGGCGCAAAGAAATATAGAAAAAGCCTTGGCGCTCTTTGTGTCTTTGCGGTGAGAAAACTAGCCTCTGCCGGAAGATGGACCGTAGTCGTGATCGCCGTACTCGTGGTTGCCGGCACCGCCTGGCGGCTGCCGGAGATGGCGACCCTCTACGCCTGGAACGTGGACAACATCAACCAGATGCACGTTGCCCTGGGCCACTGGATCGCGGAGAACACCTCCCCCGGCGACGGCGTGGCCCTGAACGACATCGGCGCCATCACTTATATCGCGGAGAGGAAAGCGGTCGATCTGGCAGGCCTGGTCACGCCAGAGATCACGCCTGCCATGCGCTCGCCCGCGCAGACCCAACAACTGATCGACTACCTGGCCGGGCAGGACGTGGCGTACGTCGTCATCTTTCCCAACTGGTTCCCCGGCCTGGCCGAGCGCAGCGACGTGCTGACGGAGGTGCGCCGGGTCACATTGGAGCGCAACACCATCGCCGGAGGCGAGACGATGGTGGTCTATCGCGCGAACTGGCAAAGATAGGTAGGGTAGAGTACAATACAGGCAAACCAGCCAACCGAAGGAGTTTACCAATGACAGAAAAACCCATCCGCATCGGCGTCATCGGCGGCAGCGGCCTCTACCAGATGGAGGGGCTTGCCGACGTCGAGGAATACAAGGTCGTCACTCCATTCGGCGACCCCTCCGACGCCATCGTCGTCGGCACTCTGAACGGCGTGCCCGTCGCTTTCCTGGCCCGCCACGGGCGCGGCCACCGCATCATGCCCAGCGAGGTCAACTACCGGGCCAACATCTATGCCCTCAAGAGCCTGGGCGTGGAACAGGTGATCTCTATCTCCGCCTGCGGCTCCCTGCGCGAGCACCTGCACCCCGGCGAGGTCGTCGTCCCGGACCAGCTTTTCGATTTCACCAAAAAGCGCCAAGCCACCTTCTTCGGCAACGGACTGGTAGCCCACATCGGCACCGCCGATCCGTACTGCGCGGATCTGGCCACCCTCGTGGCTCACGCCGTGGAGGAAGCCGGCGGCGCCGTCCATCGCGGCGGGCGCTTCATCACCATCGAAGGACCGCGCTTCTCCACCAAGGGGGAAAGCCACACCTTCCGCGCCTGGGGAATGGACATCATCGGCATGACCGCCTGCCCCGAGGCCTTCCTGGCCCGCGAGGCCGAGATGTGCTACGCGACGATGGCCCACGTCACCGACTATGACGTGTGGCACGAGACGGAGGAGCCGGTCACCGTCGAGGCCCTGCTGACTACGCTGGCCGCCAACACCCAACTGGCCCAAAATGCCCTACGCATCCTGATCGGCAAACTCGCCGCCGCCCGGCGGAGCTGCGAGTGCGGGCAGGCGCTGGCGATGGCCCTCATCACCCAGCGCGACCTGATCCCCGAGCAGCTCAAGCACGACCTGGCGCCGATTGTGGGCAAGTATCTGGGGTAGCCGCTATCTCGAAGCGAGGAAGGGAGAAGGTAACTGGCGCATGCCAACACCGTGCGGCTGTGGGAGATAACGGGAAGTTGAAACGCCCGAAAGGAGGCGGCCTATGAGATGTTCCAAGTGCGGCTTTGAAAATCGTCCCGATGCCCGCTTTTGCAAGCAGTGCGGGCAGCCGCTGCAAGCAAGGCCTCCCACCGGCGCCACGTGCCCCGCCTGCGGCGCCACCAACGACCCCGATGCCCGCTTCTGCCGGGCCTGTGGCAAACCAATCGCCCCCGCTGGAACAGCGGCCCCGCCTGAGCCTGCCCTGCCAACGAGCGTTCACATCGAAGGCGGCGTCAGCGGCCAGGTCGCCATCGGCAACAACATCCTGCAGATCGGCGACGTTCACGGCGGCGTGGTCAACGTGACGATGCCGGAGCAAAAGGTCCTGCCCAGGCCTCGCCCCACCCCCGTCGACCTGCGCCCGCGCGCCTTCCCAAACCTATTGGATAGGGAGACGGAGATCAACACCGCAGCAGCCGCCCTGCAAGCCGCTCAACCGGTCGAGTTTCAGGGCCAGGCAGGGTTGGGCAAGACCTCTCTACTGCGCCACCTGGCCCACCATCCCACCGCGGCTTCATTCCCGGATGGGGTCGTCTATCTCTCGGCCCGCAGCCAACCCGCCGACGATCTCCTCCAATCTCTCTACGATGCCTTCTACCAGGCCGATGCCCCCTACAAGCCCACCGACGCCCAGCTCAAGCACGACCTGCGCAACAAGCGGGCGCTCGTCCTGCTGGATGACGTGGCGCTGGAAAGGGAAGATGTGGAAAAGCTGATGGACACCGCAGCCGCCTGCGCCTTCCTGCTCGGCTCGCCGGAGCGCCGCCTGCTGGGTGAGGGCAAGAGCATCGCGCTGGGCGGACTGCCCCCCGACGCCGCCATCGCGCTGATAGAACGAGAGCTCGGCCGCGCGTTGACGCCACAGGAGCGTCCCGTCGCTCAAAGGCTGCGCCTGGACGCCAAAGGCAACCCGTTGGCCCTGATCCAAATAGCGGCCGAGACGCGCGAGAAAGGAAAGCGCCTGACAGATCTGAAAGCGCAGGAAGAGCAGGGGGGAATGCACACGACCGACCTGCTCGAATTCCCCAGGCAGCACATGCAACTGATAAGGTACATCACGCGCCAGGGAAAAGTGACGGCAGAAGCGGCGGCCGAACACCTGGGAGAAAGCGCTGCCAACGCCCAACAGATACTGGACGCCATGGTGGAAAAGGGACATCTGGAGCGCGTAGAGGAGAAAGGGGAATGGGTTTACAAAATGCGCCTCACCCGCAAGAGCGCGCGGGGCCTCCCTCCGGGCATCTGGAACGCGGTAGAGCAAGGGGCCAAAGACAGTGAGAGCGCCCTCTTTGTCGACGCGCTAAACGACCTCCCGGCCCAGGAACGACAGATCATGGCCGTGCTGGCCGCGATGGGCGGAATCCCCGTCCACGCAAAACACCTGACGGCCCTGACGGGACTCCCCGACGTCGCCCCTACCTTGCAGGCGCTGCAGCGCCGCGGGCTGGTACAGGCCCACAGCCCGCGCTACAGCCTGACCGGTACACTCGATCAGGCCCTGCAACAGGCGTGGGACCTGGCGCCGTGGATGGAGCGCGCCCTGGCTCACTTTACGAGCTGGGCAGAGGAAAACCAAGCCCCTGACCGGCTGTTGGAAGAGGCCGATGCCGTGCTACACGTGCTCAAGTGGGCCGTGGGAGCCGGCCGCTGGGCGGACGTCCTGCGGCTGGGACGCGCGATCGAGGGCGCGCTGGCCCTGGGCAGCCGCTGGGCTGCGTGGATGCAGACGCTGGACTGGATGCTCCAGGCCGGGCAGGCATTGGGAGATCAGACCGCCGAAGCCTGGGCGCTGCACCAGATCGGCACCCGGGCGCTCTGCCTGGAAGATAGCACCGCGGCCCGCGCCGCCCTCACCAAGGCCCTCGAGCTGCGACAGGCCCTGGGGGATCGTGCCGGCGCGGCAGTCACACAACACAATCTGGATCTGCTCCTACCGCCCCCGCCGACGCCACCAAAGAAACCCCCCGCGCCCAAAACCCGTCCTCCGCTGCCTAAATGGCTCCTGCCTGCGGTAAGCATCGTGGCAGTAGTCGGCGTCGTGGCCGTGGTTGGGGGCGCGCTCGTCTTCTCCGGGGTCATACCGACGCCAGTGCCAGCGGTGACAGAGGAACCTGCAGAAGCAACCCAAGCCCCCACAAGAGTACCCACCAGAATGCCGACGAGAACGCCAACAGTGACGCCTACCGAGAGCCCATGGATCGCTATTGATCTCGAAGATGGCTGCGACAGGAAATACAGGGAAGGCGACGAGACCCTTATCACCGTCCAAGGCAACGTCGATGGCCTTGCGAAAGTGTGGCTAGATAGGGAGTCCATCGCCGGCATAGAGCTAGAGCCGGAAAAGGCCTGGTCTAGAAACTGGATATTCGCAGATATGACACTCGGGGAACACGAGTTCAGGGCCGCGCTGATGAGCTCGGCAGGCAGCGTCTTGGGCGAGGACGTCTGTTCCTTCACTCTTCTGCCAGCCTGCACCGATTTGGAGGACACGGAGGCGGATGTAGAATATGTGGAAGGAGACGATTTTGCATCCGGGAGCATCGACTTTTTCGTCCGCGATGGATCGGTGGCCATCGTTGATAGTGGACAGGCAGGTGGATCGGGAAACGAAATCCTTATTCTAAGCGGCCTGCTCATCTTTGACTTTGGTACATCGCCCGACGGTCTCACGCTCCGCTACGGCCAAGGAACCTTCGAGACACCCTACGCCACACTGGAGATCAATGGCCAGTCGTGGAACGGCGGCCTCCTCGATAGCGCCGCCGGAATCACCCTCGGCGGTGTAAACGTCACCGCCGGCGACGGCGTTCTCAAGCTTGACGGCGCGATCAATTCGTTTATGATTGGAGGGAAGGAGCTAGCCATCGATGACATTTGCCCCGAGTAGATTTGTTTACCGTTAGGAGAGTTCTTTACACATTGACCTTACCGGAAACAACCTCAATCACCATCCGCGAGCGCATCCTGCTCCTCGTCGCCGCCGCCTTCACCCTCGTCGGCATCTGCACCCTCGCGATCTCTGACCCTCAATCCACGGGCATCTTGATACTCACCTTCATCGTCTGGGCAGGCGCCTTCGCCGCGGCCCACATCCTGCTCGCTCGCTGCCTGCCAAACCGCGACCCCCTCCTGCTGCCTGCAGCGGCGCTCTTGAGCGGCCTGGGGCTTTTGTTCATCGGACGGCTGGCCGCCAATTTCCTGCTGCGGCAGATCACCTGGTTGGCCGTCTCCACCGGCGCGCTGGCAGCCATCGTCCGGCTGAGCCACGACCTGCGCTGGCTGCGTCGCTTCCGCTACACCTGGCTCTTTGGCGGCCTAGCGCTCCTGGCCGCCACCCTCGCCGTCGGCGTCAACCCTTCCGGCTACGGTCCGCGCCTGTGGCTGGGGGTCTTTGGGATCTACTTTCAACCCGCCGAGCTGCTCAAACTGCTGCTGATCGCTTACATGGCCTCCTACCTGGCCGAGAGAAAGGACCTGATCCTCGCCGCAGGGCACAGGATCGGGCGATGGCGGCTTCCGCCATTGGCATACGTTGGACCGCTTCTGGCAATGTTCGGACTGGCGATCGTATTGCAAGCCTGGCAGCAAGACCTGGGAGCCGCGATGCTCTTCTTCTTCACCCTCCTGGCGATGCTGTACCTGGCGACGGGACAATGGGGGTACGTCGTCGCCGGGCTGACGCTCTTTCTCGTCGTGGGCGTGGCCGGCTACTATCTATCAGACAAGGTGGCCCTGCGCGTGGACAGTTGGCTCAACCCCTGGCCGGAGGCCGCCGACCGCGCCTTCCAGATCGTGCAGAGCCTGCTGGCCTTTGGCGCCGGGGGCGTCTTTGGGCGAGGAGTGGGGCTGGGCGACCCGACCTACATCCCGGCGGTACACACCGACTTTGTCTTTGCCGCCATCGCCGAAGAGCTTGGCCTGGCAGGAGCGGTGGCCGTCATAGCGCTCTACGGCGTCGTGATGCTGCGCGGCTTTCGCGTCGCCGCCCGCGCCCCACGCCCATTTGAACGCTTCCTGGCAGCCGGGCTGACGGCCGGGCTCGTGATCCAGGCCTGGGTCATCATGTCCGGAAACGCCAAGCTGGCCCCCATCGCGGGCGTCACCCTGCCCCTCATCTCTTACGGCGGCAGCTCCATCCTGACCAGTTTTATCGCCCTCGCCCTCCTCCTCCGCATATCCGACCAGGCAACCAGCCAGCCAAGCAACCAGCCGGCTTTTCACCGCTCGCTCCTGCGTCTCACCCGCGTGCTCGCCGCGGCATTGATCCTCCTGGCCGCCACCTGCGGCTACTGGTCCATCGTCCGCGCCGAACCCCTGCGCGCCCGCGAGGACAACCCCCGCCGCGTCCTCTACGAGCAGCACATCGTGCGCGGGCGCATCCTGGACCGAAACGGGGTGGTGGTAGCCGATATCGAAATTGCAGGGGATGGAACCGTCGCTCGCCGCTACGCGGTGCCGGGGGCCGCACCTGCCGTGGGCTATGCCAGCCTGCGCTACGGCACCGGAGGGATCGAGGCGGCTTTTGATGCCGAACTGCGCGGGGAGGCCGAACGCACCGTCTGGCAGGCCGCGTGGGACGATCTGCTCCATCGCCCGCCCCAGGGCCAAGACGTACAACTGACCATCGACGTGACGCTGCAGACCCCGGCCCAGCGGGCGCTGGAGGGCCACACCGGGGCCGTCATGCTGCTCGACGCCGCCAGCGGCGAGATTTTGGCCATGGCCTCCAGCCCCACCTTCGACCCACAGCAGCTCGATAAAAGCTGGGATGCGCTGCGCGAGGACCCCGCCGCCCCGCTGGTCAACCGCGCCACACAGGGCCTCTACCAGCCGGGAACCGCCTTGCAGACCATCATACTGGCCCAGGTGCTCGAGGCCGGGCAGGCCGATTTTGCCAGGCCCATACCCGACGCGACGGTCCCGGTCGCCGTGAACGGCTCGTGGCTGGCGTGCAGCTCTCAACCCGCCGACCCCAAGAGCCTGGCCGACGCCTACGCCGCCGCCTGCGCCGCCCCCTTTGCACGCCTGGGCAAAGGGATGGGGGCAAACGGCCTAGCCGCAGCCTTCGACCGGTGGGGGCTAGCCGGCACCCCACCCGCGCTGGAGATTCCGACGGAGGCCGCCGACTGGACCGCAGACGCGCTCACGACCACCGCAGCCCTGGAGCGCGAGGCCATCGGCCAGGGGAACCTGACCGTATCGCCACTGCAGATGGCACTGGTGGCGGGGACGCTGGCCAACGACGGGACGAGGCCGGCGCCGCGCCTGGCGCTGCGCGTCGAGGGCGCGGGAGGAAACTGGCAAGATCAGACCAGCATCGGCGAGCCGCACACCGTGCTCTCGGCCAGCGACGCCGCGGAGATTCTAGCAGCCTGGACGCAGTACGGCAACGGGATCAGCGGCCACCTCGGCCTCGCCGTGGCCGGCCAGGGGCAACCCCCGCACGCCTGGTTCCTGGGCGTAGGTCAAAGGGGAAACAGCCGCTACGCCGTGGCGGTTCTCCTGGAGCATCCGGAAAACCCCGAGCGCGCGGCGGAGATAGGACGCATGCTTCTAGAGGCCGCTCAGGCGACGGCCACCTCGGCGGAGAGATAGACGTCCTGAATGGCATCGAGCAGCTTGACCCCCTCCTCCATCGGCTTTTGGAACGCCTTGCGCCCGGAGATGAGGCCCATGCCGCCGGCGCGCTTGTTGATGACGGCCGTGCGCACCGCCTGCGCCAGGTCGTTTTCGCCCGAAGCACCGCCAGAGTTGATCATGCCGATGCGGCCCATGTAGCAGTTCGCCACCTGGTAGCGCACCAGGTCGATGGGGTGGTCGCTGGTCAGCTCGCTATAGACCTTGGGATGCGTGCGCCCGAACCCGATGGCGGTGTAGCCGCCGTCGTTCGTGGCCTGCTTCTGCTTGACGATATCCGCCTCGATGGTGACGGCCAGGTGGTTGGCCTGCCCGGTCAGGTCGGCGGCGGTGTGATAGTCCACGCCCTCGTGCTTGAAAGCCGGGTTGCGCAGGTAGGCCCACAGCACGGTGAGCATCCCCAGCTCGTGGGCGTAGGCAAACGCCTCGCTCACCTCCTGGATCTGGCGGCGCGATTCCTCCGAGCCAAAGTAAATCGTCGCGCCAACCGCCACAGCGCCCAGATTGAACGCCTGCTCCACGCCGGCGAACGGCGTCTGGTCGTGTATCCCGGGATAGGTCAACAGCTCGTTGTGATTGATCTTGACGATGAAGGGGATCTTGTGCGCGTACTTGCGCGAGACCGCCCCCAGCACACCCAGCGTCGAAGCAACGGCGTTGCAGTTCCCCTCGATGGCCAACCGCACGATGTTCTCCGGATCGAAATAGATCGGGTTGGGCGCGAACGAGGCCCCAGCCGAGTGCTCGATTCCCTGGTCGACGGGCAAGATCGAAAGGTAACCCGTGCCGCCCAGGCGCCCGGTGTTGAAAACCGTCTGCATATTGCGCAGCACCGCCGCGGAGCGGTCGGTCTGGGCCATCACCCGCTCGACGAAATCCGGCCCAGGCAGGTGTAGCATCTCCTTGGGGATTCCCTCGCACACGTGTCCCAATAGATCGTCCGCCTGCGCGCCCAACAACTCTAGAATCTTGGCCATATCGCGCCTCCTCCTTTACTCACTCAACCGGCCCGCCTCACGCGCCAGTTCCAAATATTCCTGCTTCACCAGCTCTTGCTCCTGCACGCCGAAAAGCTCGAGCAGCTCGCCGATCAGCTCCGCCTTGCGTTCCGCGTCCTGCCCCGACCAGGTGCGGCTCTTGATCTCCAGGAACACGCCCGGCAGATCCGGCTGCATCAGCCGGTCCAGGTTGATCGCAAAATCGGTCCCCCCGTAGCGCAGGTGGCAGCGCCGCCGCTCCTTGTGCACCGCCACCTCTTCCACCGGCTTGAAATACTCGCGGTAGAAACGCATGCTGCGCGTCACCGGCGCGTCAAAGCGCGAGCGCGAGAGCAGCACCGAGTTATCGTACTCCCGCTCCTTCGTCTCGGTGGTCAGCGTCAGCCGGTAGACCACGTCCTGCACCTCGCCGCCCTCACCCAACACCTCGTCCTCCCGGTAGCGCAGGCGGCTGCGATACGCGTCATCGAACAAAAAGTAGGTATCGTACTGGCGGCGCGTCGAGGGCTTGAGAACCACGAACTGGGGCCGGTCGAGAAAATCCTCGGCCGGCGGCTCGGCCAGGAGCACCTTCACCTGCACCTCGAACATCTTTTGTTGGGCCACCTGGCCGATGACGAGCAGCTTGCTGAGCACGCTCTCCTCTCGCTCGACCAGGAACGCGTCGATCTTGCCCGCCACGACGGCGGCCTCGTCGAGCAGCGCCTGCTCGTCCAGGGTCAACAGCTCCCGCCCGCGCATCAGCCACTGTCCCTGGCACATCACGTCCCGCACGTCGCTCCCCTTGGCCGCATAGACCAACTGCGCGTACAGCGCCTGCGGATCGCGTGCAAAGTGGGGCGTGTTGTGCAAGTGGTTCAGATCCACCACGGCGACGTCGGCCCGCTTGCCCGGCTCCAGCGAACCGGTCAGGTCGCCGATGTGCAGCGCTCGCGCCCCGCCGATGGTCGCCATGGCCAGCGCCTGCCGCGCCGGAAGCGCGGTGGGGTCGAAGGTCACACCCTTCGCCAGCAGCGCCGCCAGGCGCATCTCCTCCCACATATCCAGGTCGTTGTTGCTGGCCGGACCATCGGTGCCGATGCCCACGTCCAGCCCCAGCGCCAGCATACGCGTCACCGGCGCGACGCCGCTGGCCAGTTTGAGGTTGCTGGTGGGATTGTGCGCCACGCCGACGCCGTGCCGCAGCAGGATGTGCATCTCGTCCTCGTCGATGTGCACGCAGTGCGCGGCGATGACCTTGGCATCCAGGACGCCGTGATCCTCCAGCCAGGGCACGACGGACATCCCATGCTCGGCCAAGTGATCCTCCCCCTCCTGCTTGGTCTCGGCGACGTGGATGTGCAGCGGCACGTCGAACTCTATCGCCAGTTTGGCGCTATCCTGCAGCAGGTCGGCCGTCGTGGTGTAGGGCGCGTGAGGTCCCACTGCCGCCACAATCAGTGGATGGCCGTCCCAACGCTGGACAAAACCACGCGTGCGCTGCAGGCTCTCGTCGTAGCTCAGCGCGTCGGGCGAGGGAAAGCGCAGCAGCGTCTCGGCGCACACCGCCCGCATTCCCGCCTGGGCCGCCGCGTCGGCCACCGCCTCCTCGTAGTAGTACATGTCGGCAAAGCAGGTCGTGCCGGAGCGGATCATCTCGGCGCAGGCCAGCTGCGTGCCCAGCCAGCAAAAGCGCGAGCCGACGAACTCGCGTTCCACGGGCATCATGTAGCCCATCAACCACACGTCGAGCCGCAGGTCGTCAGCCAGGCCGCGCAACAGCGTCATCGGCGCGTGGGTGTGCACGTTGATCAGGCCCGGGATGACGGCGCAGCCGCTGCAATCCACGACCTCGTCTGCCGTATACGCCTCCGCGATCTCGCCAGCAGGCCCCACCGCCTCGATGAGACCATCGCGAACAGCCACCGCGCCGGAGGTGAACAGGTCGAAATCGCCGTTCATCGCGGCCACGCTGCCTCCAGTTAGAATCACGTCAACTTTGCCCATTGCCTTTACTCCTTTAACTCATTATAGCCCTAACCAATCCCCAGGGCAATTTCCCCGCCGACCTCAATCCTGCTATGACTCTACCGAAAAAAACTCGTTCCAGCACAGATAGCGCCCCACGGTAGCTCCGCACTGAACCGTGGAGATAGGGGTGTGGGGTTTTGTGGGCGCTTCGCGCCCACAAAACCCCACGTTTTTTCCTCCCCCCTTCCCTGGGGAAGGGGGGAAACAGGGGGGATGGAGAAAGCCCTCCGCGACATCTGCAAAGTCGCCAGTTGCGTCAACGGACTCTTGTCAAGCTACACACGTATCACGGTTAAATGCAGCCCTACCCGCCCCACTCAATGGTGCCGGAATGTATCTTGTCAATAAGTAGGGGAAGACGGGGGGTGTGAGTGCGGCTACGCCGCCCTCACACCCCCCACCCCCCGGATTATTGAGATGATACGCCGGAATCTCGAACTTGTTCGGGCGCGTCCCGCTGAGCGGCTCGAAAACGTCTCAACAAGTTGAGGATTCCCCACCGTTTACATTTTTTCAGGAGACTCTGCTATAATAAAGCGCAAGTCGCCCTTATCGTTCACACCAACAGCGAGGTGGCCCATGCATGCAACAGACATAATTGCCAAGAAGCGAGACGGGGGAGAGCTCTCGCGCGAGGAAATCGAGTTCTTCGTCCAGGGATACGCCAAGGGCGATATCCCCGACTATCAGGCCGCCTCATGGCTGATGGCCGTCTTCCTGCGCGGCATGAGCGATCGCGAGACGCTCGACCTGACCATGGCGATGGCCCGTTCGGGCGACATGCTCGACCTGAGCGACATCGCCCCGGTCACGGTGGACAAGCACTCCACGGGCGGCGTGGGCGACAAGGTCAGCCTGATCGTCGCGCCACTGGTGGCCGCCTGCGGGCTGCCGGTGGCCAAGATGACCGGGCGCGGCCTGGGCTTTACCGGCGGCACGGCCGACAAGCTGGAATCGATCCCCGGCTACCGCACCGACCTGAACGACGCCGAGTTCAGAGCCCAGCTCGCCAAGATCGGCATCGTGCTGACCGGGCAGAGCGCCGACCTGGCCCCCGCCGACCGCAGGCTATATGCCCTGCGCGACGTGACGGGCACCATCAACGCCATCCCCCTCATCGTCAGCTCGGTCATGAGCAAAAAGATCGCCGCCGGGGCCGACGCCATCGTGCTGGATGTCAAGGTAGGAAACGGTGCGTTCATGAAGACGCTCGCGGACGCCGAAACGCTGGCCGAGGCGATGGTGCGCCTGGGAACCCATGCCGGGCGGCGCGTGGTGGCCCTCATCGCCGACATGAACCAGCCGCTGGGCTGGGCAGTGGGGAACGCGCTGGAGGTCAAGGAGGCGATCACCACGCTGCACGAGAGCGGCCCCGCCGACCTGCGCGAGCACTGCCTGGTCATTGCGGCAGAGATGCTGGCGCTGGGCGGTAAGGCCGCCGACAAGAGCGAAGCGCTCGCGCTGGCGATGGATATGCTATCATCGGGAGACGCCTGGCAAAAGTTCAGGGAGCTCGTAGAGGCGCAGGGCGGCGACGTGCGCGCCATCGAGGAGCCGGAGCGGCTGCCTCAGGCCCGGCTGATCGAACCCGTACCCGCGCCGCGCAGCGGCTACCTGGCCGAGCTCAACGCCGTCGAGGTTGGCTCGGCGGTGGTGGAGTTGGGCGGCGGGCGGGAGCAGAAGGACGATCTGATCGATCACAGCGTGGGCGTGGTGGTGCACTACAAGGTGGGCGACCTGGTGCAAAAGGGCACGCCGCTGTTCACCGTCCACGCGGGCGACGAGGCAAAGCTGACGGCAGCCCGCGAGCGGGTGCTGGCCGCCCACACCATAGGCGACGACCCCGTGCAGCGGCTGCCGATTTTCTACAAGCGCGTGGCGGAATAGTCTGGCAATGTTGCACTTGGCTTCAAGGTCCTCGACCCTATTGGGAGCCTGACCTGAAGCACATCCTACCTGGCTGCAAACCCACACTCACGGCGCAGATGGTACTACCTGGTATTCGATCTGGCTTGGCAGCATGACCCGACGCGAGGCATCAAGAATCTCTAGCGAAATCAGGTTGCCCGAGTCATCATAATCCAATATGACTCCAGGCTTATCCTCATCGCTCTCCGCTACAGGGGCATCTGTCAAGATGACGGTCATCGTATCCGTCTCACGATCGTATATCACTCTCATTTCGCATCTCTCCGGTACTTGTCCAATTTGCTGGTGCGATATACGGTGACCACCTCTGGTGGTTGCCTATCAAAATCCACAAACACACGCAGCAAATATATCTTTGACGGCTCGGAAAATTCAATTGGGTGCGTTTCAAATGAGTTGTAAGGATGGGGGGAGCGGGCGGCTTCGCCGCCCGCTCCCCCCGTTCTCTAGCTGAGATGA
>JAFGED010000038.1 GCA_016931785.1 Anaerolineae bacterium
TAACGCCTTTTTTGGACGCAGATTCACATTCACAGATTGTAACTACCCAGGCTATTCGCCTGAGCAGTCTCCCTCGCTCGAAAAGGGGAGAGATGGGGAGTTTGGAGAGCGGCTTCGCCGCTCTCCAAACTCCCCATCTCTTTTCACACGCGAAAGGCAACTGCGAAGCAAGGCTGAGTAGTTACCACAGATTTTTCTTTTTGATCATAGATCAGCGCTTTTCCGCGTTTATCTGCGTCCCAGAGCAAAAGGCGTTCGACATCAAAAAGTCAACCCAAGGTTCTGTCCCCACCTGAGTCTCAAAATGGGGGCAAAAACGAGAGCTCTGCCCCATTTGGAGCTGTTTTCAGGTATCTGCCTGTTTGCCCGAGCAGTGGCCCTCGCTCAAAAAAGGAAGAGATGGGGGGTTCGAGGGCGGCGAAGCCGCCCTCGAACCCCCCGCCTTCCTCCCCTTTTTGTCGCGAAAGGCAACTGCGAAGCAGGGCTGAGTAGTTACGAGATGGTACAAATTTATGCAGTGTGAAATTCCGTTTTTGCACTGCACAAAAACTTTTTGCCACAGCCAACCGGTACCTAGATCTCCTGCAAGGCGATCGGTCAGTACTTGCACCGGCGCGAAAACCAGCATACAATAGACACCAAGGCAAAGTTCTAAATCTCGAAACAGGAGAGACCGATGGAAGAAAGACGCATCCCCAACCTGCTGCTTCACGTCGTGTTCCAGCAGGTCAGCGACCTTATGGGCGAAAAGTCGCTGGCGATGCTGCTGCGCCAAAGCAGCCTCTCAACCTACATCGATAACCCGCCCTCGGCCGACGAGTCCCCAGCCATCACCGTTCAAGAATACTCGTCCCTTCTCGCACAGATCTATGAACTCTTTGGCCCACGAGGCTCCCGCGCCATCTTTGCCCAGGGCGGGCGCAAGGGCGGGCAAGAGCTCCGCCGCCTGCACCCCACCCGCTACAACCTGGCCGGGGCGGCCCTCAAGCTCCTCCCCGAGAATAAGCGCATAGAACTGATTCTGCAAAAGGTGGAAGAGGAAGGCACGGCTCTGTATGGCAACCCCCACCACCTGCGAGAAGAGGACGACGCCTTCTACATGGAGATCCACGCCTGCCCCTACTGCGCCGAGATCGCGCGCCGCGCTCGGGAAGGCGGCCCAGACGTATCCCACCCCGTCTGCCACATCGCCACTGCGGTATACCAGGAGATGGTCGAGTGGGGCACTGGCCACAGCCACCCGGTCCAAGAGACGGCCTGCATCGCCCTGGGCGACCCAGTCTGCGTGTTCCGCGTGGCCAAGTAACGCGCCGCCCCTACAAACCTTTTGGGCGGTGAAAGCCAGTCGCCGCCTGCTTCAGCGCCACCGACCGATAGGACGGCATCCACTCCCTCTCACAGCTACAACCTGTCACTGTGATTACCGGCATCTTCGATGTGGCCATTCCAATGCCTCGGAAGAGAAATTCTTTATCCAGACATATGGATGATCACCAACTTGTCACCAGAGCCATTCTGTTATAAACTGAGTTCAAGCTAAAAAGCTTCACCGCCAAACCGAACGGGGGGTCTCGCCGAGAACACCACGCACACCTTGGAATCCCTGGCCCTCTGAACCACTTTTCCCACGGGCCCTCCAGCAAAACACTGTCAACAACCTACACGCTAGCAGCCGAGATAGCGCTATGTCTATCAGGAAGACTTTTAGGAGGTGAAACCCATGGTAGACAACGTCCGTGCTCAGAGCAGCACCCCAAATAGGTGGTCAGTCCTCGCCTGTGCAATCGCGCTCATCCTGCCGCTGGCAGCCTGCTTCGCCCCTTCCCCAAAAACCTACACCATCGGCGTGATCAACCCCTTACCACTCATAGAAACAACCTTGGAAGGCTTCAAAGAGGGCATGGCCGAGTTAGGCTACGTCGAGGGTGAAAACGTCACCTATCTTTACGAAGGGGCGGCCGACGACATCGACGAACTCGATGCGATAGCACAAAGGCTTGTGGAGGCAGATGTCGATCTGATTCTATCCATCACCACGCCTGCTACCCAGGCGGCACAGCGAGCCACCGCCGGCACCGATATACCCGTGATCTTTATACCCGTGACCGACCCGGTGGGCGCCGGCCTGGTGGATAGCCTCAGGCACCCGGGTGGCAATATCACCGGCGTCACTTTTGGCCCTCAAGAGGGACGGCGGCTGGAGTGGTTAATACAGGTAGCGCCTACAATACAACAAGTCTATGTTCCCTATAACCCCGAGGATCGCAGCGCCGTGCTGGCACTGGAAATAGTGAGCAAAGCCGCTGCGACGCTTGGCGTTGAACTCATCACACGCGAAGCCAGCACCCCCCAGCAAGTCGCGGCTGCCTTTGAGACCATCCCAGAGGAAGCCGACGCCGTCTTCTTCCTGCCCGATAGCCTGGTCAATGCGCGCGCCGATGATTGGATAAAGCTGGCTATCGAACTCGGACTGCCCACCTCAGCGCCGAGTCTTACGGCGGTCGAGGATGGTCATTTGACCGCCTATGGCATGGACCTAGCTGCCTCCGCGAGACAGGAAGCAGCACGTCTGGCCGACCAAATCCTCCAAGGGACCGCGCCGGCCGACTTGCCGGTGGAAACGGCCGAGTTCTTTTCGGCGATCAACTTGAAGACGGCCGAAGCCATCGGCCTTGATATATCGGACGAGGTGCTGCTACAGGCAGACATCATCATTCGCTAAAGGCGTGCAAACTGCTGCTATGCGCAAAAGCATCCGGATACGATTGAACGTGATCTTCATCGGTCTGGGCGTCGGCCCCCTGCTGCTGGTCGGGGCCATCCTGGCCTGGCAGGGTTTCGCCACCCAGGAGCAACAAGCGCTCAACTTGCAGCGCGAGGTGGCGCAGCGTGTGGCCGCCGAGGTAACAGCTTTCTTTGAGGAGCTGGAAAACGAGCTGCGCTTGGTTAGCAGGGCACAGATGTTGCCGGGGCTTGATCTGGACGGACAGCGCGACATGTTGACAGTGCTCATGTCCAAGGAAGATTTCGAGGAACTGGCCTTACTCGATAACACCGGGCAGGAGCAGATCCACCTCTATCGCTTGAGCCTCACCTCTACCGAGCTACACAACCGCGCCGAGGCCGACGAGTTCGTCATTCCCCACACGAGCGGTCAGGTCTATTACAGCCCAGTCCGCTTCGAGCAAGTCACCGGCGAGCCCTTGATGACCATCGCCGCGCCCCTGCTCAATGCGCGCACCGGCATGGCAGACGGAGTGCTCATCTCTGAGGTTCGCATCAAGAGAATATGGGACCTGATCGCGGACGTACGGAGCAGCCCAGGGCAAAGCATCTACATCGTCGATGCCCAGGGCAAGGTCATAGCACACCGCAATCCTTCGGTAGTGTTGCGAGATACCCACTTTGACCTGCCCGAGCAAGACGGCATTCAGACGGGATTGAACGGCACGCGCGCCGTTCTGGCTGTCGAGAGGATCCACTTTGGGGAGCAAGAATTCAACGTCGTCGCCGAGCAAACCGTCTCCAGCGCCCTGGCCTTGGCGATCAATACGGTGGTCATCACCGTGATCCTCGTCATAGCTGCACTGGTCGTCGCCAGCGCGCTGGGACTCCTGGCCGTGCGCCAGATCGTCCGGCCGATCAGGACCCTGGCTGCGACCGCACAGGCCATCAGCGCCGGCGACCTCTCGCAGCGGGTCGAGATCGCCAGCCAGGACGAGCTGGGGATCCTGGCCGATACGTTCAACAGCATGACCATCCAGCTGCAGACCCTCATCAGCAGCCTCGAGCGACAGGTCGCCGAGCGCACCGCGCAGCTGGAGGCCTCCAACAAGGAGCTGGAGGCCTTTGCCTATTCCGTCTCTCACGACCTGCGCGCCCCCTTGCGCCACATCGCCGGCTTTGTCGATCTCTTGCGCAAGCACGAGGAGGGGCAACTGGACGCCGCCTCCTCACACTATCTAGAAACCATCGCTCAGTCGACCGAGCGGATGGGCCAGTTGATAGGCGATCTACTGACGCTATCACGCGCCGGGCGCGCAGAGATACAGACCCGGCGGGTCGCGCTCGACGAGATAATCCGCAAGGTGCAGAGAGAACTCGAGTCTGAGGTAGAGGGCCGGCGCATCACCTGGGAGATCGGCCCGCTGCCGGCCGTCGAGGCCGACCCGACCTTGCTGCTCCAAGTTTGGAGCAACCTGCTCTCCAACGCGGTCAAGTTCACCGCCTCGCAGCCGGAAGCACGTATCGAGATCGGCGCCCTGCCAACTGACGAGAAGGGCGATTACGTGGCCCTGTTTGTACGAGATAACGGCGTAGGCTTTGATCCCCAATACGCCCACAAGCTGTTCGGCGTGTTCCAGCGCCTGCACCGAGAAGAAGAGTTCGAAGGCACAGGCGTCGGCCTGGCCACAGTGCGCCGCATCGTCGAGCGTCACGGCGGGCGAGTGTGGGCAGAAGGCACACCGGACCACGGCGCGACCTTCTATTTTACGCTCAGACAGGCGGAGGAGGGATAATGGAGACCAGAGACATCTTGCTGGTAGAAGACGACACCAACGATATCGAATTGACGTTGACCGCCCTGGAGGAGTACAACCTGGCTAACAGGGTCGTCATAGCCAGAGATGGAGCCGAGGCGCTGGATTACCTGTACCGGCGGGGAGCGTACGCTGCCCGGCCCGCCAATCACCCCGTGATCGTGCTCCTCGATCTACAGATGCCCAAGGTGGATGGGTTGGAGGTGCTGCGCCAGGTTAAAAGCGATCCGGCGCTCAAGATCATCCCCGTCGTCGTGCTCACCTCTTCCGACCAAGAGCAAGACATCGTCGAAAGCTACGACCTGGGCGTGAACGCCTACGTGGTCAAGCCCGTTGCCTTCGACAAGTTCGTCGAGGCGGTCAAACAGCTCTGCCTGTTCTGGGTGCTGACCAACGAACCGCCGCCGGATGCGCTCCAAAGCCGGTGATAAAGCGAGCTCTCATCTCTCGCTCCCAACGTAGGGAGAAAGGGAAAAGGAGACAGCGATGTCAACTGCACTCCGCCTGCTCATCCTAGAAGATGACCCGCTCGACGCAGAGCTCGAGGTCGCCACACTGGAAAAAGCCGGATACGTATGCCAATGGGAGCGCGTGGAAACCCGCGCCGAGTTCCTGGCCTGCCTCGACGCGCCGGATTATGACGCCATCCTGGTCGATTACAACCTGCCGGCCTTTGACGGGCTGACGGCTCTGCACCTATACCTCGAGCGCGACCTCGACCTGCCGTTCATCTTTGTCTCTGGCACGATGGGCGAGGAGACCGCCATCGAAAGCCTCAAGGCTGGGGCAACCGACTACGTGCTGAAGGAACGCCTCTCGCGGCTGGGGCCGGTGGTGGCGCGCGCGCTGCACGAGAGGGAGGAACGCCGACAGCACAAGCGGGTGGAAGAGGAACTGCAAAAAAATCGACGGTTGCTAAACGCCATCGTGGATCATTCCCCGGTGGCGATCCAGATCAAGGACCTGCAGGGACATTACCTGCTGGTCAACAAGCAGATCGAAACGATATTCGACCTGCAGCGAGGAGAGGCCATCGGCAGAATGCCGTACGACATTTTCCCGCAAGAGATCGCAACCAAGTTCCTGGCAGACGATCAAGACACACTCAAAGCCGGAACAGCCATGCAGATTGAGGAGGTTATTCCCTTTCCCGACGGCCTGCACACCTTCATCGCGCTCAAATTCCCGCTCGCGGATGCCTCCGGCGAACCCTACGCCGTCGCCGGCATAGCGACCGACATCACCGAGCAAAAGCGAGCGGAAGAAGCATTGCGGGAAAGCGAGGAGCGCTTCCGCGCTCTCGTCCAAAACTCGCCTGACATCATCGTCGTCATGGAGTCTGCCAGATCTGTACGCTACGCCAGCCCGGCAGTGGAACGCATCCTGGGCTACAGCGCCGATCATTTTCTGACTAACGACCCTTTCGAACACGTCCATCCAGACGACGTTCAGATGGTCCAAGAAAAACTCTCTCAGGCTATCCAGAACCCCGGCACTCCCATCAGGGCCGAGTTCCGTCTCAAGCACCGAGATGGCTCCTGGGTGTCCATCGAGATGATCACCAACAGCCTGCTCGATAAACCCGAGGTTCGCGGCATAGTCATCAACGCCCGCGACATCACCAAGCGCAAGCGAGCGGAGGAGGCCTTGCGGGAGAACGAAGAGTTGCTAGACAGCATTCTGACTGCTTCCGCCGTAGGTATCGCCTATACCAGGGATAGAAAAATCATCTGGGCAAACGACGCCATGGCCAAGCTGTTCGGATTCACCGAGGAAGAGCAGTACGTGGGAAAAGACACCAAGATGTTGTATGCCAGCGAGGAAGAATATAGGCGCATTGGAGAGATTGCCTACGAGCAACGGAAATTGGGCGAGCTGGTAGAATTCGATGCCGAGTTCAGACGTCTGGACGGTTCACCATTCGACGGTCACGTCAAGATAAACACTCTAGATCCTCTGAATCCTATGCGAGGGATTATCGTCAGCATCATCGATATCACCAAGCGCAAGCTAACGGAGGAGGCGCTGCGAAGAAACGAGCGATTCCTACAGGACGTGTTCGATGCCATTCAGGATGGCATCAGCGTGCTGGACACCGACCTCAACGTGATTCAGACCAACCGCTGGATGGAACAGATGTACACCCATCACATGCCCTTGGTAGGCCAAAAGTGCTACCAGGTATATCAGGAACGTCATTCACCATGCCCCTGGTGCCCCAGCCTGTGCA
>JAFGED010000313.1 GCA_016931785.1 Anaerolineae bacterium
CGCAACGCGCATAGGATCATACAAAATGCACGCAGAGATCACATTTCTCTAAAGCAGGCAAAAGTGCCCCAAAGTACAAACGCACCCCCGACGATGCAGCTACTTGCAATCCCATTCCATTTGAGATAAACTACTGTCGCTCGCCTCCCTGCCACAGTCGGGAGCATTTCATAGAGCCCGGAGTAAGGTATGGAACGTCCTCGCAGCATCACGGCGTTTTTCCCCGCCTACAACGACGGCGGCACCATCCCCAGCATGGTGCTGACGGCCCTGATGACGCTGCGTCAGGTGACGGACGACTATGAGATCGTCGTGGTCAACGACGGCAGCGCCGACTACACCGCCGAGGTGCTGGACGAACTCGCCGGCCGCTATCCCGAACTGCGCGTGATCCATCATCCCAAGAACCGCGGCTACGGCGGCGCGCTGCGCTCCGGCTTTGACGCCGCGACGAAGGAATGGCTCTTTTACACCGACGGCGACGCGCAGTACGACCCACGCGAGCTCAAGATGCTGGTAGAGGCATTGAAGGAGGGCGTGGACGTCGTCAACGGCTACAAGATCACGCGCAGCGATCCCATCAGCCGGCGCATCATCGGGCGGCTGTACCACCACTTTGTCAAGCTCGCCTTTGGCTTCAAGCTGCGGGACGTGGACTGCGACTTTCGCCTCATCCGCCGCTCCATCTTTGACGAGATCGAGCTGGAGAGCGACACGGGCACGATATGCCTGGAGATGGTGAAAAAGTTCCAGGACGCGGGGTACACATTTGCCGAGGTGCCGGTGCACCATTACCATCGACAGTACGGCGTCTCCCAGTTCTTTAACTGGCAGCGCCTTTTCCGCACCGGATTCCAGCTACTGGAACTCTGGTGGAAGCTGGTGGTGCGGAAAGAACATCTCAAGAATGAACGATGACCAAATTGACAGTGAAGGAGGTGCCGGGTGTGCTAGATGCCGTCCACTGGATTGACCTGCCCTCAAACGTGGACGAACGCGGCGTGCTGACCTCCATCGAGAGCGGGCAGGATATCCCCTTCGAGATCAAGCGCCTCTTTTACATGCACCACATCGCCACCGACCGGGGCGGGCACGCCCACACAGACACCGAGCAGGTCGTCACCGCCGCCGCCGGGCGCTTCAAGATGGACCTCTCCGACGGCATCAGTACCCGGACCTACATTCTCGACGATCCAACCCGGGGCGTCTACACGCCGCCGATGGTGTTCATCAAACTGTACGACTTTTCCCCAGGGGCCGTGTGCCTGGTGCTGGCCAGCACGCATTACGATATCGAAAAGTCGCTCCGCTCCTGGGAAGCGTATCTTGAGGCGATAGGGAGCTGATGGACACGCCCTGGCAACAGACGTCCAAAGAGGCGAGCTTCCTGTGCTCGACGCTGACAGTTGAGAACCCCTTCCAAACCCACGACGAGTTCCTGGCGTGGTTCCAGTCGCGCCGCACGGCCACCCGGTTCGTGGTGGAACAGATCCCCCTCGCCGAGATGGACCAGTGGACCTTTGCCAAGAACCCTCATCGGCTCGTCCATCGCTCCGGCAAGTTCTTTGCCATTGAGGGGGTGCGGGCGCACACCAACTATGGTCCCGTGCCGGAATGGGATCAGCCCATCATCAACCAGCCAGAGATCGGAATCTTGGGCATCATCACCAAGGTGTTCAACGGCACGCGCTACTTCCTGATGCAGGCCAAGATGGAGCCGGGCAACGTCAACGCCCTGCAACTCTCACCGACGGTACAGGCCACAAAGAGCAACTACACGCAAGTCCATCGAGGAAAGCTGCCGCCCTACCTGGCATATTTTCTCGACCACGACAAAGCCCGCATCCTGGTCGACCAGCTTCAGTCCGAACAGGGCGCGCGCTTTCTCCGCAAGCGCAACCGCAACATGATCATCGAGATCGCGGAGGACGTCCCCCCTCACGACGAGTTCCGTTGGCTCACCCTGGGCCAGATCAAACAGCTGCTCACCGTCGATAACCTGGTCAACATGGACGCCCGCACCGTGCTCTCCTGCATCCCCTTCACCAACATCGCCTGGAAGCACTATTACGCCGCGACCTCGCAGGATTACCCCGATCACTTTGACGTCTTTGGCCGCCGCCTGACCGGCTTCGCCAAGGACCTCTTCCTCTCCCTGCTGGACCGCAGGCCGGTCCGCCACACGCTGGACGAGATCATCAGCTGGTTCACGCGGTTAAAGACGCGGTACGAGCTCGAGGTAAGGCGCATCCCCCTCGACAAAGTACGGCGCTGGGAACAGACAGAGTACGAGATCCGGCACGAAACGGGACGACATTTTTCCGTCATCGCCGTGTCGGTGCAGGCCGGCAACCGGGAGGTGACCCACTGGACACAGCCCCTGCTCAAACACACCGACTATGGCGTGGTGGGGTTCCTGACCAAAAAATTCGACGGCACGCTCCATTTTCTCGTCCGCGCCAGCCTGGAGCCGGGCAACCTCGACATCATCGAAATGGGGCCGACGGTGGCCTGCTCCAACGCAGAGGCGCGTGCGAAACAACCCAACCATCCTCCTTTCCTGGAGACGTTTCTCCAGGCGCCACCTGAACAGGTCCGCTACTCGGCCATCCAGTCGGAGGAGGGGGGACGCTTTTACCATTTCCAGAACCGGTACATGATCCTTGAACTGCCACCGGACACCCAACTCGACCCGCCCGAGCACTTTATCTGGATGACGCTGGGACAGATCATCGACTTTACCAAGTACAGCTACTTTAACATCGAGGCGCGCAATCTACTCGCCTGCCTGAATCCACTGGAGGATCGAGAATGAAACTCCTCCTCATCGGTTACTCCAAGATCGCCCAGAGGCGCGTGCTGCCCGCACTGGCCGAAGCTGGCATCGCCCACGTCGACGTGGCCTCACGCTCGCGTGCGGCGGCGGTGACGCTGCCGGAAGGCGCTGCGGGGCGGGTCTTTGACGACTATGAGACCGCCCTGGCCGAGAGCGAGGCGGACCTGGTCTACGTCTCCACGGTCAACAGCACCCACGCCGAGTGGGCGGAGAGAGCCCTGCTGCACAGCTATCACGTCATCGTCGATAAACCAGCCGTCACCTGCCTGGACGATGCCCATCGCCTGGTCGAATTGGCCCAGCGGCAGGGGCGCTGTCTGGCCGAGTCGACCGTCTACGGCTACCACCCGCAGATCGCGGTCGTCAAGCAGGCGTTCGCAGAAGCCGGCAGCCACCCGACCCGGCTGACGGCCACCTTCTCATTTCCCTCGCTACCTGCCGATAATTTCCGTTACAAGGCAGCCTGCGATGGCGGAGCGCTGTGGGACCTGGGGCCCTACGCCGTCACGCCGGGGCGCATCTTTTTCGACGAAGAGCCCCAAGAGATCACCTGCCGCATCACCGGGAAGGGCGATGAGGTAGAGACGAGCTTTAGCGTGCTGATGACCTACAGCGACGGTCGATCGATGGTAGGCCACTTTGGCTTCAACACGGGCTACCGCAACCGTCTGGACATCCTGGGACCGCAGGCCAGCGTCGCCATCGACCGGGTCTTTACCGCGCCGGCCAGCCTAGCCAACGAGGTGCATATCAATCAGAACAACCAATCCAAAATCATCACCGTGCCCCCTGCCGACCAATTCGCCCTGTTCCTCCGCGCTGTCGTTTCAGCCATCGAGACCGGCCCGCACGAAGCACTGGCGGAAGACATGGTATCGGATGCGCGGGTGATGTGGCGATTGAGGGAGGCAGCAGGAATGGGCGGTTCGGCGAATGCGCAAGCAGGAGTAAGCCGATGACTATTGCCGTGTGGAGCTACCTGAGCGAATACGAGGCCGAAAAAGCCGAAATCTATAACGCCATCGAAAAAGTGCTCACATCCGGTCGCCTGATCCTGGGAGAAAGCGTGCAGGGCTTTGAGACCGAGTTCGCCGCCTACTGTGGGGCCCGGTACGGCGTGGGAGTGGATAACGGCACCAACGCCATCACACTGGGACTGCGCGCCATCGGCGTCGCGCCTGACGATGAGGTGATCACCGTTGCCAACACTGCCGTGCCCACTGTTTCCGCTATCGTCACGGCCGGTGCGACGCCGCGCTTTGTCGATATCGATCCTGCCACTTTCCTGATGGACACCACCCAATTGGAAGACGCGATCACTGAGAGAACCTCCTGCATCCTGCCGGTGCACCTCTTTGGCCAATGCGTCGATATGGACAGCGTGCACGAGGTCGCTGAAAAGCACGGGCTGAAGGTGCTGGAGGACTGTGCGCAGAGCCACGGGGCCGAGTTCAAGGGCCGGAAAGCGGGGAGCATGTCGGATGCCGCCGCCTTCTCGTTCTACCCCACCAAGATCCTGGGCGCCTACGGCGACGGCGGCATGGTGCTCACAGATAGCGAAGAGGTCGAGCGCAAGCTGCGCCGCCTGCGGTTTTACGGGATGGAGGAGGTCTACTACGCCGAGGAGCACGGCTACAACTCCCGTCTGGACGAACTCCACGCCGAGATCCTGCGTCGCAAGCTGGCCCACCTCGATAGCTACGTCGCCCGGCGGCGCGAGCTGGCCCGCCGCTACGGCGAGATGCTCGATGATACACCGCTCATCCTCCCTCAAGAGGCCCCAAACAACCTCCACGCCTACTACCTCTACGTGGTGCGCCACCCGCGCCGCGATGCGATCATCGCCAGGCTGAAGGAGCGCGACATCGTCGTCAACATCAGCTACCCCTGGCCCGTCCACACGATGCGGGGATACAGTGGCCTGGGGTACAAGGAGGGCGACCTGCCACACACCGAGGCCGCCGCCAGGGAGATCTTTTCCCTGCCCATGTACCCATCTCTGACTGACCCGGAGCAAGAGACGGTCTGCCAAGCGCTGCACGAGATTCTGGGTGAGGCCTAGCTTGGGACGTCCCCTTATAGATGAAGTGCCTGGTACCTCGGAGGTACCGGGCTCTTTTTGGTACAAAGGTACCATGGTGGATTTCCGTGCTTTGTGATAAACTATTGTCGTTATGATAGGTAGTGTTGCTTAACGAATCTACTACAAGCACACAAAATTCATGTCCACACTATTTGCAAACCCAGAGGCAGAACCCTTTCTGACCCCACAGGAGGTCTCTGACCTATTGCAAGTCTCCGTCCAAACGGTGCGCCGCTGGATCAAGGATGAAGAACTGCCCGCGTACAAGGTCGGCCCACGGATGTGGCGCATCAGGAAGGTTGATTTGGACACGTGGCTCGAGCAGCAAAGGTCGACCAA
>JAFGED010000314.1 GCA_016931785.1 Anaerolineae bacterium
CGAGGCCCAGACCAACGAGGAAAAGATCCGCTACCTCGAGGAGATGATGGCCATCGTCCCCAAGCACAAGGGGACGGATCACCTGCGGGCCGACCTGCGGCGCAAGCTGGCCAAACTGAAAGAGGCATCCGAAGCCAAAAAAGGCGCGGGCAGGCAGATCTCTCCTTTCCACATCGATAAGGAAGGCGCGGGACAGGTCGTGCTCATCGGTCCGACCAACGCGGGCAAATCCACCCTGGTGGCAGCCCTGACCAACGCCACCCCCGACGCAGCAGAGTATCCTTTCACCACCTGGACGCCCACGCCCGGCATGATGGAGGTAGAGAACGTCCAGATTCAATTGATCGACACGCCATCGCTGGATAGAGAGCACGTGGAAGGGGAGCTGATCAACCTGATCCGCCGCGCCGACCTGATCCTATTGGTCGTAGACCTGCAGGCTTTTCCCATCGAGCAGATCGAAAACAGCATCGCCTTCCTTGAAGAACGCCGCATCGCGCCGTCGCGCTTGCGAGAACGGTACGCAGAGGAGCGCGGGTTCATCTTCACCCCGCTGCTCGTCGTGGTCAACAAGTGCGACGACGAGAAGGCAGACGCGGATTTCGAGGTGCTGTGCGAGCTGATAGAAGAAAAGTGGCCGATGGTCCCCGTATCTGCATCCATGGGCCGCAATTTCGATAGCTTCAAACGCGCCGTCTTTGACCGGCTGGAGATCATCCGCGTCTACGCCAAGCCCCCGGGGAAAGAGGCCGATCTCAGCCGGCCCTTTGTGCTGAAAAAAGGTAGTACCGTGGAGGAATTTGCGGGCAAGGTACACAAGGACTTTCTCGACAACCTCAAGTCCGCCCGCGTATGGGGCAGCGCCACCCACGACGGATTGATGGTCAGCCGGGATCACATCCTGCGGGATGGGGATGTCGTGGAGCTGCGCATCTAGTCGTAGGGGCGAATTGCCAATTCGCCCCACAAGGAGAAAATCTATGAAAGACACCATCACCCGCGAGGAAGCCTGGGGGTTGATCCAGGAATACGGCGCTACAGAGAACCACGTGCGCCACATGCTGGCCGTCGAGGCGGCGATGCGCGCCTACGCCCGCCGCCTTGGCGAGGACGAGAATCTGTGGGGCGCGGTCGGCCTGGCGCACGACTTTGAGTACGACCGCTTTCCCGACGAGCACCCCTTCGCCGGCGGGCGCATCCTGCGCGAAAAGGGCTACCCCGAAGAAATCGTCAACGCCGTGCTCTCCCACGGCGAGAGCGGCGTGCCGCGCGACACGCCGATGGCCAAGGCGCTGTACGCCGTCGACGAACTCACCGGTTTCTTGGTCGCGGTCACCCTCGTCCGCCCGTCCAAGGACATCCGCGAGGTCGAGAGCAAGTCGGTAAAAAAGAAGTGGAAGGACAAGGCCTTTGCCGCGGCGGTGAGCCGGGAAGAGATCGAAGCAGGCGCCGCAGAATTGGGCGTCGAGCTGTGGGAGCACGTGAGCATCGTCCTGGAGGCGATGCAGGGCGTGGCGGAAGAGATCGGCCTGGACGGGCAGCTCGCACAATCCTGAACGCACGCGAGGCTAAGAATGGAGATCGACCGAAAACTGCGCGACCAACTGCTGACCTATCAGAGAAACGAGATCACCGAGCACCACATCTACAAAAGGTTGGCGGGGACTATCAAATCCCCCGAGAACCGGCGCATCCTGGAAAAGATCGCCGACGACGAACTGCGGCACTATCACGAGTGGAAAGCGCACACCCACCAGGAGGTAGAACCCAATCGATTCCAGGTCTGGAAATACTGCTGGATCAGCCGCGTGTTTGGCTTCACCTTCGGCATCAAGTTGATGGAGCGGGGCGAAGAGAGCGCCCAGGAGAACTATGCGACACTGTACGGCACGATCCCCGAGGCCGAGGCCATCGCCCGCGAGGAGAACGAACACGAGGAGGCGCTGCTCGCCCTCCTGGACGAGGAACGCCTGCGCTATATCGGCTCCATCGTGCTGGGCCTCAACGACGCGCTGGTAGAGCTGACCGGCGCCCTGGCCGGCCTCACGCTGGCGCTGCAGGATACAAAGCTCATCGCCCTGACCGGCTCGATCACAGGGATAGCCGCGGCGCTTTCGATGGGGGCATCGGAGTATCTTTCCACCAAGTCGGAGGAGGTCGATAGGAGCCCGATGAAGGCGGCGATCTACACGGGCAGCACGTACATCGCGACGGTGATCCTGCTCATCCTGCCCTACCTGCTGCTGGAGAACTATTTCATCTGCCTGGCGAGCAGTCTCGCCGCCGCCGTCGCGGTCATCGCCCTGTTCAACTACTACATCTCGGTCGCCAAGGACGTCCCGTTCAGACGGCGCTTCCTCGAGATGACCGGGCTGAGCCTTGGCGTGACCTCCCTGAGCTTTCTCATCGGATTCGTCATCCGCACTTTTCTCGGCATCGAGGTCTAGCGAGGGGCTGCTTACACCACCCCCACTCCCATCAGCACCCCCATCACCACGAAAGCCACAGCCGATACCCCGAGCAGCGCCCGCTTGGAGATCAACCGGCACAGCCCCTCCCCGCCGACGACGGCCAGCGCCGTCACCGCCGTCAGCGCCAGCCCGCCCCCGATAAACACCAACCAGGGCGCGCTCTTGGTCGCCATACTGAGCACGGCCAACTGCGTCTTGTCGCCCAGCTCTGCGACGAACAACAGCCAGAACGTCGCGGCAAACGCCTTCCAGTTCGGCGAGAAGGGCGAAGCACCCACCGATTCCTCACCCTCGTCGGCCAAACACGCCTCGCCGGCAACCTTGCCCTTGATGGCCTCCCGCGCAACCAGCGCGCCCATCACCACAAAGGCCGCCGCCGCACCCCAGCGCAATACCGCTGGCGGCACAAGCCGGCCCACCAACCGGCCGCCTGCAGCGCCCAGAGCCGTGACTGCGATCAAGGCCAGGCTGGCCCCCAGCAGGACCGCCCACGGCCGGCGATATTTGCACGTCTGCGCCAGGACGGCTAACTGCGTCTTGTCGCCCAGCTCGGCCACAAAGATCAATCCAAAGGAGGTCAACAGAGTATTCCAATCCATAGCAGAGGCGGATTGTATCAGATTCGCCCGAATTGACAATTCTCCTCCATCATGTACAATATGACCCCGGTCATTTTTGACGGACACCGAAGGACCATGGAAGAAACCCTTTCTCGACGCGAGCGCAAGAAAATCGAAACCCGCCAGCAGCTCATGGAGGTCGCTCTACAGCTATTTCGAGACCAGGGCTACGACGCGACCACCGTCAAACAGATCACCCAGGCCGTCGGGGTTGCCAAGGGCACCTTTTTCAACTACTTTGAGACCAAAGAGGCGATCCTTCCCGCGCTCGCCGAGTGGCGACTCCAGAAACTGCAAGAGACGCTGGCGGTCGAAGGGGGAGCGCCCGCCAGCCCGGTCGCCCGCATCAAGATGGCTTTGTGCCTGGTGACCAAAGAGTCCATAACGGATCCTGCGCTGGCGCAGCGGCTCTTTGCTGCCATGATGAAACAACGAGAGGAAGAGCGCATAGGCCCTGCCTTTGTCCAATTGCTGGCCGAGCAGGTTCACCAGGCCCAGGAAATAGGCGAGATTCGGGCCGAACTGGATCCCCTTTACCTCGGAAGCTTGATCCGCGCCCTCTTCTTCCAACAGATGCTGATGTGGCATCAAAACTACCGCCCTGCCCCCCTGCAGACGATGATCGCCGAAACGGTCGACCTGCTCCTAACCGGCGCCGCCGGACCGAACTGGCCGCCGATGGACTGAAAATATGAGCCCCTTCCTGGTCATCCTCCTGACCCTGCTCGGCGCCACAGTTGTATTGGCCGCACTGGCCGGAACACTGTTCCTCGCATCGCACATCAGGTTCCGCCTATCATCAAGACGCCACCGGGCCCAGCTCGGCCCGGAAGCGCCCACCATCGAAGTAGATGGCCTCAGTTTCCGCGATCTGAACAAGAACGGCAAACTCGACGCGTACGAGGACTGCCGTCGCCCCATCGAGGAGCGCGTCCAGAATTTGCTCGACCAGATGACGCTGGAGGAAAAAGTCGGCATGATGTTCCAGCCGATGATCGTCTGCACGCCGGAAGTGGACCTGGTCGAAAAGCGGGCGATCATGGCCAGCAGGCGCCCCACCTCTGAACTGATCGCCGGCCGGCAGATCAGGCACTTTAACATCACCAACGCCGTCGCGCCGAAAAAGATGGCCAGGTGGTACAACCGGCTGCAGCGAATGGCCGAGCGCACCCGCCTGGGCATCCCCGTCAGCGTCAGCAGCGACCCGCGCCACTCACCCCAGCAGGCACAGGGGGCAGCCATTGCCACAGAGGGTTTTTCCCAGTGGCCCGACCCCCTCGGCCTGGCGGCCACTCGAGACGAGGACCTCGTACGCGCGTTCGGCGACATCGCCCGGCGCGAATACCTGTCCATCGGCATCCGCACGGCGCTGCATCCAATGGCCGACCTGGCGACCGAGCCGCGTTGGGCGCGCGCCAACGGCACCTTTGGCGAGGACGCGGAGCTGGCCTCCCGCATGACCGTGGCCTACATCAAGGGCTTTCAGGGAGAACGGCTCGGCCCGGATAGCGTCTCCTGCATGATCAAGCACTTTCCCGGCGGCGGGCCGCAAAAAGACGGCATCGACCCCCACTTCCCCTATGGCTGCGAGCAGGTCTATCCCGGCGGCAATTTTGATTATCATCTGATCCCCTTCGAGCGCGCCTTTGCCGAGACCGACGTCGAGCAGGCGATGCCCTACTATGGCATCCCGCTGGACCAGACCGGCGAGAACGTGGGCATGGCGTTCAACAAGGATATCATCACCGGCCTGCTGCGGAAAAGATGCGGCTTCGAGGGCGTGATCTGCTCCGACTGGCTGATCTGCGAGCCGTTCAAGCTGTTCGGCCTCTTCCAGGTCATGCACGCGACCTCGTGGGGCGTCCAAGACCTCACGCCGACCGAGCGTTTTCACAAGGCGATCGAGGCAGGCATCGACCAGTTTGGAGGCCAGTTTCAGACCCACCGCATCCTGGCGCTCGTCAAGGCGGGCAAGGTCAGCGAGGCGCGCATCGACGAGAGCGTGCGGCGGCTGCTGCGCCTCAAGTTCAAGCTGGGGCTGTTCGAAAATCCCTACGTCGACGAGGAGGCGGCGGCCGAGGTCTGCGGCAAGGCCGAGTTCCGGGCAAAGGGCAATCTGGCGCAGCGCAAGTCGATCGTCTTGCTCAAGAACGGCGAAATGGCCCAGAAAAAGACCCTGCCGCTCGATGGGCGTCCCAAGGTCTATATCGAGAACGTGTACAGAGAGGTCGCCGGCCGATACGCCGACGTGGTCGAGACGCCCGAGGAGGCCGACTTTGCCATCCTGCGCCTGCCCACTCCATGGCGGCCGCTGAGCAGGAGCTTTCTCGAGCGCATCTTTCATCAAGGCGACCTCGATTTCAAGAAAGATGAGGAAACGCGCATCCTCAAGGTGCTCGACGCCGTCCCCACCGTCGTCGATATCTACCTCGAGCGCGGCGCGGTCATCCCCGAGATCGCCGCGCGTTGCGCCGCCCTGCTGGCGAGTTTCAACGTCGCCGACGACGCCGTGCTGGACGTCATCTTTGGCCGGCTCAACCCCGGCGGCAAGCTGCCCATCGAAATGCCGCACAGCATGGAGGCGGTGCGCGCCCAAAAGGAGGATGTGCCCTACGATTCGGAAAATCCGCTCTTTCCCTTCGGGCACGGCCTCAGCTATACCGAGTCCTGATCGATACCAGAATCAAAACGCAAAAAGGCCGGCGTTGCTGAGCAGCGCCGGCCTCCCATCCCCCACCCTCGGATTCACCCGCTCTTTGCGTACACCTCTTCTTTCAACACGCCGATGAACGGCAGGCTCCGGTACTCCTCGGCATAGTCCAGGCCATATCCAACCACGAACTCGTTCGGCACCTCGAACCCGACCCAGTCCAGCTCGACGTCAACCTCGCGGCGCGCTGGCTTGCTCAGCAGCGCGCAGATGCGCAGGCTTGCTGGCCCGCGCGTCTGCAGGTTGCGCGCCATGTAGGCGAGCGTGCGCCCGGAATCGACAATGTCCTCGACGATCAGCACGTGCCTGCCTTCGATGCTCTGCTCCAAGTCGAGAAGGATGCGCACCACCCCGGTGCTCTCCGTCCCCGCGCCGTAGGAAGAGACCTCCATGAAATCCACCTCGTGCCGCATCGCCAGGTGGCGGGTCAGATCGGCCAGAAAGATAAAGGCCCCCTTGAGCACGCAAACGAGAAGCGGGCGATCGTCGTCGTTATAGACCTCATTGATCGCCCATCCCAGCTCGGCCACACGCGTCTGCAGCTCGTCCTCCGTAATCAAGACCCTTGCCACGTCATCTTGCAATCCCATCGCGCACCCCCTGCGCGCTTAGCCAGCGCGCCTACGCATACACCTCTCGCTTCAGGATGCCGATATACGGCAGCGTGCGGAAACGGTCTGCATAATCCAACCCATACCCCACCAGCCACTCGTCAGGCGTCTCGAAACCCAGATAGTCGATGGGCACCTTGACCTGATGTCGATCCGGCTTGCTGATAAAGACGCACGTGCGCAAGCTGGCCGGGTTGCGGGCTTGAAAGGCGCGCAGCAAATAGTCCAGCGTGTAGCCCGTATCCAGAATATCCTCGACGACGAGCACGTTGCGGTCGGTAACGCTGCTGCGGGTATCCATGATAAACCGCACCGCGCCGGTGTTGACCACGCCCTTGTTGTAGCTGGAGAGCGCTATAAAATCTACCTCGTGCGGTATCGTCAGATTGCGCGACAGGTCGGAAAGAAAGATAAAGGCTCCCTTGAGCACGCCGACCAAAATCAGGTTGTCGATCTCGGCATAGTCCTCGCTGATCCGAGCCGCCAAACGACGAACCTGCGCCGCAATCGTCTCCTCGTCCAAAAACACCCGCTCGATCTCCGCAGGGATTTCCCTATACGCCACCTTTCGCCTCCCGCACCTCGTGACAGCCGCGACACCGCGCCTCGTATGCCTCGTCCGCGCCCACCAAGATCACCGGATCGTCATAAGCCGCAGGCTGGCCGTTGATAATCCGCTGCGTGCGGCTGGCCGGCCCCCCACAGACCACGCAGATGGCCTGCAGCTTTTGCACGTTCTCCGCCCGGGCCACCAACGCGGGTACTGGTCCAAAAGGCACGCCCCGAAAGTCCATATCCAACCCGGCGACGATGACGCGCACGCCCCGGTCGGCCAACTCCTCACACAACGCCACCACGTCATCGTCAAAGAACTGCACCTCGTCCAACGCCACCACCGTCGTATCCGGCTCGACCAGCTCCCGCGCCTGAGCCGTGTTCTCCACCGGCACCGCCTCGACCTGCAGGCCGTCGTGGGATGTCACCTCGCGCTCGGCGTAGCGCGTGTCTATCGCCGGCTTGAAAACCTGCACCTTTTGACGCGCGATCTTGGCCCGGCGCACCCGCCGGATCAGCTCCTCGGTCTTGCCGGAGAACATGCTGCCACACACCACCTCGATCCATCCACCGCTGGGCTTGCTGTACATTGGCACCTCACTTTTTCTTGAGTCTACGTATAGGCCGCGTCAACACAGCCCGATTCACGACGATCGACGCGTGCAAAACAATGTGGCATCCATCAGGATAATGATTGTATCAGAGGCTGGAATAATCCGCCAGCAGCCGGGCGCATTTCGGCCCTGGAGCGGGAATCGGTTCTTTTCAGCCGATGTGATACACAAGTGTTCACAACCCAACCCACGGAGACTGAAATGCGCCCCAGCAGTTCCGGCTACGCCAGAACTGCCCTTTCTACTTTGCAGGCACCTCTCGAAACAAAACAGGGGCAGATGATCTCCACCTGCCCCTGCGATCTCCGTGCTGCCCTCCTAGTTAGTGTTGACATTTCGCCCGTCGCCGGTGCAACCTTTCAAGAACCTTTGCCAAGATTGCACGGGGAAAGAACCAAATGTCAACACGGCCTAGTCAGCTGCTTCAGACGAATCGGGCCCCTCATCCTCTGCCGGTGCTTCGTCGCCCGGCAAGGCAAACCCGCGCGAGCGAAGCGTCTTTTTCAGCGTCGCCAATGACTTGAGGCCGAACCCGCTCAAGTTGGTCAAAACCGCATCGCCCTGCTCCAGCTTGGCCATGATATCTCCCACGGTCTTGATGCCAGCTCCAGCCAGCACCTTCTCCGTGCGGGCTCCCAGCTCCAGGTCCGCAATCGTAAGCTCGGGCGAAGTCGCCATAGTCTTGCGCTTCTCCGCCTCGGCGATGGCCCGATCGCGCTGCTCCAGCTTTTGCATAAAGCGCTCGACCTGCCCGCCAGAGTCCACAATGCGCTGCTCGCCGGTAAAGAACGGATGGCACTTGTCGCAAATATCGGTGCGGATCACCGGCACCGTCGCGCCCACAGTCCATGTATTGCCACAGGCACAAACCACCTGGGCTTCAGGGTAAAATTCGGGATGAATTCCTTCCTTCATAGCACCTTTCCCACCTATGCCTGCTCCGGGTACACACTCACCCGCTTGCGGCCGCCTTGAACATCCTCAAACTGCACAAACCCATCGGCGGTGGCAAAGAGCGTATAGTCCCTGCCCACCCCGACATTTGTACCCGGCTTGATGCGCATCCCGCGCTGGCGCACGATAATGCCCCCCGTGCGCACGACCTCACCACCATATTTCTTCACACCCAGACGTTTAGAGTGGCTATCACGCCCATTGCGGCTGCTGCCGCCACCCTTCTTATGCGCCATCTCACATCCTCCTGACTAGGCCACAATCTCATCCACCTGCAAGCGCGTGTACTGCTGTCGATGACCGCTCCGTTGCCGATACCGCTTGCGAGGATGATACTTAACGATTCGAACCTTGGGACCCTTCTCCTGCGCGACGACCGTAGCCAGCACCTTGGCCTTTTTGACGGTGGGCTGGCCAATCTTGACCGCATCGTCATCAGCGACCAGCAGCACATCCTTCAACTCGAGCTGCTCGCCAACCTTGGCTGGGATTCGCTCGACGAGAATGGTGCTGCCCACCTCAGCACGATACTGTCGCACACCTGATCTCACAACTGCATACACGGCAAAACCTCCCTATGTCGTATCATCTCAATAATCCGGGGGGCGGGGGGTGTGAGGGCGGCGCAGCCGCCCTCACACCCCCATCTTCCCCTATTTATTTAGAAGATACCAAGTCCTCTATGCAATGCATAACAGGAGGCCGTGCCAGAAGGCCCGGCCACCGGTAGACATTATACCGAAACTCGGAGTTTTGTCAACCAGTTTCTAGAGACGAGGGCTTATCCCCTCGCATGCGCTGCGCCCGCTCCTGCAGCTCCTGAAAATACTCCGTCTCCGTGATCTCGGCCACCTGGCGCGCCAGCTTGGCCTCGTCGATTTGGATGCGCAACTGCTCGATCTGCTCTTTCAATTGCCGCTCACGCTCCAGCACCTGCACGGCGTTATCTACGGCATCAGGCGACGCCTGATACGCCTATAACGATTTCCAGGCCTCACGTCATCCTCCTGCATCATCTCAATCGACGGCGGCCGTCAAAAGGCACCGCCGGTGGTAGCGCGCAAACGCCTTGCCCAGGCCGAGCGCCTCTAGCACAGCCTCGGGACGGGCGGTAGCGCCTGCACGCGCCGCCAACTGCATCCCCAACAGGGCCTCTCCATCGCCCTCTCGCTCCAGCCACAACCGCTCGATCAGCGGACGTAGATCATACGGCTTGCCGCGCCATTCCTGCAACAGTTCCGGCTCTGCCAGAATCCCATCTATGCATGTGTCGAGGTCAGGTAGAGAGGACTCTACCACCACCTGATATTCCGCCGAGACGACCTGCGTCGGCAGCGCCGGCTCTTCCAGAGCGACCTGGCGCACCTCGCCGACCGCCAGCCCCGCCGGCAGCACCGGCACCAGCGCCTTGGCGAAAGCCTCTACCGACATTGGCCGTTCCAGCCACACGTCCAGCAGCTCCGCCTCGCCGACGTGGCCCAGCGGCAGGGCCGCCGCCAACTGCAGCTTGGGACGGGGGTTAAAGCCCTGGGAATAGGCCAGCGGCACTCCGGCGCGGCGCAGGCTGCGCTCCCAGATCCGCGCCAGGTCCAGGTGCGAGGTGTAGATCAGCGGCTCATTCTTTGAGAAAGTTAGGCGCAATCTCATCACATTCACGCATCACGCGCCATCAAAACGCGATCACAAACTCGCCATTCTTGTAAAGCAGTTCGTCATCCACCCAAATCTCGCCACCGTCACGCAGGTCACAGATCATGTCCCAGTGAATGGCCGACTCATTCTTGCTGCCCGTCTCCGGATAGCCCGCGCCTAAAGCCATGTGAAAGCTGCCATTGATCTTTTCGTCGAACAAAATCTGGTGGGTGAACTGGGTAATCCCCTTGTTGGTGCCGATGGCAAACTCGCCCACGTACCGCGCGCCCGCGTCGGTATCGATCGTCTGGAGCAAAAACGCCTCGTTCTTATCGGCAGTGGCCTTTACCACCTTCCCCTTCTCAAACCAGAGCCGCACCCCCGTCACCTCACGCCCCTGATAGATCGCGGGGTACGAGAAACAGACGTGTCCCTCGACGCTATCCTCCACCGGGCCGGTAAAGACCTCGCCGCTGGGCATGTTGTTCCTGCCATCGCTGTTTTCAAAAACGCGGCCAGCGATGCTCAAACGCAGGTCCGTTTCCGGCCCAACGACGTGCACCCGCTCCTTCCCCTTGAGCCAATCGACGATATTTTGCTGCCAGGCCGAGAAACGCCGCCAGTATCCAACCGGATCGTCCGGTTCGGGCAAGCATGCTCCATAGACAAAGTCTTCATAGTCGCTCAGGCTCATCTCGGCATCCTGGGCGTACGCATCGGTCGGAAAGATCGTGAGCACCCAGCGCAACTCGTCGGCGGCGGCACGCTCCATGAACGTCTTCATCAAGCCCGTCATCGCCTGGCTGCGCAGCACCATCTTGGATGGATCGACGCCGCTCAACTCCTTGGTGTTGACGTCCGCGTAAAGCCCGATGCGCACGTCATAGGTCTCCATGAGCATCTCCACCGGCTCGGGCACGTGCGCGATCTGCCCCTCCGAGGCATACCGGAAAAACAGCTCCTCCATGCCCGGCAACGAGATCATCGTCAGCGGGTGACCGCCCGCCTGCAACACCTTGGCGTACACCGCCCTGATCAGCGGCGCGGCCGGTGCATCCCCCTGGATCCACACCTTGTCGCCAGGCTGCACATTGGTCGAATAAGAGACCAACACATCTGCCAACTTTTCCACTCTAGGATCTGCCATTATTTTCCTCCATAGTTGTATAGACCTGGGAGGTCTTGGAGATGATCCTACGCCAAGATAACCTCAACCAAGTCCGGCCTTTACAAACGGGAGACTGTTCTAGAGATCTCCCAGGTCTTGACTTCCCGGCTGCGGACAGCGCCAGGTTTCCGACCAGCTATCTTTGTAGACCACGAGCACGCCACAGGCGTGGCACTGCTCGCGACAATCGACCAGCGTCTCACCGCGCTGGCTGCGCTGATAATCCCTCAACAAGAACGCCTTGCGCACCCCTGCGCTGACGACCTCCCAAGGGAAAACCTCCTCGGGCGGGCGCTCCCGATAAGCGTAAAAACCAGGATCGAGGCCGGTTTCCTCGAACGCCCGCCTCCAGGCATCGTCGTCTCGCTGCTCGTCCCAGGCATCAAAGCGCGCCCCCAATTCCCACGCTCGCTGCACGACCGCGCCCAGCCGCCGGTCGCCGCGCGCCAGCGCCGCCTCCAACAGCGCCATCCCCGAATCACTATAGTCCAGCTTGAGGCCGCGTCCACGCAGTGCGCGCCGCAGGAGCGCCTGCTTCTCCTGAACCGAGCCCGCCGGCTCCATCCCCACCCACTGGAACGGCGTGTGCGGCTTGGGAATAAACGTGTTGACGCTGACGTTGACCTGCACCTTGCGCCCGTGAGCCTTGCGTCCCAACTTCCACACCGCCTGTGATAGATCGGCGATGGCCTGCACGTCCGCCATTTGCTCTCCCGGCAGCCCAATCAGAAAGTAGAGCTTGATCGTGCGCCAGCCGAGGTCAAAGACCTCCTGCGCCACGTCGAGCATCTGTTCTGAGGAGATGGGCTTGTTGATCGCCTCGCGCATCCGCTCGGTGGCCGCCTCCGGCGCGAACGTAAAGCCCGTACGCCGCCCCTGCGCCACCGCCTCCGCCAGCCCTACCGAAAAACTATCGGCCCGCAGCGACGGCAGCGAGATGGAGAGGTGCTGGCCGTCAAACCGCTCGATGATAGCCCGCACCAGCTCGTCGATGCCCGAGTAATCGGACGACGAGAGTGAAAGCAGCCCCGCCTCTTCGAACCCGGTCTGAGGCAGGATAGCCTCAAGGGCCGCCAGCACCTCCTCCACGGGCCGCTCGCGCACCGGGCGCGTGATCACCCCGGCGTGGCAGAAACGGCAGCCGCGCGTACAGCCGCGCTGGATCTCGATCGCCGCGCGGTTGTGCGAGACGTCCACGTTTGGCACGAGCAGGCGCGTGGGCGGCGGCGGCAGCGGAGAGACGACGCGCTTGAGGACGGGCATCGAGACGTCGGGCACATTGGGGCCGATGGCAGCGACCGTGCCATCGACATCGTAATGCACGTCGTAAAAGCGCGGCACATACACACCAGAGATGTGCGCCAAGGCCCGCAACTGCGCCTCGCGCCCCTCGCCGCGCACTGCCTTGTACGTCCGAACCAGTTCGACGGCCGCCTCCTCCCCATCGCCGATGACGAAAGCGTCCACAAAATCGGCCATCGGCTCGGGGTTGAAGGCAGCGTGGCCCCCGGCGATGACGAGCGGGTGGGATTCATCCCGGTTCGCGGCTCGCACGGGAAACCCGGCCAGGTCGAGCATCTCCAGCACGTTGGTGTAAAGCTGCTCCGAAGGCAGGCTGAACCCGACGATGTCGAAATCGGCCAGGGGGCGCTTGCTCTCCAGGCTGTAGAGCGGGATGCCCGCCCCCCGCATCGCCGCCAGCATATCGACCCACGGCATATAGGCCCGCTCGGCCAGAGCATCGGGCAGCGCGCTCAGGATGTCGTAGAGGATCGCCAGCCCGAGGTTGGACATGCCCAGATCGTAGATATCGGGAAAGGCCAGGCAGACGCGCACCGAGGCCGCGTCCCAATCCTTGACGACGCTGTTGTACTCGCCGCCGACGTAGCGCCCGGGCCTGCGCACTGTGGGCAGAACGCGCTCTAGTTGATTCCAGTCAATCTGCATTGTACATCTCAAAGGGCCAGACGCAGATAAACGCTGATGAACGCAGTTTTTATTCTATCCGCGCCCGCCCTCTCGGAGCGCATCTGCGTTCTAATCATCACCCAGCGGGTGCATTTGCCCCCTGGGGCAGCGGGCGCTCGGTTTCCAGCGAAATAGGCATAACACACGCTTTAGC
>JAFGED010000315.1 GCA_016931785.1 Anaerolineae bacterium
CCAAAACACCGTCCTCTTGACGGGGACTCTTAACCGCAACCAAACGGGCGGGTCTGGCCCGCCCGTGCGGCGCGCTACCTCAGCGCGGGCGCTATTGTAGCGCAAACCAGCGCTTTCGTCAAGGTCGAATTTGTCAGTAGGCGTTTGGCTGCGTAGCCATCTATGGCCCTTCCGCGCTTTGCGCGGAAGGGCTTGGCAGTTTAGGGCTGCACCCCAGGCTGCCGCCGGTGCCCACGGTTTTTTGCCCAGCGTATCGACGATTTTGTCGCTGTTGGCGCTACAAGCGCCTACGGCGGCTTTCGCTTCTTTGTCCGGCAGCGAGCAGCACGCCTTTACCTGCGACGGTGCTCCTCATGCCCTCACCCCTGCAGCCAACCGGGAGGCCGCCTCGGTGCAGTCCCACGCCTCGTCCAGAAGCACCACCTCGACCGGCTCGTCGCCCACGACGCTGCTCACCTTGCGCCGCACCTGTTCGATCAGGTGGGCTGCCAGAGGGCACCCGGGACACAGCACCATGCGCACCTCCACGCCACGCCCGTTCAACACGATCTCGCGGATCAGCCCCAGGTCCACGACGTTGATGCCGACTTCCGGGTCGAGGACCTCTTTCAGCGCCTGCCGGATGGCGGCCTCACAAGCGGGCGAGAGTCTGCTCTCTGTGACTGGCTTGGTTTGCAAAAGCGTCTCTTCGAGCTGGCGCACGCGTTCTTCCAGGAGACTCTGGCGGTCCAGCGCCTCGCTCAACGTGCGCAGCACGGGATCGGGCAGCTTGCCGTGCTCCAGGTCCGCGCCGGGTTTCTGCTCGCGCGCGGCCCCGGCCACGCGTCCTGGCACGCCCACGATGGTGGCCCCTGGCGGCACCGGCCTGATCACCACCGAGCCTGCGCCGATCTTGGCCCCGTCCCCCACGGTGATCGGCCCCAGGATCGTCGCGCCGGTACCCACGACGACCTTGTTGCCGATGGTGGGGTGGCGCTTTGTCTTTTCCAGGCTCGTGCCGCCCAACACGACCCCCTGGTACATCAGCACGTCGTCGCCGATTTCGGCCGTCTCGCCGATGACGACGCCCATCCCGTGGTCGACGAAGAAGCGCCGTCCGATTTGGGCGCCGGGGTGGATCTCGATGCCCGTCAGCCAGCGGCCAAAGTGGGAGAGCAGCCGTCCGAAGAAGAACAGTCTGCGTCGCCATAAGAAGTGAGCCGCCCGGTGCAGCCAGATGGCGTGCAGGCCGGGATAGCACGTGAGAACCTCCCACATCGTGCGGGCTGCCGGGTCCTCGGCGAAGACGGTCCGTATGTCCTCCCTGATGCGGCTAAGCATCGCCGAACACTCCCGTGCTCAAGTAGCGCTCGCCGGTATCGGGAAGGATGACGACGACGGTCTTGCCCGCGTTCTCCGGCCGGGCGGCGATCTGCAGAGCGGCGTGGGTGTTGGCTCCGGAGGAGATGCCGGCAAAGATGCCCTCCTCCCGCGCCAGGCGGCGGGTCATCTTCCAGGCCTCGTCGTTTGTGACCCGCACGGTCTCGTCCACCAGATCGAGGCGCAGCACGTCGGGGACGAAACCCGCGCCGATGCCCTGAATCTTGTGCGGGCCGGGTTCGCCGCCGGAGAGGACGGGCGAGCCAGCCGGCTCGACGGCGACCGCCAGGAAGCCGGGTTTGCGCTCTTTGAGCGCCTCGGCGATGCCGGTGATGGTGCCGCCGGTGCCCACACCCGCCACGACGACGTCCACCTCGCCGTCGGTATCGCGCCAGATCTCCTCGGCGGTGGTGCGGCGGTGGATCTCGGGGTTGGCCGGGTTCTTGAACTGGAAGGGGATGAACGCGTCGGCGCGCTCCGCCGCCAGCTCCTCGGCCTTGGCGATGGCGCCCTTGATGCCCTCGTCCGCCGGCGTCAGGATCAGCTCGGCGCCCAATGCCTCCATCACCTGACGGCGCTCGAGGCTGGCTTTCTCCGGCATTGTGAGGATGAGGCGGTAGCCGCGGGCGGCGCAGGTGAAGGCCAGGCCGATGCCTGTGTTGCCGCTCGTCGGCTCAACGATGAGCGTGTCCTCGTCGATCAGGCCCGCACGCTCTGCGGCGTCGATCATATTTACGCCGATGCGATCTTTGATGCTGCTCAGCGGGTTGAAGGATTCGAGCTTGACCAGCACGGTGGCACCTAGCCCCTCCGTCACCCGGTTGAGGCGTACCAGCGGCGTGTTGCCGATGGTTTTCGTGATGTCGCTGTAAATTCTTGCCAAGATATCATTCCTCCTGAAGCTGACGCTCTTCGTCGCACAAGTCCTGCAGCGTGACCGAGTCCAGGAATTCGGTCATCACCGTCGATAGCCGCGTCCAGAGCAGGTGGGCGGCGCACTTTCCCACGCGAGCGCAGGAGTTTTCCTCCGGCGACGCGCAGCGCGCCACTGCGACTGGCCCCTCCACCGCCTGCACCACGTCGCCTGCGGTGATCTCGGCGGCGTCCCGGGTCAGGCGGTATCCGCCCCCCGGTCCTTTCACGCCCTCCACCAGCCCTGCTTCGTGCAGGGGGCGAAACAACTGAGCCACATAGTCGGTAGAGATACCCTGCCGCTCGGCGATCTCTTGCCGCAGAACGGGTCCCCCATCGGCGTGTATGGCCAGGTCGACCATCGCCCGCAAGGCGTATCGCCCGCGTGTTGAGACTCGTATCATATCGTCCTCCTGGCGAGATTGTACATCAGTTGAGTTGTACTGTCAATTATTTCCACTTTGCGCCCACTTGACGCCATTCTGGAAAGGGGTAAAATTCAGAAACTGAATTTTGAATCCTGAGCGGGAAGGCAATCCGTGTCTGAAACAGAGCGCCAACTGCGCATCCTCGAAGTCCTGGAACAGAACCCGGAAACGACCCAGGCCACCCTGGCCGCCCAGCTGGGCGTGGCCGTGGGCAGTATCAATTGGTATCTCAAGCGGTTGATCCGCAAGGGGTACGTCAAGGCGACCAAGATGGAGCGCCGCCGGCTAAAGTACTTTGTCACGCCGCAG
>JAFGED010000316.1 GCA_016931785.1 Anaerolineae bacterium
AAAAAAAATCCCCATCCGTGTTTATCCGTGAAATCCGTGTCCAAAAAATCTTCGCGGTTGTGATAGTTTTTCGAGGGCAATACTATATCCTTTCCTGAGAATAGTGTTCCACCGCAGAGATCGCAGAGACAGGCTTTGCGGTAAGAATTTGTCTTACAGCGGGATGTTACCGTGCTTCTTCGGCGGGTTGGTGTCCCGCTTGTTCTGCAGCATCTTGAGCGCATCGATGATGCGCGGGCGGGTCTCGGCCGGTTCGATCACGTCGTCGATGTAGCCGCGGGCAGCGGCGACGTACGGGTTGGCGAACTCCTCGCGGTACTCCCCCACCAACTCCTGCCGCCTCGCCTCGGGATCGTCGGCCTCGGCCACCTCCTTGCGAAAGACGACGTTGACCGCCCCCTCCGGCCCCATCACGGCGATCTCGGCGGTGGGCCAGGCATAGTTGACGTCGCCGCGCAGGTGCTTGGAGCTCATGACGATGTACGCCCCGCCGTAGGCCTTGCGGGTGATGACGGTGACCTTGGGCACCGTCGCCTCGGCAAAGGCCCAGATGAGCTTGGCCCCGTTGCGGATGATGCCGCCGTGCTCCTGGTTCACGCCCGGCATGTAGCCCGGCACGTCCGTAAAAGTGACCAGGGGGATGTTGAAGGCATCGCAGAAGCGCACAAAGCGCGCCGCCTTGTTGGAGGCGTCGATATCGAGCGCGCCCGCCATCACCATCGGCTGGTTGGCCACGACGCCGACGGAAAAGCCGCCGCAGCGGGCGAACCCCACGATAATGTTCTGCGCCCAATGCTCGTGCACCTCGAAAAAGTGACCGTCGTCCACCACCCGCCGGATGATGTCCTTCATGTCGTAAGGCTTGTTGGGGGTGTCGGGCACAATAGCCTGCAGCTCTTCATCCAACCGATCCTCGGGATCGGCGGTGGGGAAGAATGGCGGGTCTTCCAAGTTGTTCTGCGGAATGTAGGTCAGGAGCTGTCGGATGAGGCCCAGGCAGTGTTCCTCGTCCTGGGCGGCAAAGTGAGCCACGCCGCTCTTGGCGTTGTGCGTCATCGCCCCACCCAACTCCTCGAACGAAACTTCCTCGTGGGTGACCGCCTTGACCACGTCTGGCCCGGTGATGAACATGTGACTGGTATCTCTCACCATAAAGGTAAAATCGGTAATCGCCGGGGAATAGACCGCTCCGCCCGCACAGGGGCCCAAGATGGCCGAAATCTGCGGCACGACGCCGGAGGCCAGCACGTTGCGCAGGAAAATGTAGCCATAGCCCGCCAGCGAGGTGACCCCCTCCTGGATGCGCGCGCCGCCCGAGTCATCCAAACCGATGACGGGCGCCCCGTTCTTCATCGCCAGGTCCATCACCTTGCAGATCTTTTCGGCGTGCACCTCCGAAAGGCTCCCGCCGACGACGGTGAAATCCTGCGCAAAGACGCAGACCTGCCGCCCGCCGATGGTGCCCCACCCGGTGACGACGCTATCGCCCAGGTGCTTTTTCTCATCCAGACCAAAGGTGGTGGCGCGGTGGGTGACGAACGCATCGATCTCACGAAAGGTGCCGGGGTCGAGCAGCTTTTCCAGCCGCTCGCGGGCCGCCATCTTGCCCTTGGCGTGCTGCTTATCGATGCGCTCCTGCCCGCCGCCCATGCGGGCCTGCTCGCGCATCTGGTTCAATTTTTCGATTTTGGAATCGACAGACATAGATGGTGACCTCCATTCCCTGGTTAAAGACGCTAGTTATAACACCATGCCAGGGGGAGAGTCACGGCCCGAAAATGTGCTTTTCTGGCCCCTTGTGCTAGAATGTAACCGGTTGGTATACTCAAACCGATGGGAGGACATCTTTGACAGACAAACGGCGTATCCTATTTATCATCTGTGCGATCAGTGCGGGCGCGCTCCTTTCCAGCCTCCTCGCTGGATGCTGCCCGTACGGGAACAGGGGCGTGAGAGGAGTGGTGCTTCCTATTCCTGCCAGCGGCGACTCCCAGGCGTCCGACCTGCTCATCACCAACTGGGAACTGACCCAAGAGTCAAAGACCTTTCATGTGACCTACGTCGCCAAGGACGGCGACAAGCGCAAAGTGCTTTGGGAAAAGGCGCTGGAGGAATACGACTACTGGTACATCCCCCGCGCCATTTTCGACGAGAGCCGCATCTATTACCTCGCCGGAGAACGGCTGCTGGCTCTGAACCAGCAGAACGGCTCGACTGTGTGGGAAGCCCCCATCAGCGACCTGGTCTCGATCTCCTGCACAAGCTGTATCGACAAGGTCAGAGACCGCGTCTTCGTGCTGACGACGGATTACGTGCTCCAAGGTGTTGACGCCGGTAGCGGCGAGATCGCCTGGAGCGTCCGTCTGAACAACCCGTCGGCCGCGCACGAGGGGTTCTCCGTCATTGGCGATCAGATCGTTCTGCTGGACTATATCGAGCCGGGCACGTCGGAGCAGGCCGTCCACGTCTTTGATCCGGACGATGGCTCACTCATCCGGCGGATTTCACCGACCTGCCCCGAATCAGGCTCCATCTCTTGGCGCAACGAGGCACTCATCGACCACACCAACGGCCAGGTGATCTTTTTGCATGGTTGTAGTACATCCGGCCCCTACATGCAAAGTTGGAACCTGGCCGACGGCGAGATGGTTTGGCAATCGCCCCTCCCGGAAGGCAAAAGCATTTCAGTCAAGTCTTTCCTGTTCGGTCGCGATACATTGTACCTGGACGAGTATCAAGGCCGCCTCGAGGTCACCCTCTCTACTGGGCAGATCAAATACCTGCCCAACCCCGACCCCGACTATGACTTTACGCTGCTGGGGGAGCAGGAGGGACTCCTCATCGGCATAGCCCGGCGCACGCGCGGCACGACGCGGTACGAACTGTGGGGGCTGAAAGGAGTAGCGGAACGCATCTGGTCCTACGAGATGGCAGCAGATACATCCCTCGGCCCAGATCCCAGCTCAGGAGACTGGGCGTACCGGTTCACGCCGAACGGCATCGTGGTGATCCTGATGCTGGACGACCCGGAACCGCACATATCGGCGGTGCTGTTGGACCCACAGAACGGCCAAGTCGTGCGCCAATCCGAGGCAGCTGTCGAGGTAACTTCCCTGGACGGCATCGCATGGGACAGCGCCACCGCCTACGTGACATTGTGGGGGGATGTGTATGCCGTGGACCTGGAGAGCCTGGCCATCAAGGTTGAGTGGCCATAGACTACGATTCGACGCGCCAGAAACTCATTACCTCACGATAGCTCGCCTGCGCTTCCTCCACACTGACCGCCTTAAAGCGCGCACAGTTTTGCCCCGGCACGCACTGAGCCAGCAGGGGAATATCGGCGCTGATGACGGTGGCGATCTTGGGGTATCCACCCGTCGTCTGCCGGTCGGCCAGCATGACGATGGGCTGTCCATCGGGCGGCACCTGCACTGCGCCGAGAGGAATACCATCAGAGATGATGCCGGTTTCACTTTTATGCGCAATCTGCAGCCCCTGAAGCCGGCAGCCCATGCGATCGGAGGCCGGGCTGA
>JAFGED010000317.1 GCA_016931785.1 Anaerolineae bacterium
GTTTCAAATGAGTTGTAAGGATGGGGGGAGCGGGCGGCGAAGCCGCCCGCTCCCCCCGTTCTCTAACTGAGATGAAACACACCCAAAGAAAATGCAGCCGACAGGAGTGACCCTGCTTCAAGCGAAGGCAAACTTACAGCAAGCGAAGTGGACGGCCCTGACTATCTTCCTACATCTTGACCCTTGGGCAGGCGCGCTCCCAAGAGCGACCGCGCCTGGGCCAACTGCTCGGCGGACACCTGCGCACCCTCCAGGTTAGCCCCGTCCAGGGTGGCGCCTCTCAGAGAAGCATCCCTCAGATCCGCCCCGCGCAGGTCGGCGTTGACCAGCCGAGCCCGCTCCAGGTCCGCCCCGTGCAGGTTGGCATCCCGCAGGTCGGCGTCACTCAGATCAGCGGCGCCCAGAAAACCATCCTCCAGGTCGGCCCCTCTCAACTTGGCCTGGCGCAAATCGGCCCCGTGCAGGACAACCTGGCTCATCGTGGCGCCGGTCAGGTCCGCCTCCATCAGGTTGGCGCTCAGGAAGCTGGCCCAACTGAGATCGGCCCCTGCCAGGTTTGCCCTGCGCAGGTTGGCGTCGATGAGCCTCGCCCCGCTCAGGTCGGCCCGGCGCAGGTCGGCACCGCGGAGATCGGCAAAGCCGATGTGCGCCCGGGAGAAATCCCTCTCCCCGGCCTCGTAACGTGTGACAAGCTCTTGTCCGTCCAAAAGCACATACCTCCTCCCGCCAAGGTTGGATTGCGGTACCTACTCAGGCTATTCGCCCGAGCAGTAACCCTCGCTCGAAAAAGGGAGAGTCCTTCCGCCTCTTTGTATCGCGAAAGGCAACTGCGAAGCAGGGCTGAGTAGGTACGGATTGCATTGTACCAGGAAGGTGCGGACCGAACAAGGCGCGGTCTGCCCACCCCAAAGCTTAAAACCATCCCCGTTTTAAGCTTTGCCTCCTGCGGCGCGCTGTCTTTCCATCCCGGACCTGGTATAATGGCCGCCATAGGTCGCCGCACCTAACCCGAGTCCACGCACAACCGCCAGCATCGCCGCCTTCGCCGCATCCAACCCTTATAAGGAGCATCCCATGTCCGCCGATACGCAATGGCTTGACGCCGTGATGTCCAAGTACGTGACCGGCCAACTGACCCGCTTCCGGGCCGAGGTAGAGAACCGCACGCATCAACCCGTGGGGGCCATCCAGACCGACGCGGCGCGGCTGCTTTCGGACCTGTGCCGTCACTTTGGACTCGACGAGGAACAGCACGCCCGCGTGCTCGGGGAGAGCGGCGTGCGGCACGTGGAGGAGCTTTATCTACGGCGGCACAGGCAGTGGGCTTTTGACGCCCACCACGAGATGCCCGCCAGTTGAGAATCGTACCAAAAACCTCGACTTGCGCTCAGGGGAAAAAGGAGTATACTGGGAGCCAGTTACCCTCCTTTCGCAGAGCAGTCCCTCGCCTCCCGGCGGGGGATTGCTCTTTTTAGGCCCCGGTGCTATAACTATCCCGACCACCCGCTCCATCCATTCGGATTTAGGTGGTGAGAGGTACGCTTTTACTAACACAGACAAAACGTCCAAAGTCTCAGGTACCCCAAAGGGACACGCGACTTTGGACGTTTGACGTAAATTGCTAGAATGATCGAACGGCCTACAGCCCCTTGGCCAGGTGATAGTACATCTCGTTCCACCGGAGTTCTTTCTTGAACTCGGCCAGCTTGGTGTCCTCGTCGATGAGCAGGAACTCGACCCCCGCCATCTCGGCGAAATCCTCCAGGTGCTCGGCGGTCAGCGCCATGGTAAAGCCGGTGTGATGCGCCCCGCCCGCCAGGATCCACGCTGCGGCAGCCACCTTGAGGTTCGGCTTGGGCGCCCACACCACGCGCGCCACCGGCAGCTTGGGCAGCGACGCATCAGGCGGGACGACGTCCACCGTGTTGACGATCAGGCGGAAGCGGTTGCCCAGGTCGATTATCGAGGCGTTGAGGCCGGGGCCGGTGGGGACGTTGAACACCAGGCGGGCCGGGTCGGCCTTGCCGCCGATGCCAAGCGGGTGCACCTCGAGTGAGGGCCGTCCCTCTGCAATCGACGCACACACCTCGAGCATGTGCGCGCCCAAGACCTTCATGTTGCCCGGCTCCAGGTGATAGGTATAGTCCTCCATGAACGACGTGCCGCCCTTGAGACCGGTGGCCATCACCTTCATCGCCCGGACGAGGGCCGCCGTCTTCCAGTCGCCCTCGGCGCCAAAGCCGTAGCCATCGGCCATCAGCCGCTGCACGGCCAAACCCGGCAACTGCTCCAGGCCGTAGAGGTTCTCAAAGGTGGTGGTGAACGCTTTGAAACCACCCTCCTCCAGAAAAGCCCGCATGCCCAACTCGATCCGTGCGGCCTCGCGCAGCGGCCGGCTCTGGCTGAGGTCGGCCCCGACGGGATCGGCCACGGCGTACTGCGCGCCGTACACGGCGATGAGGTCGTTGATCTGCGCGTCCGCCACGCCCTGGACGTACTGCACCAGGTCGCCGACGCCGTAGCCGTTGACCGCATATCCCAGCCTGATCTGGGCCTCGACCTTGTCGCCCTCGGTCACAGCTACCTCGCGCATGTTGTCGCCAATGCGAGCGACCTTGACCCCCTGGGCATCGTGCCAGGCGCACGCCGCGCGCATCCACGTATCGAGCTGCGCCACCACCTCCTCGTCCTGCCAGTGGCCGACGACGACCTTGCGCGCGCGCCGCATGCGCGTGCCGATAAAGCCAAACTCGCGCCCGCCGTGGGCCGACTGGTTGAGATTCATAGAGTCCATGTCGATGGTGTCCCAGGGGATGTCGCGGTTGAACTGGGTGTGCAGGTGCACGAACGGCTTGCGCAGCGCGCTCAATCCAGCGATCCACATCTTGGCGGGCGAGAATGTGTGCATCCAGGTGATGAGGCCGACACAAGTTTCTGCGGTGTTGGCCTCCATGCACAGATTATAGATCTCCTCCGGCGTCTTGACGACGGGCTTGAAGACGACCCTGACGGGGATCCTGGCGGAGCGATCCAGCGCCTCCGCGATCTTTTTCGAATCCTCGTCGACCTGCTTGAGCGTCTCCTCGCCATACAGGTGCTGGCTGCCGGTGACGAACCAGACCTCGAACGTTTTTAGATTCTCCATTGTGCTCGTCCTCCCGAATGACACAGTCCAATTTAACCTGGGAGCGCCCAAAAAGGCACGCTTTGCTTTCACCAGGCCTGATCTCTTATCACAGGGGCTTATTTTGCACCATTTTGCTGTTTTTGTAAAGCTTGGGCAGCTCAACACCTAACCGTGGTCGCCGATGTAGCCACGGTCCAATCCGCGCTACGCCTGTGCGCGCTTAGAAAGCGCGCCTACGACGACGCCTGTTTTGAGTCCGAACCGGGTTTCTCAACTCGTATCACGGTTTACTGAGGTCCTACCAAAGCGTACCCTGCGGCGCTTTATTCGCCGTTCTCGGCCGGCTCTCTCTCAATGCCGCGCCTCCCCAGCCGTCCTGACGGGCAGGCGGGCGGCCCCCTGGTAGTCGCGGATTTTGACCCGCGTTCCGTCACGCTCGGCGGCCTCCAGGCGTGCCCGCGCCCGCGGGATCTCGGCCGCATACTGCGGCAGCCACTCTGCCTGGGCCACCAGCATCTCGTCCGCCATCTGCCAGACTTCCTCGGGATTGCACACCGCCCCCACGAGCGGATCGTGCAGCATGGCCTGCTTGAGCAACGTGACGCCGCCCCTGACGGCGGCCTCCATGCCCATACGCTGCACGTTGACGCTGGCCGAGCAGGTGGCCGCGCAGGCCAACGGGAGATCGCCCACCACCGGCGAGTTGACGCCCGTCCGGTCCACGTAGCCGGGAATCTCTACCACGCAGTCAGCGGGCAGGTTGGGAATGCGCCCCTCGTTGACGACGTTAAAGTGCCCGCGGTAGGTGCGCCCGGTCTCGAGCGCCTCGATGATGTAGGACCCGTGCTCCTCGCTGCGCTTTTCCGCGCTGATCACCGGCGGCTCCTCGGCCATCCAGCGAGGGAAATCGGCCTCGAACCAGTTGCGGTCCTCGGTGCTAAAGCGCAGGTAACCGCCGGTCTCGCCGTGAACCCACCAGGATAAGTCGATCCACTGCATCATTTCATCCGGGCGCTTGCGGTACCAGGGCAGGTACTCGCTCAGATGACCGTTCGACTCGGTGGAATAGTAGCCAAAGCGGCGCAGGACGTCGATGCGTACCTTCTCGGTCTCGCGGTACTCTGGATGCTGGGTGAAGAGTTCCAGCAGCAGTGGGAGCATATCGCGTCCGCGCCACTCGACCTTGATGAACCAGGTCTGGTGGTTCAGCCCGGCGGCGACCACGTCCACCTCCTGGCGGCGCATCTCGTAATCCCGCGGGATGAGGCCCTCGCGCTTGGCCCACATCTCCACGCAGCTGGCGATCTGCGCGTGGGTGTGCTGCACGCCGTGGCACAGGCCGAGCGTGCGCACGCCGCCGTACTTGCTGCAGGCCCAGGTGTTCATCGCCATCGGGTTGGCATAGTTGAGGAACAGGGCACCGGGCTTGGCCACCTCGCGGATATCGTTGCAGATACCGAGCAGCACGGGGATGGTGCGCTGGGCGTACATGATGCCGCCGGCACACAGGGTATCGCCCACGCACTGGTCCACGCCATACTTGAGCGGGATATCGATATCGAGCTGGAAGGCCTCCAGCCCACCCTGGCGGATCGTGCAGAGGATATAGTCGGCATCCGTGATGGCCTCGCGCTGATCGGTGGTAGGAACGACCTTTGCAGGCAGGCCGTTGGCCCGGATATCGCGCTCGCAAAGCCGGGTGACCATGTCGAGGTTGCGCTGCGAGATATCCATGAAAGCAAACGTGGTATCGGCAAACTCGGGCACGGCCAGAATGTCGTGCACCAGGCGGCGGGTGAACTCGGTCGAACCGGCGCCGATCATGGCGATTTTGAGCGGCACAGAATCCCCCTATGGCAATCAGAACGGCAAGCGGTACGCTTCTTCAGACCCGAGAGCCTTTCATAATTCTGGGATGCGGCCCACTGGCATCGCTCGCAGGCTCCTTCGACTTTGCGGTTGGTGAGCAAGGTCGAACCACAGGATGCCTGCTCGCTTGGGTCAGCAAATTGCGAAAGGGTCCCCGGACCCCAGAAGCTCTACGGTTCTTCCCTTAACTTGCTCTCTGCTACCTCTATGCGATCCAATGCGAACGTGATGTCGGTAGGAATCCGCGCTGCTATATGGCCACAGTTCGGGCAAATGGCTTCTTCCTCCTCACTCTCAAAGCGCAGCGCACAGCAGTTCCAGCAGATGAACCGGTTAGGCCCTTTCCAGGTAATAATCTGCGCGCCCTCTGCCAGCGTGTTCACGCTCAGTTCTTGCACGATTCTTCGCAGGCTCGCCTCCGTCTCCTGAGATGCACCATACGTAACAAAGTACAGCGCAGTAATTCGCTTGGCGCCCTGCGAACGAGCCTCGGCCAAGGCCTGGTCAAGCAATGCTCGTGCCCTTTCACGTTCGGAAATCATGTGGCAGTTTCCTGATGCCCCCTCTCTGGGTAGCTGTATCCTTACAGAATGGTAACTACTCAGCCCCGCTTCGCATTTGTCTTTCGCGACAAAAAGAGGAGGAAGGACTCTCCCTTTTTTGAGCGAGGGCCACTGAGTAGATACACTGAATGGATGATAGGAATTATACACCCAACCTTTCGCAAAGCCAACACATCGCCCGGCATGATGGTGTATTCCTCCCTTAGAAAATTCAGAACAATCCTTGCACAAAAGGTTTTAGAAAAAGGGGGTGGGGCAGGCGTAGAGCGCCCGATTGCCTTTGTGCCGCGTTTGGCTATAATAGCGAGTGCTTCCCTGTGGATTCTCTGACCCGGAGATGAAAGCCGTGAAAGAAGAAAAAGCCCCGCCTTTCAACATGCAGCCAGTCGAGCCGCCATCCTTCCCCGACCGCGTCTTTGACGTGCGCGATTGGGGAGCCCTGGACGACGGCAAAACCGCCAACACCGACCCCTGCCGCGGGCTGCCCGAGCATCCGGCGCGCGACGTCGTTCTGGAACGCCTGCGCTTCTACGCCGTGCAGGGCGTGCGCTGCCAGGACGTGGACGGCCTGACCCTGAACGACGTCGGCGGCAGCGTGGAGAAGAAACCGCCGATCAGTTACGAGAACGTGCAAAGGTTGAACGAGACCGAGGTCAATCTTAGGCACGCCTCAAGTCGAAAACGTACATGACTCGCCTGAGAAAGGTCTACCCAAAGATCGCAAAGAAATCCTTGCGCTCTTGGCGACCAGGCGTGCCCGCCTTTGCGGTGAAAAAATCTTTTAGGTGAACTCACACATGAGTCTCCTGAAAAAAGGTAAACGGTGGGGAATCCTCAACTTGTTGAGGCGTTTTCGAGTATCATCTCAATAATCCGGGGGGTGTGA
>JAFGED010000318.1 GCA_016931785.1 Anaerolineae bacterium
CAGGCCAGCGCCGTCTTTTTGCGCATGCCGTGGGAATAGTCGAGGATCATCTTGTCGGCGCTATCCTCCAGCTCCAACAGGTCGAGCAGGGGCGGGATGCGACGCTCGATCTCGGCGTGGCTAAGGCCGTGCAGCCGCCCCACCAGCTCGACGTGCTCGCCGGCGGTCAGCCGCTCGTACAGGCTCAGGTCCTCGGGCACCGTGCCGATGCGGCGCTTGACCTCCAGCGGCTCCTCCTTGATATCGAACCCCGCCACCGTGGCCGTGCCGGCGGTGGGCGGCAGCAGGCTGGTGAGCATGTTGATGGTGGTCGATTTACCCGCGCCGTTGGGGCCTAGGAAGCCAAAGATGACGCCCTGGGGCACTGTCAAATCGAGCCGGTCCACGGCGGTCAAGTCGCCGTAGCGGCGGGTCAGGGTGTGGGTTTGGATGGCTGTGCTGTTCTCGTTCAATCTACCTCCATTGGGGCGCGCTTGACCTTGACGTCGGCCACAAAGTAGCTCAGGTCCAGGTGAATTTTGCGCTCGGCTGTTTCATAGTCCTCGCTGGCAAACTGGCTGATGGCGAAAAAGCGGGAGTGTTTCTGGTCGAATACCCTGGCCTCGGTCAAAAAGGCCATCGACGATACCATTACCCCTACGCCCGTCGGCACGATCAGCGTGATGCCGTTCACAAAGCCGGAGGCGTGGATGCGTGTCTCGCCGGTGGGGATATCGGCCTGGGTCATGTCCAGCCTGATATCCCCCACGCCGAGGGTGATATCCTCCTCGGCCACCCGCCACTCCCCACGACGACGCACGTCGCCCAGCAGTTTTGTGGTGAAGGCTGTGCCGGGGCGGGCCGTACTGGGGCGCACCAGCAGCCACACGCCTGCCAGGATGAGGACGGTGGGGCACAGGAAGCGCCCCAGGTCTATATCGAATATGGAGCCGACTAGGGCGATCAAACCGATGGCAGTGATGGCGACGCCGACAAAGATCTGCCTGGTGTTGTGCATTTTCCCCTCCTATGTTTTTGCCGCAGAGCGCGGAGGTTATCCTTTTCTTTCGGACACATTATACTCAAAAGCGACGCTGAAGGCCAATCGTCTACACTGCCACTCGCCCGGAGCTCAAAGCTCCGGGCTGAGGCCTGGCCTAACGGCCAGGGAACAAAGCCCCCTTCGGGGGCTCAAGAATAGCCCGAAGGGCTTTTATTTCTGAGCCCGGAGATTCATCTCCGGGCGGGGCGGCAAGCGCAAGTTGCCGGAATGAATTTCGAGGCGCGTCAAATCGCGTGCGTGGACCGCGCCGCGTGCGCGCGCTGCTGCTCCAGATCGACATAGTTCCTGAGCGTCCCGTCGTGGATGGCCCAGATGCGCGTGGCAAAGCCGCGGATGAAATACCGGTCGTGCACCACGGCCAGCACCGTGCCCTCGAAGGCGCGCATCGCCTGCTCGAACTTAGTCCGGCTGGGGATGTCGAGGTGGTTGACCGGCTCGTCGAGCATCAAAAAGTTGCAGCCAGTGGCTACCAGCCGCGCCAGCACCAGCCGCGCGCGCTCCCCGTAGCTCAACGCCTCGACCGGTACGAAAACCTCGTCGCCGCTGAAGAGAAAATAGTGCAGGAAGGAGCGCACGTCGGTCTCGGACATTGCCGCCACGCGGGTGATGGTCTCCAGGGGCGTGCTTTCGGGATCGAGCGTCTCCTGTTCCTGGGCGTAGTAGCCCAGCTTGACGTTGGTGCCCAGGCGCACATTCCCGGCCAGCGGGGCGAGCTCCCCGGTGATCACGCGCAGCAGCGTGGTCTTGCCGGCGCCGTTGGGTCCGACCAGCGCGACGCGCTCCCCGGCGCGCAGCACCTGGTCGATCCCGCGAGCCAGCGGCACGCCGCCGTATCCGATGGATACGTCCTCGAAGACCAGCACGTCCTTGCCGCTCTCCGGCGTATCCTCAAAGGCCAGCTTCATCTGCCAACTGCGCGCAGGCTTTTCCACGCGCTCTTCGCCTTCCAGGTAGCGCTCCAGTTTCTTCTCGCGCGAGCCGGCCTTTTTGGCTACTTTCTTGGCATAGCGGCGGACGCCCGGCTGGCCGGGTGTGGTGGTCAGCTCGACGCTGAGCGCCTGGTTCTTGGTGCGCTCGATATCCTGCCGGACGCGGCGGATCTCGGCCTGCTGGTCCCGCCACGCCTCCATCTGCTTTTCCCGATTCCGTTCCCAGGTCTCGATATAGTCGGAATAGTTGCCGGTGTACTTGGTCACGCTGTGGGTCTCCGGCTCCAGGTCGAGGATCGCGTTTACGGTCTGGTCGAGGAACGTCCGGTCGTGGGAGACGATCAAGGCCGCGCCCCTGTAGCCGCGCAGCCACGCCTCCAGCCATTCCAGCGCGTCGATATCGAGGTGGTTGGTGGGCTCATCTAGCAGGAGGAGCTGGGGGTTGTGCACCAGGATGCGCGCCAGCCCAAGGCGGGTCTTTTGCCCGCCGCTGAGGATGGCGACGGGGGTATCGAGTCCCACGTCGGCCAGACCCAGGCCTGCCAGGATGGCCTCCGCCTCGTGGGCGGGCGCCTGTGTCTGGGTCAGCGATTCGAGCGTTGCCAGCGCTTTGTTGTATGCTCCTGCCAGGCGAGCTTGCTCCGTGCCTGCAGCGGTCGCCAGTGCCGTGGCAAGCTGCTCCAAGCGCGCTGCTGCGGCTTCCAGCGCCTTTTCACTGGTCTGCAAAAAGTCGGCCAGCGTGTCGACCTCTGCGTAACGTTGGCCCTGTTCCAGGTAGCCCAGCCGCAGGTCGGGCGGGCTGAGTTGCACGGCCCCGGCGTCTGCATCTTCCTCGCCGGCAATGATGCGCAGGAGCGTAGTTTTACCGCAGCCGTTGGGACCGATCAACCCCGAGCGGTCGCCCGGGTTGACGATGAACGAGACGTTCTCTAAAACGACGGTATCGCCGTATCGTTTGCCGATGTTTGAAACTTGTAGCATCGTGATGACTCCTTCCAAAGCAGAAAAAAAAGCCGTGGGCGATGCACCCACGGCTCATGTTGCAGGTCAATACGGAATTACCCATGCAGGGATGCACACCTCTGAACGTGCTTGAAACCTGTGTTGTCGGTCATCCCTATTACCTCCGCCTGGATTGGAAGAAGATGGTTAGAGTATATCCGTTTTGAGGGAATTGTCAATGCAAGGTATTTTCTCAATAAGTAGGGGAAAACGGGGGGTGTGAGGGCGGCGTAGCCGCCCTCACACCCCCCGTTCCTGGATTATTGAGATGATACAATGTGACATTGTTTCGTTGTTTCGTTGCTGGCCTACGCCCGCCTGTACGACGGCACCGTGGCCGTCGATTATTACCGGGCGATGGACCAGGTGGAGGCCCGGATGGCATTAACCGAGGGCGCGGAGGGCGTGCCACCCACCGGCGGGCAGCTCCTGGCACTGGTGGATGCACTGCACGACGGCACGCTCAACGACACGCAGCGTGAGACGGTGCACGCGTTGCGCGTTGGCATTCTGGCCCTGGTCGAGCAGGAGTGCAGGGCAATCGCATCTAAATTTCAAAGGGCCTGTGCAGGCTGAAAACGCTCACGGACAACGCTTTTGGCACACATCAGAGGCGAATA
>JAFGED010000319.1 GCA_016931785.1 Anaerolineae bacterium
CGCGTGTGAAAAGAGAGGGGGCGGGGGTTGGGAGAGCGGCGAAGCCGCTCTCCCAACCCCCATCTCTCCCTTTTTCGAGCGAGGGAGGGAGACTGCTCGGGCGAATAGCCTGAGCAGTTACGATTGGATTCGCTATCTGAATGAGGAGCAGAGCATGAGAGGTACAGCGTCCCTAGTTAGATTGCCCAGAGATGGGTACGAGCTGTGGCTGGACTACCGCCCGGTCCGATCCGCCGAGCGCCTTGAGGCGTATCGAGCACTCTTGCAAGAGATCGCCGTCCCCGGCGATTCCCCCACCCTGGCGGCGGTCCGTGCGGAATTGCAGCGCGGGCTGGCCGGACTGCTGGATCGACCGGTAGACGTTAGCCGAGACCGGCTGCGGGGAGCTGGCTTGCTCGCCGGAACGCCGCAGACGTCATCCCAGATCGCCGCCCTCGGTTGGGACGAGCAGATCGGGGCGCAGGGGCCGGAGGGGTACCTGATCCGCTCATTTGTGATGGACGGCAAGCCGGCGGTCGTGATCGCCGCCAAGAGCGAGGTGGGAGTGCTGTACGGCAGTTTTCACCTGCTGCGACTGTTGCAGACCCGGCAGCCGCTCGCCGGGCTCGACGTCGCCGAGCGGCCAAAGGTCCAGCTGCGCCTGCTCGATCACTGGGATAACCTGGATGGCTCCGTCGAGCGCGGGTATGCCGGCAAATCCATCTGGAAGTGGGAGGAACTGCCCCACACGCTCGACCCGCGCTACCGGGATTATGCCCGGGCCTGCGCCTCGATTGGCATCAACGGCGCCGTGCTGAACAACGTCAACGCGAGCCCGATGATCCTGCGGAGCGACTATCTGGAAAAGGTGGCGGCCCTGGCAGATGTCCTGCGGCCCTATGGCATCACGGTGTACCTCTCTGCCAATTTCGCCTCGCCCCTGGGGCCGTCGGATACCCCGGGTCGATCCAGAAGACGAGGTGGCGTTGGGAATCTGGACACCGCCGACCCGCTCGATCCGGACGTCCAGCGGTGGTGGAAGGAGAAGGCGGACGAGATTTACCGTCACATCCCCGATTTTGGCGGGTTCCTGGTGAAGGCGAACTCGGAGGGTATGCCCGGCCCGTTCGACTACGGCCGCACCCACCTGGATGGCGCGAACATGCTGGCCCGGGCGCTGGCTCCTCAAGGGGGGATCGTCATGTGGCGCGCCTTTGTCTACGACCCGCACGTCGATCCCGACCGGGTGAAACGGGCGTACAAAGAGTTCGTGCCGCTGGATGGCAAGTTCGAACCCAACGTGTTCGTGCAGGTCAAGAACGGTCCCCTGGACTTTCAGCCCAGGGAGCCTTTCCATCCCCTCTTTGGCGCGATGCCCGAGACGCCGCTGATGATCGAGTTCCAGGTCACCCAGGAATACCTGGGGCAGGGGATACACCTGGTTTACCTGGCGCCGATGTGGAAGGAGGTGCTCGACGCGGACACCTTTGCTCGGGGCGCGGGCTCCACGGTGGCCAAGGTCATCGACGGCAGTCTGCACGGCTATCCTATGACGGGCGTCGCGGGCGTGGCCAACGTCGGCTCCGACCGCAATTGGAGCGGGCATCACTTTGCGCAGGCCAACTGGTATGCCTTTGGCCGGCTGGCCTGGGATCACACTCTCAGCCCGGAGCAGATCGCCGAGGAGTGGATTCGCGCCACGTTCACCGACGACGATGGGACTGTGGCAACCATCCGCGACATGATGATGAGCTCGTGGGAGGCGTGCGTGGACACCATGATGCCGCTTTGTCTGCATCACATCATGCGCGAGGGGCACCATTATGGCCCGGCTCTTGAATATGACGCGGGACGCGAGGATTGGAACCCCCAATACTATCACCGCGCCGACGCCGCGGGATTGGGGTATGATCGCAGTCGCAGCGGCAGCAACGCCGTCGAGCAGTATTTTCCGCCGCTGTGCGATTTGTTTGACGACCGCACGACCTGCCCCGAGGAATACCTGCTGTGGTTCCATCACATCCCGTGGGATCACGGGATGCGTTCGGGGCGGGCGCTGTGGGACGAACTTGCCTGGCTTTATGGCCGCGGCGTGGCGGCCGTCAGCCGCATGCTGGAAACCTGGGTGGGGTTGAAACCCGCTATCGATTCCCAGCGCTACGAGGAGGTGCTGACCAAGCTCTCGACGCAGGTTTCCGATGCCAGCGAATGGCCGCGGGTATGTCTGTCCTATTTTCAGAAATTCAGTCGGCAACCGATTCCGGCGGGCGTCTCTGGTAATGCCACCAAACAGCGCGATGAAAGTCATTGAACTCACCGACAAGCCCCAAATCCTGGCCTACCTGGAGACCGATTCTCTCTACGCCGCTTACGCCATCGGTGACCTGGAGCCCGGGTTGTTCATCCACTGCACGTGGTTCGGCGCGGAGCAGGATGGCCGGTTGCGGGCCGTGGCGCTGCATTACAGCGGCCTGGGATTTCCGAGCGTGTTCCTGATGGGGGAAACCGATGGCCTGCGGGCGGTCTTTGAAGATGCACTGACTATCGAGCAGGCTTATTTCACCTGCCGCCGGGAGCACCTGGGGATGATGCAGGATTTTTACAACTGGGAGCCGATCCCGATGTGGCGCATGGCGCTGCGACCTGAAAGCTTCCGGCCTGTGGGAGATGATGGCGTTCCGCTCGCGCTCGATCACGCGGAACAGCTTGGGGCGCTGTACGCTCACGGTGAGGGAAATGCCTTCGACCCCAAGCAGGTGCCGGGAGGCGCTTTTCACGGCGTTTTCGAGGACGGTCGGTTGGTAGCGGCTGCGGGCACCCACCTGATCAGCCCGACCTATGGCGTGGCGGCGGTGGGCAACGTCTTTACCCATCCGGACTTTCGAGGGCGTGGCTACGCCACAGCAGCCACCGGCGCCGTCGTGACCGAGCTTTGGTCCCGAGGCATGCACGCTATCGTGCTCAACGTCAATCAGAAGAACGAGACGGCCATCCGCATCTACGAGCGGCTTGGTTTTGAGCGCTGCTGTCCCTTCTTCGAGGGGATGGCTTGCGTACGGGCGACGTATTCCTGATGCTAGAACGAGACTTTGACCAAGCATCCTGAGCTTGTCGAAGGGCGCGGGTTTTGTCGAACAGCCATCCTTCGACAGGCTCAGGATGACCGTCACGGTTCACGTTGCGCGACGCAACCACGTACTGGGAATGCGCCGCCCCAACGAGATCGAAAATATAGGAGTGAATTATGACCAAAGAATATGATGTCAAAGACGTCGACCTGGCCCCGGCGGGCCGGCTGCGCATCGAGTGGGCCGAGCGGGAGATGCCCGTCCTGCGCCTGATCCGCGAGCGCTTTGCCGAGGAAAAGCCGCTCAAGGGCGTGCGCCTCTCCGGCTGCCTGCACATCACCACCGAGACGGCCAACCTGGCCCGCACGCTCCAGGCGGGCGGCGCGGAGGTAGTGCTCACCGCCTCCAACCCCCTCTCCACGCAGGATGACGTGGCGGCGGCGCTGGTCTCCTACTACGAGATTCCCACCTATGCTGTCAAGGGCGAGAATAACGAGACCTACTACAAGCACCTGCACGCCGCGCTCGACCACAGGCCGCAGCTCACGATGGACGACGGCGCGGACCTGGTGAGCACGCTGCACAAGGAGCGCACCGAGCTGATCGACGGCGTCATCGGCGGTACGGAGGAGACGACCACGGGCGTCATCCGCTTGAAGGCGATGGCCAAAGATGGCGTGCTGCGCTATCCCATCGTCGCCGTCAACGACGCGCTGACCAAGCACTTTTTCGATAACCGCTACGGCACCGGCCAATCGACGATGGATGGCATCATCCGCGCTACCAACGTACTCATCGCCGGCAAGACGGTCGTCGTGGGCGGTTACGGCTGGTGCAGCCGGGGCATCGCGATGCGGGCCAAGGGGCTGGGCGCTAACGTCATCGTCACCGAGGTGGACCCGCTGCGGGCGTTGGAGGCGGTGATGGATGGCTTCCGCGTCATGCCGATGGCGGAGGCCGCGCCGCAGGGAGATATTTTCGTCACCTCCACCGGCGACATCAACGTGATCGACAAGCATCACTTCGAGAGGATGAAGGACGGGGCCATCGTCTGCAACTCGGGCCACTTTAACGTCGAGATCAACATCCCGGCGTTGGAAAAGTTATCTGGGCGGCCGCCGCGCCGCGTTCGTCCCTCCGTGGATGAGTACACCCTGCTCGATGGGCGGCTGATCCACCTGCTGGCAGAGGGTCGCCTGGTCAACCTGGCCGCCGCCGAGGGCCACCCCAGCGCGGTGATGGACATGTCCTTCGCCAACCAGGCGCTCAGCGCCGAGTACATGCTGAACCACGCCGACGAGCTGGAAAACACCGTCTACGCGGTGCCGGAGGACATCGACCAGGAGATCGCGCGCATCAAGCTGCAGTCGATGGGCGTAGAGATCGACACGTTGACTTCGGAACAGGAAAAGTACCTGTCGTCTTGGGAGGAGGGAACGTAAATGGATGAGCGAGAGACCACACGGCTAGAACAAGGTCGGATGGATGAGAGCACCCAGCGGCGGGTCTATCGCGGGAATGCTTTTGACATCACCGCGCTGATTGCACTGGCTACGGGATTGTTGACGCTGCTTACGTGTGCGTCGATGGGCTACATGATCTACTGTATGCCCGTGATTCCGCTGGCTCTGGGCATCGTGGGTCTGGCGACGGCGCGTAAGGCGGTCGATCCAGAGAGAACGCGCCTGCTATCCTGGATCGGCCTTGGCTCTGGCGGCGTGTTCTTGTTGATGGCGCTTGCCTTTTTCGTCATATGGTTGGCGGTGGTAGCGGCGTGGGTGTTTATTATGATTCCTTTCATGATGGAAAGTGGCGCGTAGCGCTGAGAGGTAATGTAAGCCTCCCTGTCGGTCTGGCCACAGGAGGGCTTGGATTTTAGGTATCTACTCAGGCTGTTCGCCCGAACAGTGGCCCTCGCTCAAAAAAGGGAGAGGCGGGGGGTTCGAGGGCGGCTTCGCCGCCCTCGAACCCCCCGCCTTCCTCCTCTTTTTGTCGCAAAAGGCAACTGCGAAGCAAGGCTGAGTAGTTACGATTTTAGGAGAAAAAGACCGCACGGCCTGCGGAGGAGCCATGCGGTCAGTTGGCGTGACTGAGATATCTAATAGCGTCCGCGGCGTCCGCCGCCGCCACCGCCACCGCCACCGCCGCCACCATCCCAGCTATCGCGGCGCTCTCGGCGCGGGCGTGCCTCTGCCACCTTGATTTCACGCCCGTCCAATTCCTTGCCGTTGATTTCGGCGATGGCCTGTTGAGCGGCGCTCTCCTCTGCCATCTCGACGAAGGCAAAGCCCTTGGATCGACCAGACATTCGATCTGTGATGAGGTTCACCGAAGCGACTTCTCCGATTTCTCCAAAGAGCTCGGACAGGGCGCTCTCAGTTGTCGAGTAACTTAGGTTACCGACGTAAAGTTTCTTAGCCATTCTTTTCTCTTCCTCCTGATGCAGCGTATCGCTGCCTGAACGGGCTCTAGAGCCCTCTTCGACATGGCGGAAGGGCTGCTGTAACGAAAAAGGCCATCCGGCCTCCGCAAGCCTGGACGGTCCACGCGCACAGTCAAAGCCAACTTCGCCCTAGTGCAATCTAGTTTACCATTCTTGCCTGGAAAGGTCAAATGGCGTACAATTTTGCAAAGTGTGTTATTCGGGAGGTGCGGCGATGAGAGAGCGATGGCTGATCGTTTGGATTCTGATAACAACGGTGGTTCTGATCTGTGTCGTCCCCGCCCTCGCCAGTTCACCTTCATCTGAGGATGACCTCGAACTGGCCCAGCGCTATGCCCCCGTTTTCTACTTTCACCCCGATGAGATCTTTCGCCCTCAGCCGGTGGGGGTGATCGTCGAGCAGGCCCGGCTGCGACAGAGCCAGCGACTGTGGTTTGACGCCAATGTCCTCCTTAGCCTGTCTGTACCTGACCTGCTCGCTCTCGATAGCGACGAGGGGCAGTTTCTCGATGTGTGGTATGGCGATGACGGCAGCTCGGCCTATACTAACTATTCCGCCCACCGTCTTTACTACGAGGCGGTGCTGAGCCCTGAGGCGGGCGGGCCGCCCGTGGCTGTCTACGCCCACGTGGTGCGGGACGAGGTCCCCGGGTATGTGACCATCCAGTACTGGGCGTTCTACTTTTACAACGACTGGTTCAACAAGCACGAGGGCGATTGGGAGATGGCGCAGGTGATCCTGACCGATGCGGGCGAGCCGGGGTGGGTGGTGCTCAGCCAGCATCACGGCGGCACGCGACGGGCCTGGGCGCAGACGCCGGTGGAGGAATCTACCCACCCGGTGGCCTACGTCGCGCTGGGCTCCCACGCCAACTACTTTGCCGGGGGTGAGGTCTATCCCAATGGCAAAGACGTCGGCACCACGCGGATCGAGATCATGGACCGCACCGGTTCTGCCGGACGCGTGATTCCCGAAGTGATCCTGATCCCCGGGCGGGCGGATGTGGCGGCGGATGCAGTGTCTTGGCCCGGGGCGGAGTGGTTGCCTTTCCGCGGCCACTGGGGCGAGCTGGCAGCCCAGGGTGATTTCGGTGGGCCGCTGGGGCCGGCGGATAAGGGCGAGCAATGGGAGTCGCCCTACACCTGGGGGATGGCTCAGCCGCTGGATACCGACGCGTGGTACGCCAACCGGCTGCGGGTGGAGGTGGTCGGCGCCGCCAGCGAGGAGATAGGGATCCGCTTGACCGACGCGAGCGGCAGCGCGCTTCCAGAAGCAGAGTTGCTGGGCAACGTAGCGATCCTGCACGCCGACCCACCTGTGACGGGAGCCAGAGCAAAGATCGTCGCGCCCGCTGGCACACGCTGCGACGTCGTCGCCCGCTGGCCCGAGGCCGGCAAGGGCTACGTGGTCGAGATGCGCTTTGCCGACGTGCGCTTTGCAGGATCGGGCCAGGCGGTGCTCGAGTTCGTGGAAGGCGGCGAGGCGAGCCTGACAATCCCGGGCTCTGGCCCACCTCTGAAGCCATCGGAGACGGAGGTGGTCGAGGCGACGTGGGACGCGCCCGACCTGGTTTGGATCGGCGGCATCCTGCCCGCACACCAGGTGGTGACCGGAGTGATTTTGGCGGTATCCGCGGCGGTGGTGCCATCGTTCATCTACATCGGCGTGCTCTACTGGGTTGACCGGTACGAGAAGGAGCCAAAGCGGTTGCTGGCAACGGCTTTCCTGTGGGGCGCTATCCCGGCGGTGTTGATGGCGCTGGCAGTGGAGCTGTTCTTCAGCTTGCCGCCCGACCTGATCGGCCCCAAGGCACTGGAGGCGGTGCGGCTTGGATTGATCGCTCCACTGCTGCAGGAGGCGCTAAAGGGGTTGGTGGTGCTCTTTATCGCCTGGCGCTACCGGCGCGAGTTCGACAACGTCCTCGATGGACTGATTTACGGGGCGCTGGCGGGCTTTGGCTTTGCGATGACGGGCAACCTACTCAGCTACGTCGGCAGCTTTTTGCTTTGGGGCTTCCCCGGGTTGAGCGGGACGGCCATCATCGAGGGAGTCGTCTATGGGCTGGACAGTGCTTTCTACTCGGCGATCTTTGGCGCGGGACTGGGGTTGGGCCGGCTGGCACAGAAGCGATGGCAGCGTTGGGCATTTTCCGTGGGGGGATTTGTGCTGACTGTGGCAGTCCACGCGCTGCACAGCGTGCTGGCGTACAACCTGCTGGGCTTGAACGCGATCACGGTCGCCTCGACGTTGGTCGGCGTGGTCCTGATCGTAGCGGTGGGCGTGGGATCGCTGAAGCGGCAGCAGCGGTGTCTGCGGGCGGAGTTGAAGGATTTGCCGCAAGAGGTGTATCAGGTGATGGTCACGCCGGGGGCGAGAACGCGCGCGCAGTGGCAGGCGCTGCGGCGTGGTGGAATCGGCGGTTGGCGGCGGGCGCGGCAGCTCTATCAGTTGTGCGCAGAGATGGCCTTCAAGCGCATGCAGGCGCGGCTGCGCCCTGATGAAGCGGAGATGGTGCGAGAGGCGGAAGAGTTGCAGAAGAGGGTTGAGCGGCTGCTCGGGTGAGTTTTCGTCGTGTGGTTTCGTCGGCCAGGCGCTCGTCCTGCGCGCTGTTCAGCAGCGGGCCTTCGATCTTGCTTTCGCTGAAGGTGCGATCCTGGTAGGTGGGTTCCCCGTTGATGAAGAACTGTTCGCCTTGTATGGTGGCCGTGGTCATCGGTTCTCCCTAGGCGCGCTTCAGCCTCCAAAATGGGTGGCTAGGTGATGTTGGCATTTCGCTTCAAGAACCTTAAAGTACAAACACACCCTAGGCAGCAGCAAGTTGGGCAAGTGACAGTATTCTCACTTCAGAACTGAAGCGCACTCGGTGAAACGCACCCCTTGTCGCACGGGAAATGGCGTGTTATAATCGGCGCAGAACAAGCCCCTGTAGCTCAGTAGGATAGAGCAGGAACCTCCTAAGTTCAAGGTCGTGCGTTCAAATCGCACCAGGGGCATTTTGGTGCGGTGTGGTGCAACCTTTGGTTGGAGCGCATCGCACTTGGTCTATGGGGACAAGCCTTCAAGGGCCCGTCCCTATGGACCTTCACTCCAGGCTCTGGGCGGCGGCTCGCGCGGCTTCCTGGGGAGAGGCCTCGCCCGTCAGCACATTTTCCACTGCCACCTGCATGGCCGGCCCGACTTTTGCCATCACGTCCTGCGAGGGTGCGGGGACGGCGGCGTCCAACAAGTCGCGTAGCGCAGCCTGTTGCGCTTCCGATATATCCCACATCCGGAGCGCGCTGCGGGTGCCCGGCAGATAGCCCACCGCCTGTGTCCACTCCGCGGTATTGTCGGGGGCGGTGAGCCAGGCGAACAGTGTCATCGCCAGGGCCTGCCGGTCGGGGTCGTCGGTGACCATCGCTATCGCCCAGGCCTCTCGGGCGATGGTGAAGGGAAATCCGTCGCGAGTGGGCACCGATGCGGCGATGTAGGGCTCGTCCGTTGCACTGGCAAGAACCTCTCGCCAGTAGAGACTGGCTTGCACTACGGCCATGTCGCCTTCTCCGGCGTCGAATCGCTCCCAGGATAGTTCCGCGCTTGTGATGTTTAGCACTACCGTCGGTGAAATTGCGCCGGTGCTGACGCAGTCATCGTAGAAAGTTAGGACTTTGAGCAAGGTTCGCTCATCCAAAAAGGGATTGCCTTCCGGGTCGGTCACCTTGCCGCCAGCGGCCATGTATTGAATCAGCGTCGTATCGTTGACCTGCAGATCACGCCCGCCGGCGGGGAAGATGAAGGACACGGGAGGGGTGATGACCTGTGTCCAGGAGATGGGAGGGGAGCTCGACGGGGTTTTGCGATAGATCAAGTGCTGCATATCGGCGCCGATGACAAAGCCCACCGTGACGGTCCCATCTCCCTCTTGGCTTTTCACCGTGCCCATCTCGACGGCGAAAGGGAAGCGATCGGCAGCTTGGGACGTGGGGAGGAGAGCATCGAGTGGCTGGATGTAGTTTGAGGTGGCCATAGTCGCCATGTCGTCTGCGCCCACCACGATCAGATCGGGCAGGATGGACGGGGCTGCGTCCCGTGCTGTGCGCAGGTAGTCGATCATCCCGCCTCGCCCGTGGATATTTTTCACAAACACTTCCACCTGCAGGTCATCGTGGCTTTGGTTGAACTCGGCCAACTGCTGCAGGAGGATTTCCGCCCCAGGGGCGTCGCTGTAGGGGTTCAGCTCTTCGGGCAGCCACAGCGTCAGGGTGGTGGTCGTCGGCTGTGGTTCGGGGGTTGGTATGAGCACCGCCGTGGGCGAGATGGGAGTTGGCGTTGGGGGCACTGCTGTGGGTTTTGCAGTCGGCGCTAAACCTTTGCAACCCGTTAGGGCCAGGAACAAAAGGATGGAAAGAACTGTTCGGGATCGCATTAGGGCCTCCAATCGATGTGATCGATGCGCCCATTATAACACAACCTGGCGTCAAGCCCTACTTGTTGGTGATTATCCACAATTCAAGCTCGTAAGCACCCTGAGGGGCCTCGTCGAAGGGGGCGGCTTGTGCCAAGGCGCATTCTTGCGCCCTGCATCCTTCGACAGGCTCAGGATGCTTGTCACGGCATACAGCGAGAGTATTTTCTATATGTGGGTAAACGCCAGCCTACTTGCCAACTGTGTTAGGTTGGGGTATGATTGACGCGCTCCCCTGAGAGACCTTGCGGAATGGCCGAGTCCCAAAGCCCAAACCCCAGAGCGCGATATGCCCGTTGTGCCAGATGGGAATGGGGGCTGCTTGCCCTGATCCTATGCCTGTCTGCGGCGCTGCGGCTGTGGCAACTGGATGGCGTGCCGCCGGGTTTCACCCACGACGAGGCCGGACACGGTCACGATGCTGTCGCGATACTGAATGGTGCCCGGCCCATCTACCAAACGGTGGGGTATGGCCGCGAGCCCCTGTACGATTACCTGGTCGCCGGGCTGATGGCGCTGTTTGGCCCTACCGGCGGCGTGCTGCGGTTCTCTCCTGTGCCGCTAGGGCTGCTCACTCTACTGGCGACGTTTCTCTGGGTGCGAGAGGCCTTCGACCGGCCCACGGCGCTGGCGACGACGGCGCTTCAGGCCGTCTCGTTCTGGTCGCTGGCGGTGAGCCGGCAGGCGCTGCGCTCTGGGCTGCTGCCGGTGTTGTTCGCGTTTGCGGTGTATTTCTATTGGCGGGGTTGGGGCGAGGCGCGGCTGGCCGTGCCTCGCCCTTACGGGGCGGCGTTGTGCGCGCTGTTCGTCGGGGCGACGCTGTGGACGTACCTACCGGCGCGTGTCACGTGGGTCGTTTTCCCCGGTTTCCTGGCCTACCTGGCAATCACGCACCGGGCGACGTTCCGGCGTGCGTGGCTGCCCACGCTGTTCGCCGTATTGGTCGGGCTGCTTCTGGCCGCGCCGCTCTTCGTCTACCTGCAGGCGCACCCGGAGGCGGAGCAGCGGCTGGCGATGCTGGACGAGCCGTTGCAGGCGCTCACGAGCGGAGATGTGTCCGTGGTGCTCGGCCGGGCGTGGAGCTGTGTGGCGGGGTTCTTTATCCCCGGTGCGGGCGATCGGTTCCTGGCCTACAACGTCCCCGGCCGCCCGACGTTCGACCTGCTGACCGGCGTGCTTTTCCTGGCCGGGGTGGTGCTGTGCCTGGTTCGCTGGCGGCGGCCGGCCTACGCCTTTGCGTTGCTGTGGTTCGTCGTCGGCGTCGCTCCCTCGCTGATCACGGGGGCGACCGCCAGCTTCACCCGCAGCATCGCCGCGCTGCCGGTGGCCTATCTCTTCCCGGCACTGGCCGTGGTGACAGTCGTGAGGTGGATAGCGACACGTTGGGGACACAAGGCCGCCTTGGTCGCCGGGCTGGGATTCGTCGCGCTGACCGTTGCCAGCGGCGCGATCTCGGCCCACGCTTATTTTGTCACCTGGGGCCAGTCGCCCGACGTGCGGGCGGCCTACATGCATCCGCTCGTCGAGATCGCCGATTATCTGGACGCAGCCCCGATGGGCGAGGGCGTGGGGATTTCCACCTACCTCCCACACGCGCCGCACGATCCTTATGTTTTTGACATGCTCTCGCGGCGGGGTGACCGTTCGGCAAGCTCACGGCAAGGTCTGTCGCTGCGCTGGTTCGACGCCCGGCGGGCTATCGTGTTGCCGCCGGAAGCGAGCGCCGTGCTGATCGCGCTTGCCGGCGCGCCCCTCGATCCTTACTTTGTGGGTCTTCCTGGCCTCAGCGTGCGGGAGCGCGTGGCGCTGCGGGAGGACGACGCGGACCCATATTTCGACGTCTACGAGTGGGAGCCGCAAGTGATGGCGGCAGCGCTGCAGGGGAGAGTACGTGGAGAGCCGGCGGACTTTGGCCCTTCGCCGGGCTCAGGGCAGGCTCCCGTGCGCTTCATCGGCTACGATCTGCGCACGCCAGAGGTCGCGCCGGGTGGGACGGTCGAACTGGTCACGCTGTGGCGCGTCGTCGCCCCGGAGCCGCTGCGGCCCCGGAACCTATCAAATGCGGAGGAGGACTGGGTGGTGTTCACCCACGCGTTGGACGGGGCGGGGAACGTCGTCGGACAGGAGGACCGGCTCGACGCGCCTGCCTGGGACTGGCAGGCGGGTGACGTGGTGGCGCAGATTCACCGCTTCGAGCTGCAACCCGATCTCGGCGCAGGTCCGGTCGCGCTCGAGGTCGGCATATATCGTCGTTCCGATGGCCTCCGTCTGCCTGTCTTGGCGGATGGCAACGTTGTGGAAGATCGCGTGATTTTGCAGTCTTTGGAAATTGTGAAGTGACCAAATCTCCAATCTCTAGTCTCAAACCTCAAGTCACGAATGGTCTACTGGTCATCATCCTTCTTGTGGCCGCTTTCCTGCGCCTGTATCGCCTGGACGAGATCCCGCCCGGCGTGACGCACGACGAGGCGGACACGGGGTACTTTGTCGAGGTGGTGTATCGCACTGGTCGGCCCTCGCAGATTGAGACGCCCTACGGCTACGCCTACAAGCCGTTCACCCAGGTCTCGGCGGCGCCCTTTATGACGCTCTTTGGCGCGAACGATCTGGCGCTGCGCTTTCACGCGGCGTTCTGGGGAATGGTGCTGCTGGTTTTCACGTACCTGTGGGCGCGGCGGGCATTTGGCGGCGCGGCGGGCTTGGGCGGCGCGGCGGTGATGGCCGTGACTTTTTGGACGGTTTTCGACAGCCGCTTTGCCCTCAACTCGCCGCCGTCTCCGGCGCTGTTCAGCGGGGCGGTGTACTTCCTGTGGCTGGCGATGGAGGATGGAGGGGGCAAGCGGCGCTGGTGGGCCTGGACGCTGTTCGCCCTGATGCTGACCGGGTCGTTCTACGCCTACGAGGCCGCGGGCGCGGCGGCGATGGCTTTCGCGCTGTTCTTCGTCTACCTGTTTTTCGCCGACCGCGCGCGCTTCCGCCGCCACGGTGCGTGGCTCGCCGGTTCGTTGATCGTCGCCGGGCTGCTGGTCGCGCCGCACGTGCTCGATCCATCCTCGTGGGGGCGTACGAACACGCTATCGGACCCGATACGTGAGGCGGCTCGGGGCAACTTTTGGCCGCTGCTGAACAACGTCGTCAGCACGTTGGGGACGTTCAGCTTCAGCGGCGATAGTTTCGTCACCTACAACCTGCCCCACAGGCCGATCTTTGATCCGGTCGTCAGCGTGTTCTTCTACGGCGGCATCCTGCTGTGCCTCTGGCGCTGGCGGAGACCCGCCTACGCGTTCGTGCTGATGTGGATGGTCCTGGGCATCCTGCCTTCGCTGCTGCTGGGGGAGTGGACGAGCACGCTGCACAGCAAGGCGGCCGAGACGCCGATCCTGGTACTGCCGGCTCTGTGCGCCGTCGAGGTGGGACGTTTTGTGGCCCGGCGTTTCGGCCCGCGATGGCGGAGGGTCTTTGCCGCGGCTTGCCTGGTCTGGCTGGCCGTCGTCGCCGCGCTCACCGGCTACGATTATTTTGTCCGCTGGGGGCAGTCGCCCGAGGTGCGGGCGGCCTACTTTCACAACTTGGTCTCTATCGCCGACTACCTGGAGGATGGGGACTATAGCGGCGACGTGGCGCTTTCGTCCCCCTTCCCCGACGTGCCCCTCGATCCGTTCATCGCCGATATGCGCCTGCACCGGGACGACGTGCGCGTGCGCTGGTTCGACGCTCGCTGGGCGCTTGTCTTTCCCGGTGTGGAGCGCGGTCTGTTCGTGCTGCCGCCCAACACGCCTCTCGATCCGTACTTTGCCGAGCGGCTGGATTTGCAGCTCGTCGAGCGCGTGGAACTGCACCCCGAGGACGTCGATCCCACTTTCGACGTCTTTGCGTGGAGGCCGCAGAGCGCATTTGCGCATGCGTTGCCAGAGACAGCGCAAGTGGTGAGCGTCGGAGGGGAGGCGCGCGGGCTGCCGGTGAGCTTTGGCGGCGGGGTGGAACTCGTCGCCTACGACCTGCTGACGCCGGAGGCCGCGCCGGGAGGGACGATCACGCTGGTCACCTTCTGGCGCATACGCGATCCGGGCGCGCTGGAGCCGGTGGAACCCCGGCATTACGGGCGCGCCGCTGCACTTTTTGTGCATGCGCTCGATGCGGAGGGCGAGATCGTCGGCCAGGACGACCGGCTGGACGCGCCTGCCTGGGATTGGCGCGCGGGCGACGCCTTCGCGCAGATACACCGGGTTCGGCTGGACGACGGTGTGCCGCCTGGCCCCTACGACTTGGCGGTGGGCATCTACAACCGCCACGCGGAGACACGTCTGCCCGTCGTCGGCGGCACGGTGGTGGACGACCGTGTGTTCTTGGGTCCGGTGAGGGTTTCGGGCGAATGAGTAAATTGCAAATCGCAAATCGCAAATCGCGAATCGCAAATTGGCTGATCGTCGGCATACTCCTGCTTACCTGGGGCTTGCGCCTCTGCTGCCTGGAAGCCATCCCTCCTGGCTGGCGTGACGACGAGCTGATCGAGGTATACGCCCTCTCCGGGGAGGTGCTGGCCGGGCGCCCGACGTTCTACTTCACGGGGGCCTCCGGCCACGAGCCGCTCTACCACACGCTCCGCGCCGGGGCGCTCGCGCTGTGGGGCGTCAATGCCCTCACCAATCACCTGCTGCCCATCGTCTCGGGGACTCTGGCCGTCCCTCTGACCTATCGACTGAGCCGGAGGTTGTTCGGGCGAAAGGTCGCGCTGTCGGCGGCGATTCTCATGGCTGTGGGTTTTTGGCCGCTGATGTACAGCCGCTTTGGCGTGCGCCACCAGATGCTTGTGCCCCTGGCGCTGGCCGTTTTCTACTTTCTGTGGCCTGCGGAGCGCTCTTCGCCTGCCAAGGCCCGCGCGCGGATGGTGGCGAGCGGCGTGGCTCTCGCCGCCGCGCTCTACACCTACACGGCCAGCCGCTTGATTCCTGCCGTGCTGCTGGTCTTTGGCCTGTACCTGGCTCTCTGCCACCGGGAGCGATTCCGCCGCTGGTGGCGGCCTCTGCTGGCGACCTCGCTCCTGGCGGCGGTGCTGACGGCGCCGATGTGGCTCGCCATCGCGCGCGGGCGCAGCGAGGCGGCCGCGCAGGGCGTGGGGGCCGACGCGCGCCTGGCCGAGCTGGCCGTGCCGCTGCGCGAGCTGCAAACCGGCAATCTCCGCCCGCTGCTGGAGAACGTTTGGACGACGCTGGGGATGTTCCACGCCGCCGGCGACCCGGAGTGGCTGTACAACGTCGCCGACCGGCCGGTGTTCAACCTTCTCGGCGGCGCGCTGCTGTGGGCGGGCGTCGCGATCTGCCTGTTCCGTTGGCGACAGCCGCGCTGCTTTTTTCTGCTCCTGTGGCTGGGATTTGGGCTGGCCCCCACTTTCATCAGCGTCCCGCCCGCCAGCCTGAGCCACTCCATCCTGGCCCAGCCCGTCGTATACATCCTACCGGTTTTGTCGCTGGTCGAGGCTTGCAAGTATGCAAGTGGCAAGTATGCAAGTGGCAAGTATGCAAGTGGCAAGTCGCTCATTCGCCCCGGCCGAAGGCCGGCATTCGCTCATTCGCTGTTTGCCATTTGCTATTTTATATTTGCGATTTTTCTGTTTAGTAATGCCATCCGTGACCTCTACGACTATTTCGTCGTCTGGCCACGGCAGGAGCTGGTGCGGGTGCTTTATCGCGCCGATTACCGCGAGGCCTCGCGCTACCTGGACGCCCATCCCGAGATCGCAGACGTCGCAATGTCCAGCACGCTGCTCGGGCCCTGGGATCGGTTGGCGCTGGATGTGGACACGCGGCGTGACGACGTCGACGTGCGCCTGTTCGATCCGGGACGGGTGCTGGTCTGGAGCGCGGGCGATGCGCCGGCGACTGTATTGTTGGCGTCTTGGCCGCCTGCGGATTCGACCACCGACGATTTTTTGGAATCGCCGGAGGCTATCTCGCCTGACCTCACGCGCTACACGCTCCCGCCGATCTCTGATCTCCAGTCTCTAGTCGCTACTCCGACGCGCTTTGCCAATGGCCTGGAGCTGGTCGAGGCTCGTTGGGTGGACGAGCTCGAGCTGCTGACCGTCTGGCGCGTCGCCGAGCCGCTCGACCTGCCGCCTAGCCCTATCGTGGCCAACCCGCCCCCACCGGGCGTCTACTCCGGGCCGCGGCTGAAGGTCTTTGCCCATCTCCTGGCCGCCGATGGCGCGCAGGTGACCGGGGACGACGGCCTGTGGGTAGACCCGCTCACGCTCCGGCCCGGCGACTATTTCCTCCAGGTCCATCGCTTCACGCTTCCGCCGGACGCGCCTGCCGGGCCTTATGGAGTGAGGCTGGGGTTATACGATCCAAAGCCGGGGGAGGAGATGCGCTGGCATGTGTTGGACGGTGCAGGGGAAGCCCTTGCCGATCACGTCCTGGTGCCAGCTGGCGAATAGGCTTGGGCATCTACAATAGTCAAATGCCGCTCTGAGGGCAGTTTTGACCGCAGGTCAAAACTGCTTTGGGTCGGCGGAGCCGACCCTCCTAACCAGCGCAATCGGTCCAGTTGAGCACGAAATCGCGGAACGCCTCGTTGGACCCGCCATCGCGCTGCACGACGACGAGCCCCCAATCGCGGAAGACGACGCCGTAGCGGTCGATGTCGAGTTGGGAGAAATACTCCCGATACTGCTCGCAGATCATAAAGCGCTGGTCGTACAGGTTGATGAATACGACGTCGGGATCGGGCGGCGGCTCGCGCTGGGCGGGGATGCCGATGATGTACAAACCCTCCCGCCGGGCCAGGTGGGGGGCGTAGGCGTTGGTGGTGACCACGGAGGCATCGGGCGGAACGGTGGCGAGGGCCCGATGGACCGCCTCGGCGTTGGGCAGTTCGGCGAGCGGCGGTGGAAGCTCCTGGCCCTCGGTGAAGGGGTTGTCGATCGCCAGCGCCAGCACGGCCAGAGGGATGACGGCCAGCCCGATGGCGTGCGAGAGCCAGCGCTGGCCCAGCCACTCTTTGAGCCTGTGCAGGCCGAGCACTGCGGCGATAAAGACGAAGGGGATGATGGGCACCGTGTACTGGCAATAGATCTCGGCCTGGCAGTGATGTTGGGCCAGGATGTTGATCGCCAGTCCGGGCGCGGCCAGCAGGAGCTCGGGCAGGCCCAACAGCGCCAGGAAGCCGACGGGGAGCAAGAGTTGTAACAGGTAGAGTGCTCGGTTGGGCTCGGCCAGGGTCCGGCAGACTGCGCCCGGTTGGGAGATCAGCGTCCACGCCATCTGGCCGGGGCTCTCTCCCAGCCAGCCGTACCGCTCCAGCGTGTCGGAGGGGCCCTGGCGCAAGGAGGGGATCAGCCAGAACATCGTGGCGCTCGATACGATCAGCCCCACGCCGGCCCAAACGAGGCCGAAGCGCACGCGCCGGGGAGTGCGTTCTCGCAGGGCGGTGTAGAGGCCAAAGGCGGCCACGCTGAAGCCGAGGTTCTCCTTGCTCAGCAGGGGCACGAGCAGCCACAGCGAAGCGATCTCTAGATCGTCGCTGTCGAGCGCCTCGAAGGCGGCGATAAAGGCCGGGATGGCCAGGGCCTCGGGGTGAAAATCAAAGCGCTCGGTGAAGCCGATGGCCGGATAGAGCAGGTAGGCCGCCGCCACGGCCAGCGCAGGCCACGGGCTGTTCAGGCGGCGTTGCGCGAGCCGATATAGCGGGATAGCGCCCGCCGCCAGCCCGACGACCTGCACCCACAGCAGCAGCTTGGGGGAAGGGAACAAAACGTAAAGCGGGATGAGCGCCAGCATCACCGGCTGAAAGTGATCGGCGAATGCGTTCTCCACCTCGGGCGAGCTGGCGAAAAAGCGCCCGTGCAGCGTGTTCCAGACGACCTGCTCCTTGATCGCCAGGTCAAAGCCGGTGGAGTTGAAGCGCTCGTGGCGCTGGATGGCGAGCCACCCGTAGGCTGCGACGTGGGCAAGGATCAGCAGGGCCAGCAAGATGAGGGCCGGATAGCGCTTGCGTGGAGAGGGCTGGCTGCCGGTGTTGCTCAATCGATACCCGAGAAAGTAGCCGGCCAGCAGGCCGATGCCCGCGAGGGCGAGCCAGGCGCCGCTGATGGCGAGCAACCCGCGCAGCTTGGGCAGCTGCCAGGGGAAGATGCCCTCCACGTTGCCCTCTCGGGCCAGCGCCGCCGCCCAGAGCGCCAGGGCGGCGAGGGTCAGGAGGATGGCCGCCGTGGCGAGCCAGTGGATGGCTCTCTTGCGATTGGGTGTAATGATCGTCGCCACGTTGCAGATTATACGATAGGCGTTCGGGGTGTCAAACAGTCATCGTAGCAGTTGACAGCGCCTGGCGCAGATGATACAATGCCCCGCCGGTTGGAGTTTTTGATGAAAGGTCTAGGTCGACGGATTGGTTTGCTTGCAGCGGCGGCGATTCTAGGGGCTGTGATTCTAGCGGTGCCCCTTCCGCTCGTGCGCTTTGGCGCGGCGTTCGTCCTGCTGTGGGTGCTGCCGGGCTTGGCTTGGACGTCCCTCATCCCACAGAGCGCACTCGATCGCATCGAGCGGGTAGCCGTGGGTTTGGGCCTCAGCTTTGCCGTGTCCCCCGTCGTTACGCTGTTGGTCACGGACCTCCCCGGACCGGTTAGCCGCGGTGGCCTTTTGATTGCGATGATGGCGGGGATCGGCTCGCCGCTGGCTCTATCGGCGCTGAGGCGCCTGGTGCCCGGGTTGAGGGAGCGCCCTGTGGATGCCGAGCCGCGCAGGTGGATGGGCCTCAGGGCGGCCTTTTGCAGTCAGCAAACCCTGTGGCGCGGCGGTTGGGCGTGGCTCTTGGTCGCGGTTCTCATCGCCGCTGCGCTGCGCGTGGTCAATCTGGGGTATGCCGAGTTTCAGGGGGACGAGGCCGCCGTGCTGGTGCGCGCTGCCCAGGCCCTGGAGGGGGATGAGGCCGCTGTCTTCCAGCACAAAAAAGGCCCGGCGGAGCTCGCGGTGGTGATGGCGGGTTGGCGCTTGACCGGGATGACGGGCGAGTGGATGGCGCGCCTGCCCTTTGCCTGGGCGGGGGTGCTGGGTGTGGCCGCCGTGTTCCTGTGCGGTCGCCGCCTGGGCCGCCCGCACGCAGGAGGCATCGCGGCGTGCTTGCTGGCCATCGAGGGATTTTTCGTCGGTTTTGGGCGCATCGTGCAGTACCAGAGCCTAGTGTTCGCTCTTGGCACGCTGGGCTTGTTGTGCCTGTTTGCCTATCGGGAGCGCGGGCGCGGCGGCCTGGTCATCGCCGGCGCGGCTTTCTTCGCCTGCGGTATGCTGGCTCATTACGACGCCATGCTGGCGCTGCCTGCTGGCCTGCTGCTCGTGGCCGCCCGGCTGTGGCGCGACCGCCAAACGGGCTGGCGGGCCTTGGTCCCGATCGTGATCGCTGCCCTGGTCGGTCTCGCGCTGTTGGGGTTGTTCTACGTTCCCCTCCTGCGCAGCTCATACGCGGGGGATACGTCCTATTACTTGTCGGGCCGCATAGGCAGCGGCTTTTATAATCACCTGGAGTCCACGTTCGAACTGAGCGCCGTCTACGACGCCGTCTACTTGCTGGCGGTGATGGGGTTGGCGCTGGCCGGTCAGATCGCGGTGACGTGGGGCCGGTGGCGCCGCGTGGGGCTGGCGCTGGCGGTCGCGCTCCTCGCGCTGGCGGTCACGGGGTTGGTTTTGCCGGAGCGGTGGGTGGTCGGCGAGCGGACGTTAGCCTGGATACCCTTTGCCATTCTGCTGGCCGGAGCCGTGCTAGCTCCGAGGCAAACGGCGGGCGAGCGGGCCCTGTGGCTGTGGTTGGCAGTACCGGCCTTGTTCTACCTTTTCCTCGTCGCTCTGCCGCTGACACATATTCACACAGCCTTCCCTGCCTGGGCGCTGCTGGCCGGCGTGGGACTCGCCGGCTTGGGGCGCTGGTTGGCGAGCAAGTCCAGGATAGCGCTGCGCTTCGTCGCGGTCGGCGGTGTGGTGGTGTACGTGCTCTGCGGCTGTTACGCGGTGATGATGTTCGTGAACCACATCCCCGAGTATCGGCGCACGTTCCCGCAGTCCAGGAACCCGGTATACTGGACGCCCTACGAGCAGATGCCGGAAGCTGGTTTTTTCGGCTTTCCCTATCGCGCGGGCTGGAAGGTCGTGGGGCACTTGATAGATGAAGGGGTGTTGGTCGGCACTTATGATAGCAACGAGGAGCAAGAGATCACCGACTATTACACCCGCCAGGCGGTGCGCCTGAGATGCGCCACCCCTGATATGTACGTCATCGCGGCCAACGTTCAGGACCAGGTTCCAGTGCCCTGGGAGCAGATCGAAGAGGAGTACGAGGCGATTGCCACGATCACGGTTGGCGATCAGCCCAAGATCACCGTCTATGGCCGGGGTGGATCGGGCCAGCCCAAGGTCTATAAGGTGGAGGCGTATGACCGGCTGTTCGACCTTTGGTCGACGCCGGATCGAGTGGCGTGGCTCACTTCGGACAGGCTGGAGGCAGCCATACCGGCGGAATACGTGCCGTACGAAGTCACCTTCGGCAACGTCGCCCGCTTGCTGGGCTACACGGTCGATACCAGCCACGCTGTCCCCGGTGGCTACGTGGAATTGACCCTGCTTTGGCAGGCGTTGGAGCCCACGCCGGTTGACTACCACGTGTTCACGCATCTCCACGACGGCGAGGCGATGCGCGGGCAGCTCGATGGGCAGCCGGTGTGTGGCGGCTTTCCGACCTCGCGCTGGCAGCCCGGCCAGGTTATCGCCGACCCCTACCGCATCCCGGTGTGGGGGGACGCGCCTCCCGGCCAGGTGCCCCTGCGCGTAGGCATGTACGATTTCGTGACCATGCAGCGTCTGCCTGTGACATCGCCCGATGGAGCGCCTGCCGGTGACAGCGTGCATCTGACCGATGTGGAGATACGGGAGCCTTAGAGGTCCGCTAGGGCGGCGTAAACGCGAGATTATGTCATCCGCGCACTGGTTGACAGTGCTCGCAGCAGGTGGTACAATCCCCCTGCTCCCCCAAAAGTTAAGTGAGCGAGAGAGGTGAAAAGTGGAGATTTACGAGAAATTACGTACGCGCCCGGTGGCTTTGGTGTTGACGGCGGTTGGACTGGCTTTGCTGCTCGTGACTATCCTTTCATTGTCGCTTTCTGCACGCGCAGAGCCGGCGGCTGATCTGGATGTGAGTAAAACGGTCAATACAGGCCAGGCTGCACCTGGCGATACGCTGACTTACACTATTCACATAACTAACAACGTACAGGTCAATTTTGCTCTATGGATGACGGACACGCTACCGCCGGAGGTGGATTATGTCGCTGATAGCTTGCAGGTGATCCCTCCAGGAACAGGCAGTGCCGGCATCGCGAATGATGTGTTAACCTGGACGGCCGCCTCATTTGGCTGGAATCAGCAGGTCATAATCGTCTACAGTGCTCAGATATCTACCGCACTTGCTTCTGCTACAATCACCAACACCGCTGAGGTCACCGGTACCGGTAGCCTGGTCACGTCGAACATGGTTTCCACGGGGGTTTCCCCTGGAGAGCTGCAGGTCTCCAAGGAGGCCGGTTCGTCCTTCGCCCGTCCTGGCGAGCAGTTGGGCTACACCATCCACATAGCCAACGTCGGCGGCGGCGCCGTCAGCGCGGTGTCGATGACGGATCCCCTACCGCCGGAGGTGAGCTATGTGAGCGGCCCAAGTGTATCCGGGTGGGGTGAGGGAAGCTGCGGTGTGTCGGGGGACTTCATCACCTGCACCGGCCGCATGGAGTCGGGGGAGGCGGCCACCATCGATTTCACCGTCGTCGTCAGCGCCGGGTTGAGCGAGGGCACCTACTTTACAAACACGGTGTACGTCAGTGGTGCCGGGCTTCCGCTCTCGGCCTCCGTGGCAATGCAGGTAAACGAGAACATGATGTATTATCTGCCTATGGTGATGTATAACTACCCCCCTGTAGTTGTCATGGATCCTATCGAGGTGCTTGAGGGGATTGTCTACACCGTCACCTGGGATTGTGGTTCCTGTGAGCTGCAGGCAGATCAATTCGTGCTTCAAGAGGCGACGGACGCTGACTTTACGCAAAACGTGACCGAGTATACGACCACGGCGACGTCGCGCTTTTTCAGCAAAGGCTCGTCTTCGGACATTTACTTCTACAAGGTTCGGGCCGACGGCGACTGGGGGCAGGGCCAGTGGAGCAACGTCGAATCGATCGGCTTTTACGACGAGTTCGATGACGCCTCGACCGGGTGGCCGGACGATAGGGGAGTGATGTACGTTGGTGGGGACGGAGTCGTCCACTACTGGTGGCGAAAATACCTGCCGACGACGGGCAGCGGGCAGTATCGCATCCTGATCGACCAGGGCGGGCCCTACGCCTGGTTCTACCAGCCTTTTGCGCCTGCTCCTTACGTTCCGTCTAGCAACAAGTATTGCATCGAGACCGAAATGAAGTTCGAGGAAGGCAATATGTGGGCGAACATGGGAGTGGTCATTGGCGCTCACGAGACAGATACGCAGATATATGCCTTCTGCATGTCTCGGAACAACGAGGATGGGTTAGGATGGTTCCTCATGCGCAAAGATGACTATCAGTTCCCAACCGACGAGCCCAAGTACCGCCGCGGCTGCTCCGGCCCGACGTTCAAGATAGAGGGCTTTGCACCGGCTGGACAGGGAGTACGCACCGGCACTAGCCGCGAGAGCTGGAACCGGGTGCGGCTCGGCATCGATGGGGACACGGTCAAGGTCTACATCGGCAATTACTATAAGGGCGAGGCGACGTTGGCTGGCCTGCACAACACGACGTATATCGGCTTGATCGGCGGTGATTACGAACTGACCCCGATAGACATTCGCTTTGACTACTTTAAGGTGATACAGGGCTCGGACTGCAGTTACTAAGGGCCCGTAAAAGGATAACTTGCGGTTTCGAGTCGTGATCTTGCAGCGAGGATGGGGATGCTCATACCTGGGCATCCCCGTTACTTTGTGCTAAATGGAGAGACTCTTTTCGATTCCCAAGCGTGAACTGATTCTGTCGTGCGCCATCGTGCTCCTGGCGGCCTGGCTGCGCTTTGATCGCATCGACCAGGCCGAGTTCCTGTGGGATCAGGCGGAGATATCCAAGTGCGGGTTGACGATGGCGCGGGAGGGCGAGATCGCCTGGGTCGGGACGCTCTCGTCCACGGGGTTGAACTTTTTCATGGGGGCGGCTTGGTTGATGGCTATCCCCCATGCTCTCTCGACCAGCCCCGTTTTCGCTACCGGTTTCGTGGCGTTTATCAACTTACTGGCCGTGGTAGGCTGCTACTTTCTTGCCCGAACGTGGTTCGGTCGAACGGCAGCCCTGGTGGCGACCTTACTGTTCGCCGTCTCGCCGTGGGCTGTGATCTATTCCAGAAAAGTGTGGCATCTGAACTTTTTGCCACCCTTTGTGCTGCTCTATGCGGCGACCGGCTGGCTGGCCTTTGTGCGCGGTCGTCGTTGGGCCGCGGTGGCGCATGCCCTTGCGTTAGCGGCTCTCGTGCAACTTCACTTTGCCGCCTTTTCCTTCATCTTTCTGACGGTGCTGTGGGCGCTGGTTTTCCGCAAGCGGCTGGATTGGCAAGCCGCATTGATCGGAGGTGTGCTGGCTGCCCTGACCTTTGTCCCGTACTTTGTCGTCGACGCGCAAAGGGACTGGCGCAACGTACGGCGCTTTATCGAACTCGTGCAAAAGCCGTCGGTGATGAGCGCGGATGCGGTGTACGATACCTGGGTCATCACCACCGGGCTGGACCTGCATTGGCTGACCGGCCCGGACCGTTACGCCGAGTTCGTCGCCGGCACACTCAACGTGCGCTGGCTCTTTGCCATCGTGGGCGCGCTGGCTATCGCCGGGAGTATCATCGCGTTGTGGAAAGTGATCCGCCGGGCGCGCGTTGGCCTCGATGAAGAGACCGCCGCTGCCTTGATGGCCGTCACCTGGCTGGCAATGCCCGTCCTGCTCATGACGCGATACACCGTGCCGCCCGCTCCGCACTATTTCACCGCGACCTTTTCGGCCCAGTTCATCCTCGTTGGCTGGGTGGTGGCGCTGGCAGCCCGCCTGCCGCGCTGGATCGGGCGGGTTGGTCCGGGAGTGCTCGTCACGGTCTTGGTGGTCGTCGCCGCCGCGCAGGTCTACGAGGTCACCTCTGTGTTGCGGTTCGTGACGACCCACGACACGCGGCGTGGCTATGGCACTCCCGTCGGCTATGAGGTCCAGGCAGTCCAGACGGCTGAACACCTGGGCCAGGAGATCGATAGCAAAGAGGTGATCGTTCTCTCCGAGGGTGACGAGCCCGGCATGTACGAAATACCCGCCGTGGCCGATGTGCTGATGTACGGAGAACCGCACCGTGCGGTGGATATCCGTACGGCGCTCGTATTTCCTGCCGCCCCCGCCGTCTATTGGGCGGCCTACGATATGACGCCCGGCGAGGAGTTGCTGGCTGCGCTCACCCCCGAGGTCGCAGATGCTCGCATCCCGCTGCGCGAGGGAATCCGTTCCTTCCGCTTCTACCGCTGGCCGGGAGGTGAGCCCGATATCGCGTGTATGCAACCCCTGCCCGATGGCCCGCGCACCTGGGCCAGCGGCGCGCAGTTGGTTGGCTATTGTCTGGAAGGGGACCTGAGCCCTGGCAATACCGTGCATTGGACGTTGATCTGGCGGGTAACCCGTACCACAACCGAGGATATCTACTATCATTGGTTCAACCATCTGTTGGATGGAGAAGGGCAGAAGCTCGAGCAGCGGGACGGACCGAGTCTTCATACCGAATACTGGCGGTCCGGCGATACGGTTCTCAACTGGTTTGATCTGCAGATCCCGGGGGACGCGCCGCCAGGCGATTACACGATGCGCGTGGGCATGTACACCTACACGCGTTCTGACGTCATCGAGAACGTGCCGCTGGTCGACGCGGACGGCGAGCCGGCGGGAGAGTGGGTCCTGATCGGACCATTGCAGGCAAAGTAGCAGGTTAGACGAGAGGGCAAGGCCAAATGAGAAGGATGAGCGGATTATGGTGCAGAATCTGGTCCGTGGCTGTGCTGGCGCTGCTGTGCGGGGTCTTTTTCTGGGACGTGCTGTGGCTGCCCGGCAACCGCATCGTCGCCGGGAACGACCTGGCCAACATGTTCACTCACTGGCTCGGCTTTGCCTCCTCCTCGATCCGGCAGGGCCGGCTTCCTCTGTGGAACCCCTATCTTTCTTCGGGCCTGCCTTTCGTGGCCAACCCGCAACCGGCGTTGTTCTACCCCCCCACGTGGCTGGCGCTGTTGGTGCCAGTCCCCAAGGCGCTGGGCCTGATCGTCGTGCTGCACCTGTGGCTTGCGGGCGTGGGGATGGTCGCCTGGCTGCGTTCGGAGGGGGCGTCGGAGGCGGGGGCGCTTCTGAGTGGAATCGTCTTTGCCTTCAGCGGCTACTTTTTCGTGCGCGTGCAGGCGGGCCACCTGGGCGTCATCACTACGGGTTCGTGGCTGCCGTTCACGCTGTGGGCCTACCGGCGGGCCGTGACGCGCCGCTCGTGGGCTCTCGCCGCTCTGGGCGGGCTGCCGGTCGGGCTTTCGATCCTGGCAGGGCACACGGCCTCTTTCCTCTACGTGGCGCTGGGGCTGGTTGCCTACGCCGCCTTCTGCGCCTGGGGGCGCTGGCGGGAGGAGCGGTCGGCGCGCGCGCTAGCCTTGCCCCTCGCTTGGTTGAGCGTGATGCTGATCGTCGGGTTGGCGCTGGCGGCGGTGCAGGTCCTGCCGATGGTCGAGTTGGTGACCCACTCGATCCGCCAGACCGCCAGCTACGATTTTGCCGCCCGGTTTTCCTGGCCTCCGGGCCACCTGCTGACCCTGCTGGCGCCCAACTTTTTCGGCGAGCCGCTGCACACCGGCTACTGGGGCGACGGCATCTATGACGAGTTCGTCTTTTACGTCGGCATCTTGCCGCTGCTGCTAGCGCTGCTGGCGCTAAAGCTGCGCCACCGGTTGAACCCGTTCCTGTTCGCCCTCGGCCTGGGCGCGTTGCTGCTGGCCTTTGGGGAGTACGGCGCGCTCCATCGCCTGTTCTACCGCTTCGTGCCGCTGTTCCAATCGGCGCGGGCGCCGGCTCGGGCCGGCTTCCTCTTCACGGCTGCCGCCGCCGCATTGGCTGGCCTGATGGTGACGGCGCTCCAGCCTGCCGACCGTGAAGAGCGCGAGCGGCTGCTTTCGCCGCTAAAGTACTCGTTGGTCTTGACCGTGGCGGGGATCGGTTCGGCGCTGGTCGTGGCCGGATTCGCGGCCTTCGCCTGGGGGCGGGAATCGAACCCGGCGGCCGGGCGGCTGTACCACCTGGCCAACCAGGCGGCGGTGTTTGTGCTGTTCTTTCTCCTGTCGGCTGTCCTGTTGAAAGCCTGGCGCTCGGACGCGCTCCCGCGCGTCCTGTTCTTGCTGCTGGCGCTCGGGCTGGTGGTGCTGGACCTGTGGACGTTCGGCGGCCGGGCGGTGGAGCCGGTGGACGTGGAGGAGAGCGGCTACTGGCGCAGCGTGGCCCAGGCGGTGGACGATCCTCAAACGACGCGGGTGCTCCCCTGGGGCTTGAACGACATCGAGCACAACGGCGGCATGCCGTTTGGGCTGCGCAGCGTCTTTGGATACGACCCGCTCGTCCTCCAGCGCTATGAGGAGTTTATCACCTCCGTGGCCGATCCCCGCGCGCGGACCTACGATCTCTTGAACGCGGGCTACCTGGTGACGACCGCCCCGCAGGATTTCCCCGACGCGCCCGGCTCTCCGCGCTTGGTGTCGGAGCAGTCCGGCGTGTGGGTCTACGAGCGGCCCGGCGCGCTGCCGCCTGCCTGGGTCGCGCCGCAGGTCGAGGTGCTGGACGATGCCGGCATCCTGGCCCGCATCCACGGGCCGGACTTTGACCCGCGCGCGGTGGCGCTGGTAGAATCGCCGCTGGCGTGCGCGGGCGATGGCTCCGGCGAGGTCGAGATCGTGCGCCGCGAGGGAAATCGGGTCGAGGCGCGGACGCAGGGCGGCGGTGGGCTGCTGGTCTTTAGCGAGGTCCACTATCCTGGCTGGCGGGCCGAGGTGGATGGTCAACCTGTGCCGCTGGTGCGCGCCGATTACGTCCTGCGCGCCGTCTGCGTGCCCGCGGGCGAGCACAGGGTCGTGCTGGCGTACGATCCGCCGCTGCTAAAGATCGGCCTGGCGGTCACCGGCCTGGCTTTGCTATCCACCATCGGCATCGCCGTGTGGCGACTGCTGCGGCGGAGGTAAACGCGCTATGGTAGCAACCCTTCGCCGTTGGTCATTACTTCATTGGTCATTGCTAATTATCCTGGCTGCCTACCTGGCGCTGGCCGTCGCCTACAGCCTGGCCTCCCCTATCTACGAGCCCACCGACGAGGTGCGCCACTTTCGCTACGTGCGCCACATCCTCGTCTACCGCGAGCTGCCCGTGCAATCGGCCGAGGGGCCGCGCGCGCAGAGCCATCACCCGCCGCTCTACTACGCGCTCGGCGCGCTGGCCAGTTGGTGGGTGCCGGTGGAGCAGGACGTCTACTACGACCCGCCTACCAATCCCCACTGGGACAACCGCCACTGGGAGGTCAGCGACGATAACAAGAACCAGTACCTCCACGGCGCCGGCGAGGCCTTTCCCTTCCACGGCGTCACCCTGGCCGTGTACGCGGTGCGCTGGATGACGGTGCTCATCGGCGCGGGCGTCGTCTGCGTCACCTATTTTATCGGGCGCGAGGTTTCTCCCGACCGGCCTGCGGTGGCTGTAGGCGCGGCTGCGCTCGTCGCCTTCACCCCGCAGTTTATCTACCTGAGCGGCGCGATCAACAACGATATCGCAGCGGCGCTGGCGGGCACTGCGGTGCTCTGGGCGTGCGTCCGGCTGGTGCGGCGCGGCCCGAGCTGGCGCGCCGATGTGATGATGGGCGTGCTCTACGGCTTGGCGCTCCTCACCAAGTTCAACCTCCTGGTCCTGCTGGCGCTGATCGAGCTGGCCTACGTGCTGGCCGTGTGGAGGAACCATGATGGGCGTGCATTCTTGCGGGGCAATGGGATCGTCCTGGGGCTGACCGCCCTGATCGCCGGTTGGTGGTTCGTGCGCAACTGGGCGCTCTACGGCGACCCTGCCGGTTTGAGCGTGCTCAACGATCTGTGGGCCGGGAGGCCGTTCTTTGAAGGGCTGTGGGCGATTCCCCAGAGCCTGCCCTACCTGTGGAGCAGCCTGTGGGGGCGCTTTGGATACGGGCAGCTTCCTCTGCCCGAGGCCGTTTACCAGGGGCTGTTCTGGTTTTACGCGGCGGCGCTGGCTGGACTTGTCGTTATCCGGCGGCGCGACGGCGCGCTTTCGGTCCTGGCGCTTTTGGCGGGCAGCGTTCTGATTTTCACGGCCTGGGTGCTGTACTACATCGCGATCCAACCCGCCGGCCCGATGGGGCGCTTTCTGTTCCCCTGTTTGCCGGCGTTTGCTCTGCTGGTCGTTCGGGGTCTGAGCCAGTTCCTCCCCAGCCGCTGGGGTTGGCTATCGGGAGCGGTCGTGGCGGTGGGGATGGCGGCGCTGGCCGTCTACGCGCTGGTCGGCGTGCTGGCCCCGGCCTTTGGCCGCCCGCGGCCGCTGACCGCCGCCGAGATCGAGGCTATACCGAATCGCGCGGACGTCGATCTTGGCGGCATAGCGCGCCTGCTGGGTTACGAGGTCGCGCCGACCACCGCCAGGCCGGGCGAGGTGGTAGAGGTCACGCTCTACTGGGAGCCGCTGGCGCGGACCGAGCAGAACTATGCCGTTTTCGTTCACCTGTTGAGCGACGTGGGCACGATGGTGGCCCAGCGCGATACGTATCCCGGCCTGGGGCGCTACCTGACCACCGCGTGGGAGCCGGGCGTCGCTTTTGCCGATACCTACCGCGTCCACATCCCCGAGGCGGCCTACGCTCCGGACGCAGGATATATCCAGGTGGGCCTCTACCTGCCCGATGGCCCGCGCCTCGCCGCGCCCGACGGGCGCGACGCGCTGCGCCTGGCGACGATCGAGATCCTGCCCCACGCGAGCGAATTCCCCAATCCGCTGGACGCCAACTTTGACGGCAAGGCCGCGCTGATCGGCTATACGCTGGATAGACGCATCGTGCGCCCTGGCGAGACCATCCGCCTGACCCTCTACTGGCGGGCGCTGGCCCCGATGGAAAAGAGCTACGGCGTGTTTGCCCACGTCCTCGGCGATCAGGACCAGGTCTGGGCGTGGAAAGACGGCTGGCCGGTTGATGGCCTCGCGCCGACCTTTACCTGGCAGCCCGGGCAGATCATCGAGGACGTGCGCGACCTGCCGTTGGGGGAGACGACGCCGCCCGGCTTTTACGATATCGAGGTGGGCCTGCACGGCGATGGCCGCCTGCCGGTCGTGGCGCAGGATGGTCGCTGGCTGGGCAATCGCGTGTTGTTGAGCAAGATCCGCGTGGTGGAGGAGACGTATCTTTTCAATAAATAGGGGAAGATGGGGGGTGTGAGGGCGGCGTAGCCGCCCTCACACCCCCCCCGCTCCCCGGATTATTGAGGTGATACGAGGAGACTTCTCAATGAAAAAGCACTGGATGAACATCCTGCGGGTGGCGATCACCGTGGCGGCATTGGCCTTCCTGTTCTTGACGGTCGATCTGCGCAAGGTGTTGGGCAATCTGGGAGAAGCCAACCTGTTCTACTTGGGAGCTGCGTTTCTGCTCTTTGTGTTCAGCTTGGGCCTGCGAGCCTATCGCTGGTTCGTGCTGCTGCAGGGGCTCGACCCCGAGGTGCCCTTTGGCCGCCTGCTGCGCCTGTATTTTGTCGGGCAGTTCTTTAGCTCGTTCCTGCCCAGCGGCTACGGCGGCGACGTGGTGCGGGCGCTGGAGCTGACCCAGGATACCGAGTCCTCGGCGGCTATCGGCACCGTTCTGCTCGACCGTGCGACCGGCCTGCTGGTCAACTTTGCCATCGGGCTGATCGTGCTGCCCTTCGTCGCCGCTCGCATGGAGCCCTGGCTGGTGTGGTTGCTCATCGTCGTGGCGGGCGGCGGGCTGATCGCTGGCGCGTTGATCCTGGAAGGGCGCTTGCTGCGGCGGATCACGGGTTGGCTGCCGGCCAGGCTGTCGCTGGTTGGAGAAGGGCCGCTGGCCAAGATCTATGCGGCGATCACCGGCTGCGGCTGGCCGGCGGTCCTGCGCGCCTTTGGCGTTTCGCTGGCGTTCAACGTCTTGAACGTCGTCATCAATTGGTTGTGCGGGCAGGCGCTCGATATCGGGGTCGACCTGGGGTACTTTTTCGTCGTCACGCCGCTGCTCTCCGTGGCGACGCTCGTTCCCTCCATCGGTGGGTGGGGGATTCGGGAGAACGTGAGCCGCGCCCTCTTTGCCCCAACCGGCGCGGCCGAGGATGTGTCGGCGGCGTTGGGCGCGTCGATCGGGCTGATCACGCTGGCGTCAGGGTTGGTCGGCGGGGTGGTTCACGGGGTCGAGCTGCTGCGCGGCTTTCGCCGGAAGCCGCCGGAAGAGGGTGTCGATTGACACCGCGTGTGGCTGTGCTATCATAAGGCTCTCAGAGTCGTTGGAGGTTTCATCATGGCCTTATCGATAGATACCTATCGCAGCGTGAGCGGTTTCAAGGAGTTGGAGGATGAGTGGAACGGCCTGCTGCACCGCTCTTCTGCCGACACCGTCTTTCTCACGCTAGAGTTCCAGCGCGTCTGGTGGCGCTACCTGGGCGAGGGGGAGCTCCTCATCGTGACCGTGCGCGATGACGGCGAGTTGACCGGTATCGCGCCGCTTTTTGCGACTGCCAATTCCGAGGGCAAACGCGTGCTGGCGATCGTCGGCTGCGTGGAAGTCGCCGATTACCTCGACCTGATCGCGGCCAAAGGGAGGGAGGAGGAGGTCTGTGCGGCGTTGGCGAACTACTTGGCGTCGCCGCATGTTCCTGCCTGGGACGTGCTCGACCTGTGCAATGTCCACCAGGATTCGCCCACGCTGGCGGTTTTGCCGTCTCTTGCCGAGAGCCACGGTTGGACGGCCTCGATTGCCAAGGAGGATGTCTGTCCCGTCGCACAGTTGCCCGGCTCGTGGGATGAGTACCTACAGGCGCTGAACAAGAAGCACCGGCACGAGCTGCGGCGCAAGCTGCGGCGGGCCGAGGCTGAGGCGGACCTGGGTTGGTATATCGTCGGCCCGAGCCACGATCTGGGGGATGAGGTTGAGAGCTTCCTGGATCTGATGGCAGCCAGCGCGCCGGATAAAGAGGCCTTTCTCACGCCGCAGATGCGCAGCTTTTTCCGCCAGTTGGCGCACGTGATGTACGATGCCGGTTGGCTGCAACTGGCGTTTCTCGAGGTCGCAGGGCAGAAGGCGGCCGCTTACTTGAACTTTGTCTACGATAACCGCGTGCTGGTCTACAACTCGGGGCTGGACTGGCAGTCTTTTCCCCATCTCAGCACGGGCATCATCCTGGCTGCTTACTGCATCCAATACGCCATCGCGCATGGATGCGAGGCGGTCGACTTTATGCAGGGCGACGAACGCTACAAGTATCAGCTCGGCGGCCAGGATGTAGAAGTGCGGCGGCTTACCATCCGCAAGTAAAAGTGCCGGGCATCTCTCAGATGCCCGGCACTTGCAGATCATCCTCTCGCGCGCTCAAGCAATACCATCATCAGCAGGCTCAGGATGGCTTGCCTTTCCTCTGCCTCGCTGATTTCCGTTAGCTTATCGAGGCGGAACTTGCCCTCGAAGAAAGCGGGCTGCTTGGTCAGCCGCAGGACGGGGGTCCCATCTGCGCGCGAGATCAAGTACTTGGGGTGGAACAGGTAGCTGGTCGCTATCCCCACCAACGGGATCTGCTCGAGCACCGCATCAACCACCCGTATCCACGGGTTTTCCTCGGCGATGCCCATGACGATTTCCTCGCCATCCAGGATGTCGTAGCGCGCTTTCCACAGCGACTTCATCCCCTGGCGCTTGACCGATCCCAAGGCGTTGCCCGCCGTATCGGAGAAATGGTAGCGGGCCGAGAAATCGATGACCCGGTCGGCGTTGATCTTGTACAGCGGTCGGGTCTGTTCCCGATCGGCAAAGACGGTGACCTCTTCCTTGAGTTTAAAGACCTTTTGCTTCACATAGTAGACCAGGTTTCCACCCGCGTCCGCGACGGCGAGCTGTGGCGCAAAGGCCAGGACTTTGAAAGAAAAGTTCAGAGGGTATTCCATCGGCGTCTCCTTTTTAACTGGGTTTATGTTTCGACTTGCAAATTATAGCATAGTTTCTCAATGGGCAGCAACTCGATTCCTGGAACCTTTTTCCCTTCTCGTGCGTCTTGTAAACAGGCCGCTTGCGTATCTTCTCAATAAGGGGAAGATGGGGGGTGTGAGGGCGGCTACGCCGCCCTCACACCCCCCGCCCCCTGGATTATTGAGATGATACCCGCTTGCTATTGTGCGGGCGTGTCTTGTGATATACTGTTGATGCAGCATCGTGCCGCGCGGCACGGCGCAGGAGGTATTCCGATGAAAAAGACGTCCCTTTATAGGGTCCTGGTGTTCGTTTTGCTTTGCAGCTTGCTGGCAGGCTGCCTGTGTCCCGCCGATCCTACGGCGACCCCTGTCTCGACTCCTCCGCCGTACACGCCGCCTCCACCCGGGAACGTCGCCCCCGTCGTCGTCCAGCGCACGCCGGAGCCGGGCGAGGAGCTGGCGATCGATGCCGCCATCCAATTGGTCTTTGACCGGCCGATGGACAAGCGCTCCGTCGAGTCGGCTTTCCTCGTCGGCCCTGGCATCTCAGGCGCCATCGAGTGGATCGACGACCGTACGGTGAACTTTCGGCCCGCCCGCGCGCTGGAGCGGGATGCGGAGTACCTGGTCACCGTCGGCCCGGAGGCAAAGGCGGCCGACGGCAATGCCATCGATGGGGCTTACCGCTTTCGCTTTCGCACCGTCGGCTTCCTTGAGGTGGCGCAGGTTATCCCCGCCCCCGGCACGGCTGACGTGCAGGCTGAGAGCGCCATCACCGTCATCTTTAACCGGCCCGTCGTCGCGCTGACGGCGGTCAGCGACCCGGCCTACACGGAGCTGCCCCAGCCGCTCGCCTTCGACCCACCCATCGCCGGCGGCGGCGAGTGGCTCAACACCTCGATCTACGTCTTTACTCCCGACAGGCCCCTGGCCGGGGGTACTACCTACACCGCGCGCATCGCAGCCGGGCTGGAGGATACCACCGGCGGCGTGTTGGGCGAGGACTATGAATGGACGTTCTCCACCCAGCCGCCACAGGTCGTGTGGCTCGCGCCGTCCGAGGACGAGCAGTTGGTCGGCGTCGATACCGCCGTGCAGGTCATTTTCAATATGCCGATCGATCCGGCCTCGGCAAAGGCGGCGTTCCACCTGGAGGCTGCGGGCGCGCAGGTCGCCGGCACCACGGAGGTGGACGGCTCGACGCTCGTCTTTACCCCCGACCGCTGGCTATCCTTCGATACGACCTACACGGCGCGGGTGGATAAGGGCGTACGGAGCGCAGGGGGTGGCGCCGGCATGCGGGAGGACTATGTGTGGCGTTTCACCACCGTTCCCCTGCCGTACATCGTGAGCACCAGTCCTTACAACGGCCAGCGGGATGCCTGGCCCTACACCACCTTCTCAATCGTCTTTAACACACCCATCGATCCTGCCACGGTGATGCCAAACCTGGAAATGACGCCGCCGCTTTCTCCGACGCAGGTTTATACGTACTTTAGCCGTTGGGACAACACCTTCGTGCTCAGCTTTGGCGCGCAGCCATCCACCGATTACGAGGTGCGCATCGGGCCAAACATCGCCGATCCCTACGGCAACGTCACCGGCCAGGAGTTGACGGTGCGCTTCCGCACCGCCGACCTCGACCCCTGGGCCGAGATCCGCGTGCCCTCGACGGTCGGTACTCTCGACGCCAACCAGCCGGCGCGCGTCGCGGTCAGCCACCTGAACACCAATCGGCTCGACCTGAGTCTCTACCGGCTTGATGTGGACGAGTTCTTCCGCGCTCAGCAGAATTGGTGGGAGTACGCACCGGCCGGCAGCCCGATTCGTCAGTGGTCGGTAAGTGTGGAGGCGCCGCTCAACGAGACGGAATCCGCGCTACTAGACCTGGCTGATGGCGGGGCACTCGCGCCGGGTGTCTACCTGCTCGATCTCAGGGCCCCCGGTGTGAGGTACGATAACTGGAGCCACCGCAAGCTGTTGGTCGTCTCCAAGTACAATCTGACGCTCAAGCGGAGTTGGGACAAGGTGTGGATATGGGCGACCGATCTGGAGACCGGGCAGCCTGCCGGCGGGCTCAAGTTGGCGGTGCTCGACTACTCCGGCTCGGTGATCGGCTCTGCGACGACCGGCGCGGATGGCGTCGCGTCCCTCTCGCTGAGCGCCACGGGTGATGTCTACGTCGTGGCGCAGGAACCTTTCGTGATCGCCGGGACGAGCTGGGACTGGAGCGCGGGCATCAGCCCGTGGGAGTTTGGCCTGGAGACGGAGCCCACATACCCGCATTACCGCGCGCACGTCTACACCGATCGACCTATCTACCGGCCCGGACAGACCGTCTACTTCCGCGGCGTCATCCGCATGGAGGATGACGTGCACTACAGCCTGCCGGCGGGGCGGAACGTCGCGGTAAGCATCTACGACGCCGTTGGCGAGGAGGTCTACCGGGAAACGCTCTCGCTGGATGAATACGGCGCTTTCCACGGCGAGTTGGCGCTGCCGGAGGGGGCGTCGTTGGGCGGGTATTACCTCAATGCGCACCTGGGCGAGGATTACTTTGACGCCATGTTCCAGGTCGCCGCCTACCGCCCGCCAGAGTTCGAGGTGGTCGTCACACCGCAAAAGACGGAGCTGGCTGCCGGACAGTCTACCAAGGCCAGCGTCGAGGTGAGCTACTTTTTCGGCGGGCCCGTCGCCAATGCCGCCGTCGAGTGGCACGTTCTCTCCACGCCTTACCGCTTCGAGCCGACCCAGTTTGGCCGCTATAGCTTTGGCGATGACGACGACCCCTGGGTCTGCCGCTGGTGCTGGTGGTGGGAGGAACCCACGCCCGAGTTCGTCCTCGGAGGCTCCGGGTCGACGGATGCTGATGGGCGTTTGACCGTCGTCCTGCCGACGGAGGTGATGACCGGCGGGCAGAGGCTGACGGTCGAGGCCACCGTCTATGGCAACGATGGACAGGTCATCTCCGGCCGCGGCGACATCGTGGTGCACAGGGGCGAGTTCTACGTGGGCCTGGCCCCACAGCAGTATGTCGGCGAGGCCGGCAAGGAGATGGCGGTGGACGTCGTGACCGTGAATTGGGCGGGCGAGCGACTGGCCAGGCAGGACCTGGAGTTCGAGGTTTACCGCCGCGAGTGGATCAACACGTTCGTGGAGAGTGAGGGGAGTGGTCACTGGGAGTGGGAGACTGAAGACACGCTGGTCTATTCCGGCACGCTGACCACCGACGCCCGCGCCGAGGGCGTGGTGGCCTTTACTCCTGAGGTAGGCGGTTCCTATCGCGTCGTCGTAGGTAGCCCCCCCTTAGCCCCCCCCGCAAGCGGGGGGGGAACGGAAGGGATGCGCAGCTCTACGTGGGTGTGGGCCACCGGGGATGGGTACATCTCCTGGCTGCGGCAGAACAACGACCGCATCACCCTCATCAGCGACAAGACCTCCTACGTCCCCGGCGAGACGGCCGAGGTTCTGATCCCCAGTCCTTTTGCGGGCGAGCATTGGGCGTGGATCACCGTCGAGCGAGGCGGTGTGTTGACCCAGGAGGTGCTGCGGCTGGAGAACAACTCCACCGTCTACAGGCTGCCCATCACCGCCGACCACGCGCCCAATATCTACGTCTCTGCGGTCATCTTCAAGGGGCCGGATGCCGCCTCTCCTGACGGAGAGGGAGAGCCGGTGGCGACCCACAAGGTGGGCTACGTCCTGCTGACGGTCGAGCCGGTGGAGCAGACGTTGAGCGTCACGCTGACCCCCAGCGCTAGGCAGGCGGAGCCGGGCGATACCGTCACCTTTGACGTGCTGGTCCGCGACGCCGCTGGCAAGCCGGTGCAGGCCGCCTTCTCCCTCGACCTGGTCGACAAGGCGGTGCTCAGCCTGCAGCCGCGCACGCCGAACGCCATCAATGAGGAGTTCTACCGGCAGCGGGGCCTGGGCGTCACGACCTACAGCGGGTTGGCCATCTCTGTCAACCGGCTGGTGGAGGAAGAAAAGGAGGATCTCGGGGCGCCCTTGGGCATGGGCGGCGGAGGCGACGCGGGGGAGGAAGCGCCATCTGAGCTGCCCCCGCCGGCAGCGCCCACGCCCGCGCCGGGAGTTGAAGAGGATAAGCGCAGTGAGGCAACTGGGCTTCCGCCCGGCGTCGAGCTGCGAGAGGAGTTCGAGGACACCGCCTTCTGGAACGCCAACGTCGTCACCGATGGGGACGGCCGCGCCACCGTCGAGGTCAAGCTGCCCGATAACCTCACCACCTGGGTCATGCGCGGCGTCGGCGCGACCGCCGACACGCATGTGGGCGAGGGGACGGTCGAGCTGCTGGTCACCAAGCCGCTGCTGGTGCGGCCCGTGGCGCCGCGCTTCTTCGTCGTGGGCGACCGGGTGCAACTGGCGGCGCTGGTCAGCAACAACACCGGCAAGGCGCAGGAGGTTGAGGTTTCGCTGCTTGCCGAAGGGTTGAAAATCAGCGGATCGGCGAGCCAGCGAGTGAGCATCGCCGATGGGGGCGAGGCCAAGGTCACCTGGTGGGTGGAGGTCGGGGACGTGGAGGCGGTCGACGTGGTGATGAGCGCCGTCGCCGGGGAGTACTCCGACGCCGCGCGACCTCGACTTACAACTGGCCCCGACGGCACGCTCCTGGTTTACCGCTACGCCGCGCCCGAGATCGTGGGCACCGGCGGGCAGCTGGTGGGCGAGGACGCGCGCACCGAGGTGATCGCGCTGCCGCCCAAGTACGACGACCGGCAGGGCGAGCTCACCGTGCGGCTCGATCCATCGCTGGCGGCGGGGATGCGCGACGGCCTGACCTACCTGGAGCATTATCCATACGAGTGCACCGAGCAGGTAGTCTCGCGGTTCTTGCCGAACGTGCTGACCTACCAGGCGCTGAAGAGGCTGGATATCAGAGATCAAGAGCTGGAGGCGCGGCTGCCCGGCTTGGTCGAGGAAGGGATAGATAAGCTCGTCCTGCGGCAGAACGGCGACGGCGGCTGGGGATGGTGGTACGGCAATGAGAGCAACCCCTACCTGAGTGCTTACGCCGTCTTTGGGCTGGTCAGGGCGCAGGAGGCCGGGTTCGAGGTGCCGGAGGGGACCCTGCGGCGCGGCCTGGCTTACCTGGAGGGCACGCTGGTGCGCGCTCGCGACCTGCAATCCTATCGTGAGGCCAACCGGCAGGCGTTCGTGCTCTACGTGCTGGCCGAGGCCGGCGAGACGAAGCGCGCAAGCGAATATGTAGGTGACCTCTTCGACCGCCGCGACAAGCTCAGCCACTACGGGCGGGCGTTCCTGGCGATGACGCTGGGGTTGATCGACGCGGGCGATGGCCGGATCAACACTCTCCTCTCAGACCTGCAAAACGACGCCATCCTCAGCGCCACCGGCGCTCACTGGGAGGAGGCCAATTACGACCGGTGGGCGATGAACACCGACACGCGCTCCACGGCGGTCATCCTGGACGCGCTGGTGCACCTCGATCCCGGGAACGCCGCCGATGGCGGCCTCATCCCGCAGGTGGTGCGCTGGCTGATGGTCGCCCGCAGGGACGGCATCTGGGAGACCACGCAGGAGACGGCCTGGGCGCTCATCGCACTCTCCGACTGGATGGCCGTCACCGGCGAGCTGGAGGGCGAGTATGCGTACGGCGTGTGGCTCAACGGCGATGCCCTAGCTGCGGGTGAGGTGACGCCGTCAACTGTCGACGAGTCGGTGCACTTGCGCGTGGGAGTGGCGGAGCTACTTGCCGACGCGGGCAACCGGCTCACTGTGGGGCGCGGGCCGGGCGAGGGTCGCTTGTACTACACCGCGCATCTCAAGGTCTACCTGCCGGTGGAGGAGATCGAGCCGCTCAACCGGGGCGTCATCGTCCAGCGCCGGTACGTCGATCCCGATTGCACGCTGGGGGCCAAGTGCCCGGAGGTGAACAAGGTCGAGGTCGGCGACGTGGTGCAGGTGCGGCTGACCATCATCGCGCCGCACGATCTGTACTATGTGGTCGTCGAGGACCCGCTGCCGGCCGGCGCCGAGGCGATCGATCCCAGCCTGGCGACGACGAGCTTGGCGGCGGAGGAGCCCGGGCTCTATCGCGGGAAGGAAGGGGAGGAGGGGTACGACTTTTACCACTGGTGGTGGCGCTGGTACAGCCACAGCGAGTTGCGGGATGAAAAGGTGGTGCTCTTTGCCGACTACCTGCCGGCGGGTACCTACGAGTTCGTCTACACCTTCCGCGCCACGCTGCCGGGCGAGTATCACGTCATCCCCACCGTGGCCTACGAGTTCTACTTCCCGGAGGTGTTTGGCCGGGCGGATGGGCGGTTGTTCGTGATCGAGGAAGAGTAGATGGCGAACCTTCCCGAAAGCTCAAGCGACCGCAGGTCGCCGCTTTCAGGAAGGTCAAAAGCCCTCGGCCATTGGCCGAGGGCTTTTTTACTTGAGCGTCTGTCATGCGTTCGCGGCGATGAGTCGCCGACTACGAACCAAAACGGGTTTTTTTAGCGCGTTCTCACGGCGCCTTGTCGGTGACGCTCACCAC
>JAFGED010000320.1 GCA_016931785.1 Anaerolineae bacterium
CCCCTGCCCCACACACCCCAGCCCACCGCCCAACCGACGAGCCCGCCGACAAACCAACCGACGAGCCCGCCGACCGAAGAGCCAACCGACCAGCCGACGAGCCTGCCCACAGACACGCCCACCCCAACCCCCACTCCCCTGCTCGTCTGCACGCTGCCAGGGGTGCGCCATGAGCATCAATGGTGGAACAACTGCGGGCCGACCACTCTGGCCATGGTGCTCTCCTACTGGGGATATGATGAAACCCAACACGACGTGGCCCCAGCCCTCAAGCCCGACCCGGAGGACAAGAATGTCAGTCTATCGGAGATGGAGGCCTACACGCGCGATCTGGGCCTGGGCGCGATCGTGCGCGCGGGCGGCACTCTTGAGAGGCTCAAGGCGCTGGTGCGAGCGGGGTTCCCCATCATCGTCGAGACCTGGTACGTGCGCGATGCTGGCGACTCTTCGAGTCGCTCCGATCAATTGGGCCATTACCGCCTTGTCACCGGCTATGACGACACTACCCAGGAATTCCTGACCTACGACTCGCTCCACGGGCCCGACGTTCCCATCGGCTACCAGGAAATGGACGAACTATGGCGCGTCTTTAACCGCATGTACATGGTGGTCTACGAGACCGATAGGTGGGATGCGCTGGCAGCGGTACTCGGTCCCGATGTGGACGACGCGGCGATGTACGAGCGGGCGCTGGAGACGGCGCGCTTCGAGATGGCAAACCCGCCGTCGACCTGCGTGGCCTACGCCGATTGCGGCGATTGGATAACTTTCTCCTGGTTCAACGTGGGCACCAGCCTGACCTCACTTGGACGGCACGCCGAGGCCGCCCTCGCCTACGACGAGGCACGGCGATCGGGGTTGCACTTTCGCATGTTGTGGTACCAGTTCGGGCCTTACGAGAGCTATTACGCCGTGGGCCGCTACGACGACGTCATCGCACTGGCAAACGCCACGCTGGCGACGGCGAACAACCTGGAGGAATCCTACTACTGGCGAGGGATGGCCCGCTGGGCGCAAGGGGACACAGCCGGCGCGCGGGCCGATCTCGAGGCGGCGCTGCGCTATCACGAGAGCTGGCCGCCGGCCGTGGAGGCGCTGGAAAAGCTGGACGGAGCGTGAGCTGCGGCCCTCAGTCAAAAGCCGCCGGCCGCCGCTCATCTTCCAGGTGCGCAAGCACCTCCGCCAAGTGCCTTTCATGAGTGCGCTCGGCAGAAAGAGGCGGTAGATCGTCAAAGCGGAAAAAGTCTACAGCCAGCGTCTCGTCGCTCGCGCTTGCCTCCCCGCCCACGATTTCGCACAGGAAGACAATCTTGTACGCGTGGTACAGCTCGAGCGGCCTGCCACCTCGATTGGCATCGTACACCCCGATAACCTTGCGAGGCTTGACCTCAAAGCCGCTTTCCTCCCGCACCTCACGCGCTACCATCTCGGAGGGCACGTCTCCCACGTCGGCCCAGCCCCCCGGCATGGCCCAGCGTCCATCGGCGCGCTCCTGGACCAGCAGAATCCTTCCATCGCGAACCACAGCGCCGCGCACGTCGACCTTTGGTGTGGCGTAGCCGCGCTGCGCCAGGAAGTCCTCAAGCACAGACTGGCTCTCAAGTCCGGTATGACTCCCCACAATCTCTGCAGCGATCTCGATCAAGCGTCGGTAGCGTTGAATATTGTACTCGGTCTCACTATAGGTAAGCCCAGTCTGGCTCAACGCTTGGATCTCGCGGGCCCATTCTAACCAGCGAGGCAATTCAGATTTCATCATTGATTATTTCCTGAAATCGCAAGAGCCACCCGACCAAAGCCGGATGGCTCTCAACGGTATTCGGAAGAATTCGGCTCACCCGGTTTCAGGGGGAGCGGGTTTCAGGGGCAACATCACGTGAAACGCGCTGCCGGGACACTTTTCCTCGTCATAGCCTTCGCTCTCGACCCAGATTTGCCCGCCGTGCGCCTCGATCACGCCGCGAGCGATGTGCAGGCCCAAACCCGGCCCAGCCCCCTTGAACTTGGTATCCCCCGTTGAGTGGAGCAGGAGACTGCCAACACGGTAGAACTTTTCAAAGATCAGCTCTTGATCCCCAGCATCGATGCCCACACCCGTGTCGGCAAAAATGACCTCGAAATGTTCACTGTCGATCATAGTGGCACTGATAGAGATGCGTCCTCTGTCAGGCGTGTACTTGATCGCGTTAGAGATAACGTTGCTAAAAGCCTGGCTCAAACGCTGCAGATCGGCCTCTATGGGAGAAACACCCTCGACACCCTCTATCAGCAGATCGAAATCCCGCTCCCCCAGCGCCTCACGCCACGGCCCGAGGGCCATAGAGATCACCGCCTGCAGCGTCGTAGCTGTGTACTGAAGATCGAGGGCATGCACCTCGATCGTCGAAGCATCGAGCATCGCGGTGACAATCGTCGCCAGCCGCTCTATCGGCGCTTTGAGATTCTTTGCGATCTCCAGCACCTGCCCAGGCGGCAGCTCCTGAGTGGCGGCCAGCTCTTCCAAGATATCCGTATACCCTTGAATCACAGTGAGCGGCGTCCGCAACTCGTGCGAAGCGATGGAGAGGAAATCCGTCTTGGCCTGATCCATTTTCATCAGCTTCGTGTACGCCGCACGCAGGTCGTCATTCAGACGCGAGATCTTGGTATAAAGACCTTTCATCCTGCTGTAGAGATACGCATTCTGCAACGCAACGCCTGTCTGTTGAGCAAGCGTGTTCAAAAAGGTCACCTCGCGCTCCCCATAGGGCTCGCCCGTTCCCTGGGGACCCAGCACCAACAGCCCCAACACACGCTCTCGCGCCAGAATCGGCAGATATATCTCCATGCCTAACGCACGCAGCTCCTCCATCTCACGCGCCGGCGCCGCCTGCAGATCGGGATGCTGGTCCAGATCGTATTGAAAGAAAGGCTCGCCGGCCATCATCAGATGAATCAGAATAGGGCTGTCAAGCGCCAAAATTATCTCTTCCCTCCCGACTTGGCCCATCCCCTCGGTCACACGCAGGGTAACTCGATCCGCACCCCTGGAGATCATAACCAGCGCGCCTCGCTTCACCCCCAACACGTCACTTAGGGTCCCGACGGCCACGGTTGCCAATTGTTCCAAAGTGAGCAGGTTGCTGATGGTGCGCCCATATTCACGCAAAACCTGGGATGGGTCGTACCCCCTTCTCCACAGAAGCCGATCTATGACTCGGGTGATGAAGCGGTGGAAAGGCTGGTACACCAAGGCGAGGACAATGGCCAGAACCGCGTTAACAATGAGAACTACTGTCAGGTCCCTCCAGGCCAAGGAAACGAACTGTCCACCCACCAGGCCCACAAGAATGAGCAGGGCCATCGCTACGGTAACCACGACGCTGCTGACAATACCACGCACCACCTCTTTCACACTGGGCAGATCATGGGTCGTGGTTGAAAGGACGACGCCGAGCAGTCCCATCAGGTGCAATACGAGGCCGATCTCCACCCACTGCCACTGCGCCCAGACGAGGACCTGACCGGCCAAAAGCGGTATCAGCAGCATCAATAAATAGACGCCCCGATTGCGGTAAAAGGCCAATGAAGCCCGCAACGCCCACCAAGCCGATAGAACGATCGCCAAACAGGCGAGGATCAACCAGCCACTAAGCGCACCCGCTGCCACAAGCCGGGCATCGACAGGGTCCTTAACCACAAAGATATGCACTACCAGGGCTGCGGCAGAACCAAGGGCGCCAACAGCCCACCACGCCCAGTGGCCGCGCCGGTCGACATTCTGAAAGACGATCGCCACTATCAGGGCCGCCAGCACCAGCGAAAGGTCCCTGTCAGCGTAGTCGGCGATCCCGACGAAGAACGCAGGCAGCCAATCGACCCCGCCCGCCGCCACAGCGACGCTCGCCCCCCAAACAGCCGACAACACACAGTATAAAACCAGGGGAAAAAAACGGTGTCTTCTCCCACGCCGTCGAAATAGCAGAAGCAGCAACGGCAAGAGATGAGCCACCGCAGGCAAAGCACGCAGAATGAAACGCATATCTTGCGACAAACTCATATCCGCCTCAGACTGTATCCACTAAGCCTCAAACAGCGGTCGCAACCGTGCATAGGTCTGATCTAACCACTCGGGGATGACGCGCGTTTCCCCGACGATGCTCATATAGTTACTGTCCCCGCCCCAACGAGGAACAATGTGGAGATGAAGATGTCCCGCCACGCCCGCCCCAGCCACTTCCCCAATGTTTATCCCCACGTTGAATCCCTGCGGATTATAGGCCTCTCGCAGCACCCACAGGCTGCGTTGCGTCAGTGCCATCAACCCGGCCAAGTTCTCCGTGTCCAGTCCCTCCAACGTCGCCACGTGGACATAGGGAACGATCATCAAATGGCCGTTGTTGTAGGGAAAACGATTAAGGATAGCATAGCACAGATTTTCTCGATGGACAATGTAGGACTCAATATCCTTCATCCGGGGCGCGGTGCAAAAAAGGCAGTCTTCCGGCATAGGCTCTTCACCCCGCAAATACGGCATACGCCAAGGAGTCCACAAATGATCCATCGTTTCTGATTTTACACCCAATTGACGAGGTAGGCAATTCTGTGGTAAAATCCACGACAACTATGGACCGACTCAATCTATCCCATCTGCGGACTCTCTCGACCACCCACTCCTTCGGGCGCGAAGTCATCTACCTGCCACGAACCGGCTCGACCAACGACGTGATCAAGGAATCGGCCAGGCAGGGAGCACCCGAGGGCGCGGTAGCCGTAACCGACGAGCAAACGGCTGGCAAAGGGCGACTCGGACGTCGCTGGCTGGCCCCGGCGAACACCTGCATCCTCTGCTCAATCCTCTTCCGCCCCAAACTCGCTCCTACCCAGACCCAACGGCTGACCATGTTGTGCGCACTCGCAGCGGTCGACGCGATCGAAAAGACGGCGGGTTTGCACGTCTGGCTTAAATGGCCCAACGATCTTGTCGTCCAATCCCAAGGCTGGAAAAAGCTAGGCGGGATATTGACAGAGACGGGGATCGCGGGCGAGCAGGTGGCATTCGCGATCGTCGGGATTGGGATCAACGTGAACGTGGAACGGCAAGCGCTGCCCGCCCTGGATCCCAACGCCACCAGCATCCTGGCCGAGTCGGGACAGCTCACCGAGCGCGCCGCACTGCTGGCGACGCTCCTGGCTGGGGTAGAGCAGCGCTATGCGGCCTTGCAGGCCGGCGAGAACCCTCACCAGGAATGGGCCTCGAGGCTGGCGACGCTCGGCCTGCAGGTTGAAGCCTCCACAGCACAAGAGACGCTCACCGGCATGGCCGAATCGGTCGATGAAGACGGCGCCCTCCTCCTGCGAGCGCCCGACGGCACACTTCACCGCCTCGTCGTGGGAGACGTCACACTCAAACAGTCTTCGTAACCGCCACAGCGGGCATCTTTGCCTGCCGGTCTCGCAGCCGCCAGGCAGCGGTGTAAAGTCGATTGGGCCGTCTTTGTACCTCGGCCGCCGACACCCGTGCCAGCCAGCGGGCTTCAGCGTCACCCGCCCGGGCAAAGCACTTGGCCGAAAAGGCAGCGCGCTCGCCCCCAGGAGCCTGGGCAAGGTCCAGCGCCCCTGCGACGAACTCATCCTCCAGCATATCCCGCTCGTCGCTGTAAAGCCGGATCATGGTCTTGTAATCGCGCAGGGTGGCCCGGTGCAGAGCTTCGTGCCGCCAAAACAAGGTAGCCGCATCGTAGACACCCGTCGGCGCAGGGCCGATGTTGGGCAGCGGCGTGTCCATCCACACCGGCTTAAAGATGCTGGTACATGGTGCCGCCGTCCCTGTGACAAAATGCGTAGGAAAGTCCGGGCGCAGGTGAGAGACCATCGACCCGGTCGTCTGGGTGTAACGTATCGGACCAAAACTGGCGTGCGCGCACACCGTCAAATCGGCCTGCTTGGTATCAGGATGCCAGGAAGCGCGCTTGTCCCTGCCATGATCACGCAGAGCGTCGATCACGTCAAACACAGTGATCTTGCCCTGCCGCGCGGTGAGCCAACGGCTCGTACTCTCGCGGCGACTGCCGCTGCAGCTAAACCTGGTATAGATGAAATCGGCGTAACACCGGGCAAAGTGAAAATCATCCCGACCCTTGCACCACCCTCTTTGAACAGCATACTCGACCAGGCCAGGTGAAGCCAGGTCCCATTCGCTGCCGATGGTCAGACCATTGGATATGGTGTATACCCCCCTGACCTGCTTGGCCACCCACTGACGATCCACTGTCTCGAACACCCAGGCATCATGCGGGTCAGCGATAATAAAGCTGTTATGATAGAAATCCTTGTGCCTGAAACCGGCAACGCCCCCCTGTCCATACTCGGACAGCAGCTGCGCGATCACATCCACTGCCTCACGCGCCGTGGCAGCCCGCTCCAGCGCCAGGCGGATCAAGTCCATACCGAGCAGGGCCTCTTTCTTCCCCGCGGGCACCTTGGAGAAAACGGCCTCGTTCCCAATGACGACCCCGTGCTCATTCGCCCCTATCTCACCGCCCCAGAGCCAGAACGGCTTGGCCAGCAGAACCGCGTACGTGTGCTCGACCTGGGGCACCTCGATGTACGTACATTGGACGCGACTGCCAGAGGGATGGTCAGCAGCGGGAACAAGAAGCAGGTGATGCGCCTCGTTCGGCTCGCGGTCCGAGTTCTTGCCAAAGATAGTCACCCCATCCGCGGTAGATTCTGCAGTAGCGACAACTGTATCACACATTGCCCTTTATCTCCTCAGTCACCGCCCTTTTAGCCCTGCGAAGGTTGCAAACACCTTACCACCAACGCGATCCTGAACAGACGAAAGCACGCTGCCTAA
>JAFGED010000321.1 GCA_016931785.1 Anaerolineae bacterium
GCGCGAGTACGCGCAAAGGTGCGCGAGTACGCGCAAAGGTGCGCGAGTACGCGCAAAGGAGGGAAGAACAACGCAGGAGGCCTCTCCAGAGGCGTCCGTTTTCTGGAGGGACCTCCCGCAAGCGCTAATCGACGATAAAGCTTCCCGTCCACTCCGGTTGATCGGGCGCGCTGCCGTCCTCCAGCATCCCGCGCCACTTTTCGTCGGTCAGGCGGTCATTCATGGGCCAGGAGAACTCGTAGTAGGAAAAGACGCCGCCCTTGGCCACGTGCAGCCCGCCCCTGCCATCGGGGATGACGACAACTATCTCGTAGATAGGGCCGATGCCCTCCTCCAGCACGTAGCCGTTTGGATCGGTGGCCACGTCGGCCACGAGCGCCGCCGGCTCCGGCTCGTCGAAGAAAGGACTGCCGCCCTCGCCCTCCTGGTCGGCGGCGGCCAGCGTGATCGCCTCCAGCTCCCCGCCGTAGAACTTGATGCGCTCGTAATCCTCATCGGTGAGCGTCTCCCCGGCCAGCTCCCGCTGCGAGACATCGAGCAAAAAGACGAGCAGGTCGTCCAGTCGCTGCAGGTTGGCTCGGGTCAAGTTCGCCTCTGCCGTATCGTTCAGCAGGCCGCGGCTTTCAAGCCCCTGGTACGTCATGCGCGTGAGCGCCAGCAGCCGGGCATAGACCTCCGGGTTGGGCTCGACCCAGCCGTGCGGCGGCTCGGGCGGCGCCCCACCCCCCATCTCGGCCATCGACTGCTTGGCGTAGAGGATGGTGTCGTGCTTCAGCTCGGTCCAGGAGCCCAGCGCCGTGTGGAGGTCCTTGCGCACCCAGGCTTGGGTCTGCATAAAGGCCGGATACTGCGCGCCCTTGGGCTCCAGCAGCGGCTCGAAGGCGTACAGCCACGCCCAGTAAAGGTTCTGCGTCCAGGAATCCATCTCCAGCGCGTCCACCTCCCCGCGCAGCTTGGCCATCTGCTCCGGGTAGTTGACGTAGGCCGTCTCGCCCATCTCGTCGAGGATGGCGTAGGCTTCTTCGGAGCCAAAGGCGGCCATCACGTCCAGTCCCTTGGGCAGCCAGCGCTCGTTGCCGAACTCGCCGACCTCGCGCCACGTCATCTCGTCAAAGATGTAGGCATCCAGCACAAAGCGCTGTCCCATGAAGCGGAACCCCTGCGTCACTTGCTCTTTATCCTCCCAGATATAGACCCACATCGAGTTGATCTGCGGCGGCGGGAGCTCACGCGCCGCCTCGACAAACGCGGCGAACTTGGTCCCGTCGGCGATGGCTGCCGGCTGGGCATCCGGGCCAAAGACGCTATCCCACAGCGCGCCGTACTCGTGGAACCCCAGGTCATCCGACTTGCCGACGATGAACACGGTGGGATCGTACACCCGCGCCCACACATCGGCGGCGGGCGTGCCGCCCACGTCGGTGTTGCGCAGGATATAGGTGATGAGCAGCGCCATGCGGGTCTCATCGGGCCTTTGCAGCCGCATGTTGATGCGCCCATACCACATCATCGTGCGAAAGTAGCGCTGAAGCTGCTCGCTGCGCGTATAGTGGCCGCGCGGGACATACTGGGAATAGTCCTCGCACAAGCAGGGCTGATCGAGGCACTCTGGCGGCGGGTCTGTGTCGCAAGGATCACAGGCAGAGGGGCAGTTCACGCTAAAGATGGGGCTGGCTTGCAGGCCACTGTGCCCCGCGATCAAGGCCAACTCCCCGGCCACCATGTCGGCCGCCTCCGGCGGCACAGTAGCGAGGTCATCCGGGCTGATGAGCGCATCCGCCACGGCAAAGTAGGCGACCACCTGCAGGGCCGGGCCCTCCAGCTCCGTGCCCTGCAGATCGGTGCGCAGCTCGATCGCCTTTTGCAGGCACGCGCGCGTCAGCATCCGGATATCGGGCTCAAAGTACTGCCGCTCCAGGTCGCGCAACATCTTGTCAAAGATCAGATGGTAGACGTGGTAAACCGAGTCGGTGGTGATAAAGATGGGCATCTCCCGGTAGCGGGCGTCCTCATAGACCCGGTAGAACTCACTCCACTCGGCGGGCGTGACGACAAAGCCGTTCTGCGCTAAAAGTGCGCGCGCCCCATCGCTGAGCACGATATCCCGGTGGATGTCCACCGCCGCCAGGTCGAGCGGCAGGGCATAGCCATCGTAAGCCGCTGGCAGGGCAACGGGAATCTCGGGATAAGCGGCGAACCCCGGGCCGCGCACGCCCTCAGGCGGGGTGGGCGGAATTTCGGACGTCGGAGGGAGGGTCGCGAGCGACGCCAGCTCCGTCGGGCTGGCAGGCGACACTGTCACGGACGACGGCGATGGCGTGGGTATGCTACACGCCAGCACGGCGGCGATAAGAAAACACAGTGCAATCAGACTACGTTTCGACTTGTACATCTGGGCACCTCCTTCGATGTATGCCTAAAAACACTTGTGAGTGATTCAACGAACCACGATACTGAGGGAGTCTCCCTCAGCATCGATCAAACCGAGCCGGCGAAAGGACCCTTGGGGCGAACGCCACTCGAGCGAAAAACCAAATTCGTCCCATTGCCAGACGTCCACATAGCTGGCAGGGCCATCCCTTCCGGTGCCATAGGCGCCCTCGAGCGTCACCACCTCGTCGAGCCCGTCTCCATCGACATCGCCCACAGCCAGGGCCAGCAGCGGGGCGGGCAGCGCCGACCCCGCCCAAATCTCGCGCCCATCCTGGGGATCGAGCAGGATCAGGTGGCAGCTATCGCCCGCCGCGTCGTGAAAGTCGGTGATAGGGCTTGGAACGGAGACCCATTCCTGGATCGGCCAATCGCGCCAGGGCCGCCAAACCAGGAGCACCCACTCGGACTCGCCATCGCCCGTGACGTCGGCCAGGGCCGCAGCCGTGACGCGCCAATCGGCGGGAACGGCCGGCGGGGAGCGCTTCGAGGCAAGGACAGAGGGGGCGGCGGTCTCGTGAGCGTCCGAGAGCGTGACAAAAGCACCATCGCGAAAAGCATAGGCTTGCCCCGGAGGAAGGGGCGTGGCGCGGGACAGCAACGCGAGGCCGACGAGGACGACCATCGTCTGCCAGCCAAGGCGGAGACCGTTAGCCACTATCCATCCCTCTCGCGGATACCCGACACCATGTCTGAACTCTTGCCGCATTGAGGATACCAGAAAAGAAAGCGGCTTGCTGGATGCAAACACTACGCTCTCCCGACGACGCGCCTACTGGATGACGGGTGGCCCCTTTTCACAGGCGCAAGCTTTACGGCGTCTCGTATTCCCACGTGCCAACACCGACGTCCCAGCCGGAGACGCGGATGATCTTGCCATCCAGCGCGCGCAGGAAAGCAGTGGCGCCAATGGACTCGGCGATCTGCGCCTGAAATACGGTGTCGAATCCCTGCTCCCCCGCCATGGCCCAGCCCAGCTTATCCCGCACGCTCGCGTTCTCACGCCACAGCTTACCAAAGCCACGGACCGGCTGCAACAGGCCCGCCGGCGGCACGAAGGAAGGATCGCTTTCAGGTTGGCCCTCCGTCCACGTATCTTCATACAGGGCGAATTGGCCGTCATCGTAGAGCACAAGGATCACCTGCGCCAGCGCCCCGACGTCTTCCAGCCAGATCATGCGCCCGTGCTCGAACGGCTGCTCCGCCGCCCAGCTCGCACTCGCCTCGCCGGCAGGGCAGCGCGCAATGTCGGTGGAGAAAAAGTAATCGTGCTCGCACGCCCACTCGACGATAACCGACTTGGATACCGTATGTCCCGCATCGTCACGTGCCACCAAGGTCATCGATGGGTTGCGGTAATAGGTAAAGGCAAGATCCTTGACCAGCGAGCCGTTAGGCGGTCCTGCCCACGCATCGGGAAAGCGCTGCTTGGTGCCGCTCCAGATAGTGACGCCGGCAGCGCCGGTCGTCTGCCAGGTGAAGGTGAGCCGCTTGCCCGTCGGGATGTCCTCTATCGTGACGTTGAAGAACAGGATGGCCAGCCCTTCAGATGGCGGCTCAGTGGGCGGCGGCGGTTCCGTCGGGAGCGGCGCCTCGGTTGGAAGAGGCAGCGTCGGGGCCAGGGTTGGAGGAGGCAGCGTTAAGGCCTCAGTTGGAGGCGACTCGGGAGTATCGGAAGGCGTCGGCGGGATCGAAGTCGGCACGAACACCTGCACCTTCGTCGGCGGCGCGGACGTGGGCATGCACGCGAAAGATAAAGCTGCCAGAGCGCCGGCCAAAAGAGCACACCAAGTAAAGTTCTTCATCAAAGTACCTCCGTTCATGAACAGGGGATGCCCTGGAGAATGGGGAAACACCTACACCCAGTATACTGCCGTTATCAGGGCGGGTCAAGCAAAGGGTGCATTTGCCCCCTGGGGCGGCGGGCAATCGGCTTCCAGCGAAATAGGCACAACACACGCTTTAGCATTCGTCGAGCAAGGGCA
>JAFGED010000322.1 GCA_016931785.1 Anaerolineae bacterium
CAGGTCTCCAAGGTCTCCGACGCAACAATTCTCCAATCTTTTCAACAGCTACGCCAAATCCATCAACAAAGCCTACGGGCGCACCGGAAGTCTATTCCAGAAACGCTTTGGCCGCATCCCCGTCACGTCCGACGCCTACTTTGCCGCACTGGTACGCTACATCCACTTTAACCCGCAAAAGCACGGCTTTGTCAGTGACTTTCGCGAATACCCATATTCTTCCTATCAAATGATGCTTTCGGACCAAGCGACGCGGTTGAAACGGAATGAAATACTGGAGTGGTTTGGCGACAAAGTCGCGTTCGTGAAATTCCACCGAGACCTGCCAGGTCTGAGAGACCTGGCAGGTCTGGTCGATGACGATGATTAAAGACCTGGCAGGTTTTAGAAACCTGCCAGGTCTCAACCCTCCACTTGCCCACCAAGGTTGTATAATCAAAGCGCAACAAGTCCTATTTTGGAGGCGCACGTGAAAGATACGATCACCATCAAGGGCGCGCGGCTGCACAACCTCAAGAACGTCAGCTTGAGCATCCCAAAGAACAAGCTCGTCGTCCTCACCGGCCTTTCCGGCTCGGGCAAGTCGACCCTGGCGTTCGACACGCTGCACAAAGAGGGCCAGCGGCAGTACATGGAATCACTGGGGCTGGTCGCCGACTATTTGAGCAAACCCCCACTCGACGCCATCGAAGGGCTGTCCCCCTCCATCAGCGTCGACCAGCACATCGCCAATCGCAGCCCGCGCTCGACCGTCGGCACGGCCACGGAGGTCTATACCTACCTGCGGGTGCTCTACGCCCGCATCGGCCACCGTCCCTGCCCCAACTGCGGCGCCGACATCCCGCCTTCTTACAATCCCGACGCGTGGGACAACGAGACAAACGGGAACGGGGGTGACGACAACGCGCTCGATTTCAGCGAGACCTATCCCTGCCCCCACTGCGGCGCGCCGGTACCGGAACTGGGGATGGCCCACTTTTCCTTCAACAAGCCCGCCGGCGCCTGCCCCACCTGCACCGGCCTGGGGACGATCCGCGAGGCGAACCTGGGACAATTGATCGACCCGCGGCAGAGCGTCGCCGCAGGCGGCGTGCTGGTGTGGAACGACTGGCAAAACGAGCACTATGCCCAGGTCATGCAAAGCGCAGGGCAGCATTATGGCTTCGTCTTTGACCCCACCGCGCCAATCGGCACATTGGGCCCAGTCCAGCACGATCTGCTGTTGTACGGCGTCTACGGTCCCCAGTTCCGGCGTCACTATCCAGACACAAAACCACCACGGACGGTCGGGCAGGGCAGTTTCGAGGGCGTCGTCACCAGCATTCTGCGCCGCCACGAGGACCACGCCCGCAGCCCCGACTCGCGCGACGACATAGAGCGGTTGCTCATCACCCAAGTTTGCCCCGACTGCCTGGGCGAGCGGCTGCGGCCCGAGAGCCGCCAGGTAACGGTGAAAGGACGGACGATCGTGGAGGCCTCGCGGCTGCCGCTCACCGAGCTGACCGCCTGGCTCAACCGCACCGCTCAAGACCTCCCATCCGAGGAGGCCGACACCGCCGGTTCGGCCCTGACCGGCCTGCAAGAGCGCGCCCGGCGGCTGGTCGACGTGGGCGCAGGATATCTGTCGCTGGACCGCGCCTCGCCCACCCTCTCGGCCGGGGAGGCGCAGCGGCTGCGGCTGGCGGCGCTCCTGGGCTGCGGCCTGACCGGCGTGCTGTACGTCCTCGACGAGCCAACCATCGGACTGCACCCGCGCGATACCGGCAGGCTCATCGGGGTGCTGCGCCGGCTGCGCGACCTGGGCAACACGGTCCTCGTCGTCGAGCACGACCTGGAGGTGATACGCGCCGCCGATTACGTCGTGGATATGGGCCCGGGCGCCGGCGAGCACGGCGGCGAGGTTGTCGCCGCCGGTCCGCCCGAGGACATCGCTGCCTGCCCGGCCTCGGCAACCGGCGACTATCTCGCGGGCCGCACGCGCGTCCCCACCCCCACCCGACGGCGGCCCAGGAACGGCAAAAGCCTGACCATCCACGGAGCCCGCGAGCACAATCTGAAAGATATCACAGTCGAGCTGCCGCTGGGGCTGTTCATCGCCGTGACAGGGGTCTCGGGTTCGGGCAAGTCATCCCTGCTGCTCGATATCCTGGATCGCGCCGCCCGCCAGCGTTTTTACGGCGCTGGCGACCCGCCGGGCGCGCACGACGCGATCACGGGCTGGGAATACCTGGACAAGGTCGTGACGATCGACCAGGCTGCCATCGGGCGCACGCCGCGCTCCAACGCCGCGACCTACACCGACACCTTCACCCCCATCCGCCAGGCGTTCGCCGCAACCGAGCAGGCCAAGGCACAGAAACTGACCGCGCGTCACTTTTCCTTCAACGTGCCGGGCGGCCGCTGCGAGCGGTGCTCGGGGGCCGGCGTGCTGACGATCACCATGCACTTTTTGCCCGACGTCGAGGTGCGCTGCCCCACCTGCCACGGCAAGCGTTTTACGCGCGAGGTGCTAGAGATCACGTATCGCGGCCACTCCATCACTGACGTGCTCGATATGACCATTGAGGAGGCGCTCCCACTGTTCGAGGACGTGCCCGCCGCGGAGGACAGGCTGTCGCTGATGGTCGACGTAGGGCTGGGCTACCTGAAGCTGGGACAGCCGGCGACGACCCTCTCCGGCGGCGAGGCGCAGCGGGTCAAGCTGGCGAAGGAACTCGGACGAGCGCGCCGCGCCAAGGGCCACACCCTCTACCTGCTGGACGAGCCGACCACCGGGCTGCACGTCGCCGACGTCGCGCGGCTGCTGGACGTGCTGCAACGCCTGGTGGATGCGAACGGACGCGGAGCGTACGCCAACACCGTCGTCGTGATCGAGCACAACGTGGACGTGATTCAGGCGGCCGACTGGATCGTTGACCTGGGGCCGGAGGGCGGCGAGGCAGGCGGTCAGCTTGTCGCTCAGGGCACCCCAGAGCAAGTGATGCAAGTAGCGGCCTCCCTCACAGGCAAATTTCTGCGGACGTGAGATTTCCAAGGTGGCATGACAGACTGGCGGCCATCTCTTTTCCCTTGACACCCCCTTGCAGCGTGGTACAATCCGCTCTGGTTTCCACTAAGGACCCGTAAAAGAATAATCTCCCGCAGTGTCGTTACCGAAAAGGATTTGTTCTCGCCATTTGATGATTCTGATAAGCTTTTACGGGTCTCAACTGGCAAGGATGTCCAGGTGGCGCATTTCAGCGCCTGCGGATTGAGACTTTGGGCGCTTGTGGATAACACATCAGCTAAAAAGGGCCAATTTTCGCCAAGGCTGAAATGCCCCGGTATGCCGCTTGAGCATGGGCGAGGGAAGTTATTCTTTAACAAATCCTAACTTGGAACGCTTAACCTGAAACCTAAAAGGATCGAAAAATGCTCAAATTATTCCGCCGCAACAAGGGCTGCAAGGTGCTCGTCTTTGGCCTGGACTGCGCCCCGCCGCCGGTGCTGTTCAAGACCGGCGACGAGGGACCGCTGGGCCTGAAAGATCAACTGCCCAACCTGAGCCGCCTGATCGACGAGGGCATCTACGGGCCGCTCTCCAGCTCCATCCCCTGTATCACCGTCCCGGCGTGGACGTCGATGCTCTCCAGCAAGGACCCGGGGGTTCTGGGTTTTTACGGCTTTCGCAACCGCGCCGACTACTCCTACGACCACATGACCATCGCCACCGGCAACGCCATCCACGAGCCTCGCGTGTGGGACATCCTGACCGAGGCGGGCAAGGATTCCATCGTCGTCGGCGTGCCGCAGACCTACCCGATCAAGCCGATCAAGGGCCACCTGATCAGCAGCTTTCTCACCCCCAGCGTCGAGCGGCAGTACACCCATCCCGACGAACTGCGCTACGATATCGACCGCGTGCTCGATGGCCGAGTTTACGACGTGGACGTGCCAAAGTTCCGCACCGACGATAAGGGTTTCCTCCTGCGGCAGATCCAGGAGATGACGGAGAAGCGCTTTGCCGTGATCAAGTACCTGCTCAAGGAAAAGCCGTGGGACTTTTCTATGCTCGTCGAGATCGGCCTGGACCGCATCCACCACGGCATGTGGAAATTCTGGGCCAAGGACCACCCCAAGTACGAGCCGGACAACCCCTACGAGAACGCCATCCCCGACTACTATCGCTACCTGGATAAGGAACTGGGCGAAATCCTTGGATTGCTGGACAAAGACACCGTCGTGCTCGTCGTCTCTGATCACGGGGCCAAGACGATGGAGGGCGGCTTTGCCGTCAACGAGTGGCTGCGGCGCGAGGGGCTGCTGGCGCTAAAGAGCGACCCCACAGGCGAGGGGCCCATACCCCGCGAGAAAGTAGAGATGGATTGGGCCGGAACCACTGCCTGGGGCGAGGGTGGCTACTACTCACGCATCTTTATGAACGTCGAGGGCCGCGAGCCGCAGGGCAAGGTCCCCGCGCAGGATTACGAAAAGGTGCGGGATGAGCTCAAAGCGCGCATCGAGGCCATCGTCGACCACGAGGGCAAGCCGATGGGCTCCGTGGTCTACAAGCCACAGGACCTGTACAAGGAGGTCCGCGCCCTCCGGGACGGAGGGGCCGTGGCGCCCGACCTGATGGTCTACTTTGGCAACCTGCGCTGGCGGGCGCTGGGCACCTTTGGCCTGCCGGATATCTATTCCTTCGAGAACGACCTGGGGCCCGACGATGCCAACCACGACCAGCAGGGCGTCTTTGTCCTGTGGGACCCGCGCCAGAACCACGGGGGACGGTACGTGGAAGGGCTGCAACTGATGGACGTGGCCCCCACCGTGCTCGACCTGATAGGGCTGGACGTGCCACAGGATATGCAGGGCAAGACCGTGCAGCGGTAACGCACCGCGAGACACACGGCCCCTCTCCGAGAGGGGCCGTTTTAATTATCGCGGACACATACACCAGTTGCACCTTGGCGCTCTGACTGGTACAATGGTGGTAACTACTCAGCCTTGCTTAGCAGTTGCCTTTCGCGTGTGAAAAGAGAGGGGGCGGGGGTTTGGAGAGCGGCGAAGCCGCTCTCCAA
>JAFGED010000039.1 GCA_016931785.1 Anaerolineae bacterium
GCAAGGGCGCTTCGCCGCCCTTGCCCCCCCATCTCTCCCTTTTTTTGAGCGAGGGCCACTGCTCGGGCGAACAGCCTGAGTAGATACCCCGTGGTAAATAAACGAGCCTCGAAAGGAGAGTGAATGGCTACCTGGGTCGCACACCTGCGTTTGGCGGAGAACCTGCTAGAGACGATCGAAGAGTTGGATGCACCAAGCTTCGCGCTGGGCAACATCGCCCCCGATTCCGGCATTCCCGACGAAAAGTGGGAGACCTTTACGCCGCCCAAGGAGGTGTCGCACTTTATCGTCCCCACTGAAGATGACGTCTTGCGGTTCGCCGACCTGGAGTTTTACCGGCGGTATCTGCTGCCTATGTCCTGTCCCGGCCGGAAAGTCTCGCTGCTTATGGGGTATTTCCTTCACTTGGTGGCCGATAACTTGTGGTACCGTTGGATTGCCCGCCCGACTTTGGAGCGATTCCAGGCCGAGCTCGAGGCCGACCAGCGCTTTATCTGGGAGGTCAAGCGTGATTGGTACGGTCTCGATTTCGTCTATCTGCACCAACATCCTGATTCGCTCTTCTACCGAGTCTTTTTGGACTGTGAATACGATGACGACTGCGGCCTCGACTTTATGCCTGCCGAGGGACTGCGGCGGCAGCTTGACTACATCAAGAATCTCTATCAGGATCGCGAGAAGATGGATCAAGCGCTGAATGGGCGGCCAGATATCTACCTGACAAAGCCGGAGATGGATCGGTTTGTCCGGGACACGACCCGGTATCTCTTGCAGGTCCACAAGCTGCTCTGGGAAGATGGGGCCGACACCTCGGGCTATGCGACGGTGATGGAGATGCTGCCGGTTTCACGGCAAGGGTCGTGAAGGGCAAGTTGTGTGAGCGTTCGTGTTGAGTTATAATGCTGTCCCGCTAGATATTGAGAGTGGCCAAGGAGATGTGACGATGAGAAACAGCGCACAAGAAAGTCCTGCCAAGCGATGGGTGACCTACCGTTCGGAGATCAGGGTTCTGGACTGCACCGTTCGCGATGGAGGACTGATGAACGACCACAGTTTCGACGATGAGACTGTGAAGGCCGTGTACACGGCGTGCGTGGAGGCCGGCATCGACTACATGGAGGTGGGCTACAAGGCCTCCAAGCGCATCTTTGCGCCTGCGGACTATGGCAGGTGGAAGTTCTGCGACGAGGACGACATCCGGCGCACCGTCGGCGAGAATGATACATCCCTAAAGCTGTCGGTGATGGCGGACGCCGAGCGCACCGACTATCACGAGGACATCCTGCCCCGCGACCAGAGCGTGATCGACCTGATCCGGGTGGCGACCTACATCCACCAGATTCCCACGGCACTGGACATGGTCAAGGACGCTCACGACAAGGGATACGAGACGAGTGTCAACTTGATGGCCGTCTCGATCGTGCGGGAGCACGAGTTGGACCAGGCATTGGAGGTCCTGGCGGCCTCGGAGGTAGGGGCGATCTATCTCGTGGACAGCTATGGGGCTTTTTACAGCGAGCAGATCGACTATTTGGTGCACAAGTACCTGCATTATGCAGAGCCGGTCGGGAAGGTCGTCGGGATTCACACGCATAACAACCAGATGCTGGCCTATGCCAATACCGTTGAGGCGGTCATCCAGGGGGCGAACATGCTGGACGGCAGCATGGCCGGACTGGGCCGTGGTGCGGGCAACTGCCCAATTGAGCTGCTGCTCGGTTTCTTGCACAACCCCAAGTTTCACCTCCGGCCGATTCTCCAGTGCATCCGCGATCACATCGAGCCGAAGCGGAAAGAGCTTTTGTGGGGATTCGATATTCCGTACATGATCACGGGGTTTCTGAACCAGCATCCGCGCGCGGCGATGCGCTTTAACGCCAGCGCCGACCGCGGCGATTTGGTCAAGTTCTACGATATGATCATCGAGGAAGAATAGTGGACGCTGTCGTCTTTGGCAATGTCACACTGGATACACTGTGCTATCCAGTGGATGATGTGCCACGCAACGAGTCGATTTCCTTCGAGCGTGCCATCGTCGCGCCGGGCGGCTGCGGCTCAAACGTCGCCATCGGCTTGTGCGCCCTTGGCGTGGAGACGGCGCTGGTGGCGCGCCTCGGCACTGACGACGCGGCAGTCCTCGTCGAGCGATACTGGGAGCGCGTTGGCCTGGATACGCGCTTTGTCCGCCGTCTCATAGACGCGCCGACCGCCGTCAGCGTCGGGTTGGTCGATAGCGATGCCCAGCCGCGTTTTGTGCACACGCCGGGCGCCAACGCCACGCTGTCGGTGGGCGATCTCGATATACCTGCTCTGGTCGCCGAGGGAGCGCGCATCTTGCACGTCGGCGCCTTTCTCGTCCTGCCGGGCGTATCGGGCGAGCAACTGGCTGGGCAGTTGGCGGAGGCACGTACTCACGGCTTGCTCACCTCGCTGGACGTGGCGATCTCGCGGAATAGAAGCAAGCCCGCCGATTTGTGGCCCTGCCTGCCGCACGTCGACTTTTTCTTCTGTAACGCCCGCGAGGCACACTACCTGACGGGTGTGGGCGATCCCGTTGAGGCCGCGCGGGCGCTGCGCTCGCGCGGTGCGTGGGCCGTCGTCCTCAAGTTGGGGGCGGATGGCTGCTGGGTCGAGGGCGATGGTTTGAGCAAGCACGTTCCCGGCCTGCCCGCCGAGGTGGTGGATACGACCGGGGCGGGGGATGCGTTTGCCGCTGGCTTTATCGCATCCATGCTGCGGGACAATGACCTGCCGAGTGCGTGCCGGGCTGGCAGCGCCGCCGGCGCGCGGGTGGTGAGCGCGTTTGGGGCGGTCGGTGCCTGGTTCCAGGGGCCGGCCTAGGGGAGGTTGGCGATGTTTACAGCTTTTCACCTGGCGTTCAACGAGATATGGCGCAACCGGGCGCGATTTCTGCTGTTCGGCCTTGTCGTGGCCCTGATTACCCTGTTGATCCTCTTCATCGCCGCGTTGGGAGAGGGTTTGGGTTCCGGGAACCGCGAGTACCTGCAGAAGCTGAACGGCGAGCTGATCGTCTACCAGGACACGGCGCGGCTCTCGATCGCCGCCAGCCTCGTCGGCTGCGATACGCGCGCGTCGATCCGCAGCGTCGAGGGCGTGCAGGACGAGGGGCCGATCGGGTTTTCCAGCGCCACCGTGGTGGTGGATGGCACTCCCAGCCTGGACGTCTCTCTCATCGGGGTCGCTCCGGGCCAGCCCGGCGAGCCCCCGTCGATCGAGGGGGCGGGGCTTGCCCGCAAGAGCGGTATGGAGACGGTCATCGACCGGACGGTGGCCCTGGTGGTCGGAGCCAGGGTCGGGGACGCCATCACCATTCGCACGGTTCAGGGGGGAGAGGACGAGTTCTACACCCTCCAGGTGGTGGGGATATCCGAGAGCCGCAAGTATTCCATCCGGCCCTCCATCTTTGTGCCCATCGTCGCCTGGGACGAGGTCCGGGCCAAGGCGCGGCAGGGCGCCGGGACGGAGGACCCGGCCTGCAACGTGGTGGCGGTCAAGCTGGAGGACCCGTCGCAGATCAATGCGGTGCGCCAGCGCATCCAGGAGCGGGTCAATGGCGTCGAGGTGGTGGATCGCAAGACGGCTTACGAGAACACGCCGGGCTACACCGCGCAGCAGAGCACTCTGAACACGCAGAACGGGTTCGCTTTGCTCATCGGCGTGTTGGTGATCGGCGGCTTTTTCCAGATCCAGACGCTGCAGAAGGTGGGCCAGATCGGGATGCTCAAGGCCATCGGCACGCCCAACTCGGTCGTGGCTTGGGCCGTGTTGATCCAGATTGTCGTCACGACTTTGATGGGGGTGGCGATTGGCGGCCTGTCCAGCTTTGGTCTATCTTTGCTGATGCCGCCCGGCATCCCCATCATCTTTGAGCCCCGCTCGTCGGTGACGGCGATCGTCTCGATCCTGCTCATGGGGCCGATTGGCGGCCTGGTCTCTATCCGCTACTCGCTGCGCGTGGAGCCGTTGATTGCCCTGGGACTGGGCTAGGGGGAGGGAGAGAGATGGCAATCGCACTAGAGGCACGGTCGGTCGTCAAGCAGTATCAGGTGGGGAGCGGCACGGTCACCGCTGTGGACGCGGTCTCCTTCACCCTGGAACGGGGCGAGTTCGTGGCCCTGGTGGGGCCCAGCGGCTCTGGCAAGACCACCATGCTGGCCATGCTGGCCGGGCTGCTGCAGCCCACCTCGGGCAGCATCGCCATCGACGGCGAGGAGCTGTTCGGGATGAAGGAATCGGCGCGGGCCGAGTTCCGCCGCCGCAGGATCGGCTTCACCTTCCAGACCAATAACCTGGTCCCTTACCTGACGGTCCTGGAGAACGTCGAGCTGCTGCTGCGGCTGAACGGGCAATATAACGCCGCCGGAAAGCGCCGGGCGAAAGAGCTCTTGGTCCTGCTGGGGCTGGAGGAGCGGTTGAACGTGCTGCCGAGGCAGCTTTCGGGCGGGCAGCAGCAGCGTGTGGCCATCGCCCGCTCGCTGATCAACCAGCCTGCGCTGATGCTATCGGACGAGCCCACCGCCAGCCTCGACACGGAGCGCGCCTATCAGGTGGTGGAGACGCTGGCTAACCTGGTGCACGAGCAGGGGAACGCCGGCATCATGGTGACCCACGACCTGCGCATGGTGGAGTACGCCGATCGCATCATCCAGATGGTGGACGGGCGCGTGGGAAATATCGTCACTCCCAAGGACGATCTCTCGTGTCTGGCCGATCCCGAAGCCGCGGCCTGCCGCCTGATCACGGCAGAGGAATTGGGCTACGCGGAAGCCGGGGCAGCGTAGTTTACGAGTAACAGCTCAGGCATTCGCCCGAGCGGTGTCGCTCGCCCGAAAAAAGAGAGATGGGGGTTTCGAGAGCGGAGGCCGCTATCGAAACCCCGGCCTTCCCTCTCTTTTCGGACGTGGAAGGCAACTGCGAAGCAGGGCTGAGTAGTTGCGTGTACAAAACGTATCTGCTTAAAAGTAGGGGAAGATGGGGGTGTGAGGGCGGCGAAGCCGCCCTCACACCCCCCGCCCCCCGGATTATTGAGCAGACACTACAAAACCTATTCTAGGGGGAAGTCTGATGACAAGTAGAGCAAAAGTGGCCGTGCTGCGCACGCAGCCGGAGACGGTTTTGGAGGACTACCAGCGCTTGTGCGACCTGGCCGGAATGGCGGAGGCGCTCGACCCGAACGCGACCACGATCCTGAAGGACAACATCTCCTGGCATTACCCGATGCCTGCGGCCAACACGACGCCGTGGCAGTTGGAGGCCTCGATCCTGGCGCTGCGCAGGGCCGGGTTTCAGGACCTGGTGTGCGTGCAGAACAAGACGGTGGTCATCAATACCTTCAAGGGCGAGGACCTGAACGGCTACGTGCCGATTTTTCGGCACCACAATATCCCTGTGCTGTACAATTTCCAAGACGAGGACATGACCTGGATCAGGCACGAGCCCAAGGCCGAGATGCTGGCGTTGGACAAGGTCTATCCCAAGGGCATCTATATCCCCGATTACTTTTACGGCAAGAACATCGTCCACCTGCCGACGACCAAGTGCCACATCTATACGACCACCACCGGGGCGATGAAGAACGCCTTTGGCGGGCTGCTCAACAACCACCGGCATTACGCGCACACCTGGATCCACGAGACGCTTGTCGACCTGCTGGCGATCCAGAAGGAGCTGCACCCCGGCATCTTTGCCGTGATGGACGGCACCACCGCTGGCGACGGCCAGGGGCCGCGCACGCACACGCCGGTGGTCAAGAACGTGATCCTGGCCTCGGCCGACCAAGTGGCCATCGACGCCGTCTCGGCCAAGATGATGGGCTTTGACCCGCTCAGCCTCGACTATATCCGCCTGGCGCACGAGCGCGGCCTGGGCGTGGGGGACGTGCGCGAGATCGAGGTCGTGGGCGACGACGTTTCGGGCGAGAACTGGGGTTTCGAGGTGGGGTACAACTTTCACCGCTTCCTGGCCTGGATGGCCTGGTACGGCCCGACCAAGTTCCTGCAAAAGCTCGTCCTGCGCACGCCGCTGGTGGCTATCCCTATATTTATCTCCGAGTTCAATCACGATTACGTTCACTGGCCGCTCAAGGAGAAGCACATCTACGAGGACTGGCTGGCGAACACGGGCTGGGGCCGGATGTTCCAGGAGTATCAGGAGAAGGGCCACCTGGCGGAAGGTTAAGCGGCGATGAAGCCGCACAACCTTCTCATGTTCACAGCTTGCTTGCTGGCGGTACTCCTCATAGTTTCTCTTGGGCTTAACCTCTACCTGTATCACCGAGGCAGGTTGTATTACCTTGCAGTTGAACATGCTCTCCTTGGATCCGCTGGGGTTGGATTACCATGACACCGTTCCTGGGCCGCAGAGTTCAAGTGCCTCCGATTTGGTGTTGGTGACCTTTTTTGGCGATTCGCGGGCGGCAAGTTGGCCCGCGCCAGAAGTCGACGCATTCGAGTTTGTCAATCGGGGCATTGGCGCACAGACTTCAGAACAGGCGGCCTTGCGTTTCGATTACCACGTCAAGCCCCTGCATCCCGTCGTCGTCGTCGTTCAGGTTGGCGTCAACGACTTGAAGACGATCCCGCTTTTCCCGGAGCGGAAAGAGTCCATCGTCAGTGATTGTAAAAACAATATTCGACAGATTGTTGAGCGCTCGACGGATTTAGGCGCCGTGGTTGTCGTGAGCACGATCTTTCCCGTTGGCGAGGTGCCGATTGAACGCAGGCTATTCTGGTCAGATGAAGTTGCTCTGGCAATCGACGAGGTCAATGTGTATATCCGTTCTCTGGAAAGAGAGGGCGCGATTGTTCTCGATGCCTATTCCATTCTGGCGGACGAGAATGGAGTGACCGATTCAGGGTGTAGTCGAGACCTATTACACCTGAATGACGCGGGTTACGCCAGGCTGAACAATGAGCTTGTGCACGTCTTGACGACCATCGAATAGCAATTAGGTGGCGATGAGTGCAAAAGAGCCCCGGCACGAGCGCCGGGGCTCTTTTGTGTGAGCGCGATTGGCCATCGCGTACGATCCCTAATCGCGCGGGGCAGGTTTTTGCACCACCACCCACAGGAACGTGACCGGCTTGCCAAATTCCTCTGCGGTTTCCTCTTTTGCACTGATGATGTGCAAGCCTGCCTCTTCTACGAGCTGCCGGTTGGTCTCACTGTCAAAGCCGCTCCAGTACATCGGCGCGCCCAAGAGCTCGTCCAGATCAGCCTTCATCGGATGTGCGCCCATCGTGGCGACCAGCAGGCCGCCCGGACGCAGCCAGGTGGCGATGTTTCGCAGCAGTCCGGCCTGTTCCTCCCGTGGCGCGTGGATGAGCGCGTAAAAGGCCGCTATGGCGTCAAAGCGCTCGGGATCGAAATCGAGTCGTGTCATGTCCGCCTGAATGAACGTGGCCTGCGGGACGTTCTGCCGGGCCAGGGCGATTTGCCGTGCGGAGATGTCTACGCCCGTCACCTCGAATCGTTCGGCCAGCGCGTGCGTCGTCGGCACACCGGCTCCGCAGCCCAGGTCGAGCACTTGGGCGCCTTTTGGCAGTCTTTCGAGTAGCACGGACGTATAGCGCTCGCGTTCTTCCGCTCTCACGCTCTGCGCCCATTCCAGGTGCTTCTCTGCGATGCGGTCATATCCCTCTGCGACGACGCGTTTGGGATCCGCCTCCTTTAGCATTTTCATACCAAAAGTGAAACCCGCCCGCCGTCAATCTGACTTGGTTTCTATCAAGTCCTCACACGCCGTCTGTGCGGCTGCCTGTTCCGCTGCCTGTTTGCTGTGCCCCCAGCCGTGGCCGGCGACCTGTTTGCTCAACAGCACCTCTGCCTCAAACGCCTTGGCGTGATCGGGGCCTTTTTCGCTGACGATGCGATAGTGAGGCGTGACGCCCAGTTCCGCCTGGCTCCACTCCTGGAGGCGGCTCTTGGCATCCTGGTCGCCTTTGCAGGCCAGCGTCTCTTCGGCCGCGGGGCCGACGAGGGGTTCGATAAAGGTCGCGATGGCTTCGAGCCCGCCGTCGAGGTATAATGCCCCCACGACGGCCTCGAAGGCGTCGCACAGGTTGGCGTTCCGCTCCCGCCCACCGGCTTCCTCTTCTCCCTTGCCCAGCCGCAGCGCCTCGCCGATCCCAGTTTCTCTGGCGAACTGCGCCAGCGTCTCTGTGCGCACCAGCGCTGCTCGCAGGCGCGTCATCCGCCCTTCGTCAAAGTCGGGGTACGTGCGGAACACCCACGCCCCGATGACAAAATCGAGCGCTGCATCCCCCAGGAACTCGAGCCGCTGGTTATCGCAGATCTTTTCCCCGGGATGCTCGTTGATGTAGGAGGGGTGGGTGATGGCCCGCCGGAGGTGAATTTTTTTTCTAAAGCGATGTCCCAATGCCAGTTGAAGCGTCTCTAGATTGTCTGTGCTTTCGTTTTGATCGTTTTCTCCCATACTCACACACTCGTTTGCTCTTGATTTGCCCGCAGCCACGCGTACATCAGCACGCCACCGGCTACGGCCACGTTGAGTGATTCCGCCTTCCCCACGATCGGCAGCCTGGCCCACTCCTCGACGTGAGCGCGCACGTCCTCTGAGAGTCCCTGCGCCTCGTTGCCCAGGATCAGGGCCACGCCTCCTTCCCAAGCCCCTTCCCACCAGGCTCTTCCCCGATGGGCGTCTGCTCCAACCGCTCTCAGTCCCCGGTCACGCAGTAGGTCGAAGAGTGCCGGGACGTCCGACGTGCGCCCCAGGGGCACGTTGAACAGCGAGCCCATGCTGCCGCGCACCGTCTTGGGGTCGAAGGGATCGACGCACGGCTCGATCAGGATGACGGCGGCGGCCCCCACGGCGTCAGCCGTGCGGATGAGCGTGCCGAGATTGCCGGGGTCCTGCAGCCGGTCGAGTGCGACGACCACCCCGTCGCTGCTCAGGGCAAGTTCCTCGAGCGGCGTCTCGGGAAGGGCAAAGGTCGCCACGATGCCCTGGGGCGCGTCCCGCTCCGAGAGCGAACCCATCACGTGCTCCGATACCGGCACAAGCTCGGCGCCGGTCTGGCGGAAGCGCTCCAAGAGCGCCGGCGCCTCGGTGCCGGCGAAGAGGTCTTCGCAGTAAAAGACTTCGATAGGTTGCGCGCCTGCTCCCTGCGCCGCTCCCTGCGCTGAATCCAGCGCCATGTGGAGGATTTGCAGCCCCTCGACCAGGAAGCGGCTCTGCCGCTGCCGGTGCTTGCGCTGGTCGAGCTTGCGCGCCTCGACGATGCGGCGGTTGTGCGTGCTGGTGATGAGGGGTATCTCTTGGCTCATTGGGTTGGCTTAGGAGTCAAAATGCAGGAGACAAGATCGACCCTGCATCTTGCCTCTTTATTCTCGCCTCTCCGCGCGCAGTTCCCGGCTCAATCGCAACCGGAAGCGTGCCAGATCGCGGAACGCCTTGACGATCACTCGGACGTTGGCGCCGGTGGGGTGGCCCGCCACGCGCGGCAGATGGGTCACCGGCACCTCGGCGATGCGGTAGTCGCGCGCCTTTGCCCCGGCCAGAAACTCGGTGTCGATCATCGCGCCGTTGGAGACGATGTTTATGCGCTCGAGTATCTTGCGCCGGAACAGCTTAAAGCCGCAGTCGATGTCGCGGCACAGGTAGCCGAACAAAATCCGCACCAACGTATTCCAGCCAAAGGCGTTGAACTTGCGGACGAGAGAATCTTGTCGATTTGCCCGATAGCCGGAGACAATGTCTGCCTGGTCGATCTTTGCCAGGAAGCGGGTGATCTCGCCAAAGACGAACTGCTTGTCTGCCGGGGTGAAGGCAATCAGGTCCTTCGTTGCCGCGGCGAATCCGGCCTTCAGCGACCCTCCGTAGCCTCGGTTGGGGTAGTGTTCCACTAGCCGGAGGTTTGGAATGCGCTGCTCCAATTCACGGCCGATGTCGCCCGTGCGGTCGGCGCTGCCGTCGTTGACCAGGATGATTTCATAATCCATACCTAGCTGCTGCGCCACAGTGGACACTTCCTCTAAGGCGCTGGCGACGTTTTCCTCTTCGTTGTAGGCAGGAAGGACGATGGATAAGCTGGGCATATGTCTCCTTGATTTTAGAGTGTTCCCAATGTTACACCAATCTACCCAAATTCGCAATCGGGTTTACTTGGTTTAGGTGACCGGCACTTGGTATTGATAAAAGTGCCGGTCACCTAGAGAGAAGGGTTCCAATTGCCAATAGCTGGTCGCTGCGGTATAATTTGCACGGATTGGATATATGGCTATTTCAGTGGCTCAATCGATCAAGGATAGTCTGACCCGCACGCGCAACGCGGTCTTTAGCCGTGTCGCGAGTCTTTTTGGCGCCAGCGAGGTGACGGCTGCCACCTGGGACGAGCTGGAGGAGCTGCTCATCCAGGCCGATGTGGGCGTCGAGACGACGCTGCACCTGGTCGAGCGGCTGCGCCGGCGCGCCAGCGACGAGGCGATTCTCAAGGCTGATGTGTTTCGAGCGGCGCTGAAGGATGAATTGCGCGCGCTGCTGCCCGATCCGCAACCGCTCAATCTGGGCGGCCGCCCGCTGGATGTGGTGCTCATCGTCGGCGTGAATGGCTCTGGCAAGACGACGAGCATCGCCAAGCTGGCCTACCGCTATCGCCAGGAGGGGCGCAAGGTGCTTTTGGCCGCGGCCGATACCTTCCGCGCGGCGGCGATGGACCAGTTGGAGGTTTGGGCTGGGCGCGCCGGGGTGAACATCGTCAAGGGGCCGGAGGGTGGCGATCCCGGCGCGGTCGTCTTTGACGCGCTCCAGGCGGCGCAGTCGCGCGGGATGGACTTGGTGATCGTCGATACCGCCGGGCGGCTGCACACGCAGTACAACCTGATGGCCGAGCTGCGCAAGGTGCGCAAGGTGGCGGGGAGAGGGGTGGAAGGATCGCCTCACGAGACGCTGCTGGTGGTCGACGCGACGACCGGGCAGAACGCGCTTTCACAGGCGCGGCACTTTCAGGAGGCGGTCGACGTGACCGGCGTGGTGCTGGCCAAGCTGGATGGTACCGCCAAGGGCGGCATGGTCTTTGCCATCGCCCGCGAGTTAGGTCTCCCGGTGCGCTTTGTGGGCACAGGTGAGCGGATGGAGGACCTGATGCCCTTCGATGCCGACGCATTCGTCGATGGCTTGTTCGCATAGAGGAAGAACGCATACCGATTTACCAGTATACCAACCTACCAACCCGGAGGCTTTTGTGGAAGAACTTTTGAACCGGCTGACGACCCTGGAAGAGAGACTCGATTACATCCGGGGGCGTCTTTGACCTAGCGGCCAAGGAGAGGGAGATCGCAGAGCTGGAAAAGCGCGCCAGCGCCCCCGATTTCTGGGATGATCCCGAGGCGGCGCAGGGCGCGATGCGGCGGCTATCCAGCTTGCGAGAGGAGGCGGCGCTGTGGGCTGCGCTCGCGCAGCGGGTGCAGGATGGCCTCGAACTCGCCGCGCTGGGCGATTTGAGTCTAGTGGAGGATTTGAGCGTCGAGACGGAGGCGCTGGAGGAGGAGGTCGATCAGTTGGAGTTCCACCTGCTCCTCTCCGGCGCGCACGATCGAGGGGATGCTATCCTGGCGATTCACGCCGGGGCCGGCGGCACCGACGCCCAGGACTGGGCCGAGATGCTGCTGCGCACGTACCTGCGCTGGGCCGAGGCGTGTGGGTACAAGACCGAGGTGATGGACCGCCTTCCCGGGGAGGAAGCGGGCATCAAGAGCGCCATGATCTCCATTTCGGGTTCCTATGCCTATGGCTACGCGCGCACCGAGCGGGGCGTGCACCGTCTGGTGCGGCTTTCCCCCTTCGACGCAGCTCACCGCCGCCATACGTCCTTCGCGCTGGTGGAGGTATGGCCCGATATCGACGAAGATATCTCGGTGACCATCGACCCCAATGATATCCAGGTCGATACCTTTCGCGCCTCGTCGGCTGGCGGTCAGCACATGCAGAAAAACGATACGGCGGTGCGCCTGACCCACATTCCCTCCGGTATCGTCGTCGCCTGCCAGAACGAGCGCTCGCAGGCTCAGAATCGGGAGTCGGCGATGCGGGTGCTGAAGGCGCGCTTGATCCAGATCGAGGAGGAAAAACGTCTGGCAGAGATCGCCGAGTTGAAGGGGGATCACGTCGATGCAGGTTGGGGCAATCAGATTCGGTCCTACGTGCTGCACCCCTACCAGATGGTCAAGGATCATCGTACCGACCACGAGACCGGCAACGTGCAGGCCGTGCTCGACGGGCGGTTGGATGATTTTGTGGAAGCGTATCTGCGTTTTACGATGGGAATACGGGCATCAGGTAACTAGGGCCTTTCGCGCTCTGCGCGAAAGGCATGGCAGTTTCGGCGCCTTACGCCGTCGAGACTGCCGTTTGCAAGACTGGGCGCTGCGAAATCTTGCCTCATTCGCACAAGATCTCGATTATGAAGATGACTAGTATCAGAAGAAAGGAGCAAAAATGAGCACTCAAGCTGTTGATCCAGCCCAACAACGGGCAGAAAAGTTAAAGGACTTGCAAAGGCGGTTTGAGGATTTGCAAGAGTCGCTTCTGCTGACCCGGGTGCTGAACAACGTGGAACAGGTGGGGACGGCGCTTTCCTTGCTGCCGAACAAGATCGAGCAGCTTCGTACGCGCGGCTATGCCTTCCGCGGTTTCCTGGAGAACAAGATCAAGGTACTGAGCGACAAGTGGCAAGAGACCCGCGCCGGTGTGACGCGCGAGATCGGCAAACGCACGCAGGACTTGAAGCGCGAGTCCGGTGAGGTCGAAGGCGCCCTGCGGCAGGCGACGACCGTTAAGAGCGACTCTGCGCTCTCTCGCGCCGAAAGTGCGATCGGCTCGCTGGAAAGCAAGGTGCGGGCAGCGGAATCGGCGGTCGAGGCGATGTACAATACCTTTGAGCAGAACGTGAGCCAAACCAGCAGGCAGGTCGAGGAAATCGAATGGCTCCTCGACCAGATCGACGAGGCTTGCTTCAAGCTCCACCCGGCGGAGGATGCCATCTCGGCTTGTGAGGCCGAGTACATGGAGACCGAGAAAGAGGGGCCGAAGGGCATTCTCTACTTGACCGATGCACGGCTGATCTTTGAGCGCAAGGAAGACGTCGCCACCAAGAAGGTGCTCTTTATCACCACACAGAAAGAGACGGTGCACGAGCTTTTGCTTGAGGTGCCTGTCGGGCAGATAGAGGAGGTCAAGGCGCAGGATAAAAAAAAGTTCCTGGGTCGCAAGGAGATGCTGGAGCTGCTCTTTACTCCGGAGGCCGATTTCAGCGGCGCTACCTTCCGTCTGCACGGCGGAGCCAAGAACGAGGATTGGGATGCGCTGATCAATCGCGTCAAGACGGGCGAGATCGACAAGGAGCGCGCCTTTCCGAAGGACAAGGCTGTGGAGGAGGCCGTTCGCTCCGCGCCGACCAAGTGCACCACCTGCGGCGCGACGCTCCCCGCCGAGATCGTGCGCGGTCAGCGCGAGATCACGTGCGAATACTGCGGTTCGGTGATTCGTTTGTAGCATAGAAATTAAAAACCCGGTTTCTCTGGAGTCGACGGGACACAAGGCTGAATTGACACCGCTGCCCGATAGTTGAAGCCTGGGGGTGACGAATGGCGGAAAAACTCATCGGCAAAGTGTCTCACTGGTTCGGTAACATAAACGTCGCCGGAATCGAGCTGACGGCCAAACTCGCCGTGGGGGATCGCATCCACGTTCTGGGGCACACGACTGACTTTGAGCAAGAGATCAAGTCGATGCAGATCTTGCACCAGGACGTGAGCGAGGCGGGTCGTGGCGACGACGTGGGCGTCAAGCTCAAGTCTCGGGTGCGGGTCGGCGACAAGGTTTATAAAGTGGAATAGCCGTTGGCTGACGTTCTGGGGCAAGTTCGGCGCACAATTGAGAATCACGCTCTGCTCGTCCGCGGCGAGGTCGTGGTCGTCGGTGTGTCCGGCGGGCCGGATTCTCTGTGCTTGCTTCATCTGCTGCTGCGCCTGCGCGAGGAGTACGACCTCCGGCTCCACGCGGCGCATTTACATCACGGCGCGCGCGGCGCGGATGCCGACGCTGACGCCGATTTTGTGGCGACGCTGGCTGCCGGGTGGGGATTGCCGGTCACGGTTGAGCGGCGGGACGTGCCTGCTCTGGCCCGCGAGCATCGACTGGCCTTCGAGGAGGCGGCGCGGCGCGTGCGCTACGCGTTCCTGGCGCAGGTGGCGGGCGAGGTCGGCGCGCGTAGGATCGCCGTGGCCCACAACGCCGACGATCAGGCCGAGACGGTGCTGATGCACTTTTTGCGCGGGGCCGGGCCGGCAGGGCTGCGCGGTATGCTGCCCGCGACGCCCATCACCGATTATCGTATGCTCGAACCGCTAATGGCGCGAGATGCAAGAGGCAAGAGGCAAGAGAACGGGGAGAGAGCGCAAAAATCTTGCATCTTGCATCCTGCGTCTTGTATCATCATCCGCCCTCTGTTGGAGGTGGAGCGCGCCGACATCGAGGGCTATTGTGCCGAGCAGGGTCTGAAGCCACGCTTTGACCGCTCCAATCTGGACACGACTTATTTTCGCAATCGCCTCCGCCACGAGTTGCTTCCGTTGTTGGAAACCTACAACCCCAATGTGCGCGCCAGGCTGTGCCATACTGCTGCCGTCGTCGCTGCCGACTATGACCTGCTGGCGCAGTTGCGGGAGCAGGCGTGGGATGGCACGGTGCGGGCTGAGCGAGAGACATCCGTCGTCTTTGACCGTGCTGCCTGGCGAGCGCTGCCGGTGGCTTTACAACGTGCCGTTTTGCGACGGGCGGTCTATCACCTGCGCAGGAGCCTGCGTGACGTGGATTTCGTCCACGTAGAGGGCGCCCGGCTGGTGGGGTTGAACGGCGAGACGGGCGCGCAGGCCACCCTCCCAGGAGGCCTGGCGCTCACCGTCGGGTACGAGACGCTGGTCGTGGGCGACGCGGGCGACGTTATCCCGCCGCCCGAAGGGCCCTCGCTGTGGAGCGGTGAGCCGCTGGCGGTGCAGTTGCCTGGCGCGACGGCGCTGCCTCAATCCGATTGGGTGCTGCGGGTGGAGTTGCTCAAAAAGTGGGACTTGCAGCAAGTGGCCGCCAATCCCGATCCCTGGACGGCTTATCTCGACGCTGATGCGCTCGCCGCTCCGGTTGTGCTGCGCACTCGCTGCCGGGGGGATCGCTTCCAGCCGCAGGGAATGGAAGGGCACAGCGTCAAGTTGAGCGCCTTTCTCATCAATCGCAAGCTCCCTCGCGCCTGGCGCGATCGCGCGCCGCTGCTGGCGGCGGGCGGTACGATCGTGTGGGTGTGTGGTCAGCGCGTGGGGGAGGGGGCTGCGGTTGGAGCAGAGACGCGGCGGGTGGCCAGGGTATGGTTCGAGCGTGCCTGACACGGCTGCCCGGTCACGTTGGAATCTCGTGTTTTTGGACTATTTGTGATACAATGCTGGGCGTTTTGCCGGTATTTGTGAGGCGGTCGTGCCGCCCAAATCTCGCACGGGAGGCAATATGTTTGATGAAAGAGGTTTAACGGACAGAGCGCGCGGCATCCTGTTCTGGTTTACCATCGTCATGATTGTCCTGGTTGCCGTCATCGCGGTTCTTGTTATTCTCAGTCAGTGCAGCAGAATTCTATCCCCGTCTGAGGGGGAGGCTGCTTTGACGATTCTCCCCGAGGAGGTGAGCCTGTGTCCCGGCGACCAGCGTCAGTTTACGCTTCAGGAGGGTGGTGAGGCCGCCTGGGAAACCACAGATCCGGGTGGGACTATCTCCCAAAGTGGTGGCTATGCCGCCGGTACTATGCCCGGCGATTACACCGTCAAGGCCTCGCGTGATGGGCAAGAGGCTGTAGCTGTCGTACACATCGTCGCTTGCACGCCCACACCGACCTACATCCCCACCATTGCTCCCACACAGACGCCGGTGCCTCCGACTGCATCCCCGGCTCTGGATCCCCAGGGGGACGTGGAGCTCTATGATACAGAGTCGCCGGCCTCTGGGGTGCCGGCGGGCGTGGACATCCAGTCTGCCAACGTGCAGCTCGACAATCTGCACGTTGTGCTCCAGCCTGCCGCCGAGGACATACCCGCGGAGTTGGCGGGATGGGCCACGGAGGGCGAGGCGCTGGTCTGGGTTTCTCTCTACGATCCCATCCCTGACCCGCCGCTGGTGACCATGCGCTGGATCTTTGTGTTGGATTTGGATGGCAACGCGACGACCGGGCGCGCGCCGGGCAGCTTCAAGGTCAATAGAGGCCTGGGGGATGAAGTGGCGTTGCTGCTCGCCTATGGCGGCGGTGGTTACACCATTGAGGCGTGGGTCTGGGATAATGCGAGCAGCCAATTCGCGACCGGCCCTGGCGGGGTGCGTTACAAGGTCAGCGATTCGCGCACGTTGGTCGCTTTGGCTTTTCCGCTTGATACTTGGACGCAGTCGGTGCTGCAGCACAGCGGGGTGACGGTTAATCTCGAAGCTGTCAAGGGAAGGGTTGCCATCGATACTTATCCTGCCGATCCGCGGGTGATCGACTACTATCCCAACCCTTAGCCCATTTTGCTACGGATAAAAAGAGGCCGACTATTGTTAGCCGGCCTCTTTTATCTTCCCGAAAGCTCCAAAAGCCTTCCGGGCCAGGGCGAACCCCACCCCATCTCTCCCTTTTTTGAGCGAGGGCCACTGCTCGGGCGAACGGCCTGAGTAGATACCGGAAAGGTTGGAAACTACGGTGACCAGGCTGGGGCTACGTCATCGGCGGGGTTGACCGTGAGGTTTGCGAGATCGCTCCCGTCGGCGTTCATGCGGTAGACCTCCCAACCCGCGGCGTCAACGCTCGTGATGAAAACGATGTGCTCGCCGTTGGGCGACCAGACGGGGGATTCGTCCCACGCGATGTGGCGGGTGAGCCTGGTCTGGTTGGCCCCATTGGCATCCATCACATAGATCTCGGTGTTCAGTGTCTCGCCCCCTTGATCGTCCACGAAGCTGTCGCGGTCGGAGGTAAAGGCGATGTGTCGACCATCGGGCGACCAGGCAGGGTCCCTCTCATTGGATGCACGGTCGGTATAACTTTCATCGATCTTGAACGCAAAGTTCGTCAGGTTGGTCTGGTTTGTTCCGTCGGCGTTCATCGCATAGATTTCCGCATCGCCGTCGCGTTCAGAGACAAAGGCGATCTGCGTGCCATCCGGCGACCACGTGGCTCCCCAATCGTGGGCCTCGTCTTTGGTCAGGCGAACGGGATTTGTCCCGTCGGCGTCCATCACATAGATCTCGCTGTTGCCGTCCCGCAGTGATGAGAAGGCGATGCGCTCCCCGTCGGGCGACCAGGCAGGATCGCCGTCGAACCCCGGGCTGTCGGTCAGGCGCGCCTGACCGCTCCCGTCAACGTCCATTGCATAGATCTCGACGTCGCCATCGCGATCCGAGATGAAAGCGATGCGGCTCCCATCGGGTGACCAGGCAGGGCTTTCCTCCATCGCAGGGCTGGATGTGAGCTGGATTGGGTCTGTGCCGTCGGTGTTCATTACATAGATGTCGAAATCCCCTCCTCGATTCGAGGCAAAGGCGATCTTGTTGCCACCGACGGGTATGCGGGTCGGGGTGGGGTAGGCGGTGGACGCGGGTCGCAGTGTGCCAGTTGGAATTGGCGTGAGTGTGGCAGGGAGAGTGGGCGCAGTAAGCGTGGTAGATTTCGTTGCTCCCACGGTGGGGATCGGCTCCAAACCCTGAAGGTGCGGCGCCGAAAATGAGTAGTAGAGGGCGACGCCGATCAGAGTCAGCAGGACGATGCCGGTAACGATGCCCATGATGGCGACGATAGTGGTTTGTGATTGGGTCACAGGCTCTCTATCCTCGAAGCTTCAGCGGCGTGCGGCTCTTTCTGGCGCGCGGCGTGCCCGGCCTGGAACTTTTCCAGGCCGGGCACGAAAAGCAGTTTTTTCAAACACGCTATTCAGGCGTGGTCTCCACTACCGGTGTGATCCCGGGGCCTGGAAGCACGATCGTTGGCATCACACCTTCGGGCGTGAATATGATCTTGTCGGTCTCTTTGAGCGCCGAGGCGTTTGCCAAGACAATCTGCAGGTAGACGTATTCCGGATTTTCGCTATACAGCTCTGCTAGGGCCAATTCCTGTGCCAGCGCGGCGCGAGCTGCCTCCGCGGCGGCATCTGCCCGTGCCTTATTGATCTCCAGGTCCTTTTGGGCGGCGAGCAGGTCGTTTGCCTTTTCGGCCTCGATCACGGCGCGTTGTGCCTTGAGGCGTTTCTCCTCCAGCTCGGCGAGGATCGTCTTCTGGCGCACTTCCTCCTGCTGGCGGGCCAGTTCAACCCGGATGGCGCCCTCTTCGCGGGCTTGGTCTGCCGCGGCCTGCTCTTTGGCCTTGATGGCGTCCTGTTGGGCCAGTTCTGTATCCAGGCGGCTCTTGGTGATGGCATCCAGGCTGGCCTGTACCTCGGCTGATAAGATAACGTTGGGCACGGCGACGTTCTTGACGTCCAGGCCGTAGCTGGCAGCCAGTTCGCTGAGTTCAGTGTCGATGCATACCCGCAACTCGTCGCGGGCGGAGCCGATCACGTTGTCGTTGAACGTGCGATCTCCCACACACGACTTCATCGATTGCAGGGTGAGGTTTTGAATGCGCTCGAGCAGTGCCTCGTTGCTCAAGTAGAGCTGTCGATACGTAGGCCAGAGTTCTTGCAGCTTTTCCGCCTGACTAAAGTTGGGCCGGAATACGTCACCGCTCACCTTGAGCCCCACCCGCTGTCGATCCAGTGTGATGACTTCGGGATCTTCGACGGCAAAGGGCACGCCTTCGCTGGATACTTTTTCGAGCCTGGCATACAGGGCGACATCGCTGTACACGCCCGGTCCTACGACCTGGTAGATCCTTCCACCCCGAAAGCGGACGCCTACTTCCTGCTGATCCACGCGAACGAGGAAGTAAAAGTGTTGGCCCGCAATCGCGAGTATGATTACCACGCCAACGACTATCCCGACTAGAATGAGTATTGTCTTGACTAACGATCCACGCTTCATTTCTTGACTTCTCCTATTTGCAAATTAGATTTACCACTTACTTCATCAGTCCTTCGCGCCAGGCGTAGACGGCGGCCTGTGTGCGGTCGGAGAGGTGAAGTTTGTCCAACAAGTTGCTGACGTGCGCCTTTACCGTGCGCTCGGTGATGACCAGTGCTTTGGCGATCTCCGCGTTCGACATCCCTCGCGCGATGAGCTTGAGCACTTCCATCTCGCGCGCCGTCAGTTCGGACGCGGGATCGCGGTGCTGGGTGGGCTTGGTGACCTCGTCCATCAGCCGCTGCGCGATGCGGGGGTGAAGCGTCGCTTCCCCCCGGCCGGCAGCCTGGATAGCTTCCAGAACCGTCTCGGCGTCGGCGTCCTTGAGCAGGTAAGAAAGTGCCCCGGCTTTGATCGCCGCAAAGATCAGCTCGTCTTGTGCAAAGCTGGTCAGCACCACAACTTGCGTGCGCGGGCTGGTCTGGCGGATTTGACGGGTGGCCTGCACGCCTCCCTGGTCTGAGGGTTCCGTTCCCGGCTGCAACGGCAGCACCAGGTCCATCAACACCACGTCGGGGACGTGCTCGGCCACCGCCTCCACCGCGGTCTGGGCATCTCCGGCCTCTCCCAGGATTTCGATCTCGGGGCGCGCTTCGAGATAGAAGCGCAGCCCCTTGCGCACTACGTCGTGGTCGTCGACTATGAACACGGTAAACTGGCCGCAGTTCTGTTCTGCCTGCGTCATCGTCATCGGCCTAGGCTTCCGACCTTGGCGTCGGGCGGCTCTTGGGAGCTGCTGTGGGTTCTTGGCTGATCGATACCGGCAGGTTGCCCAGGATGAGTTGCGGCCGGATGCCTTCTTCGGTGATGATGACCTTGGCGTTATCGCGCAGCGAGGTCTCGGTCATTTCCATCGCCTTTAGTACCTGCGCGTTGCCGTGGAAGTATTTTTCCGCGGCTTCGTTGACCAGCCGGATGGCCTCGGCTTTACCTTGGGCTACCTGGATGGCAGCCTCTCGCTCACCTTCAGCGCGCTGGATGATGGCCAGCTTTTGCTGCTCGGCGGCTTCGAACTCGCCTGTGGCCAGCAGCCGCATGGCGCGCCGTTCCTGCTCGGCCGTCTTTTGCTTGTGCATCGCGCGCTTGATGTCCTCGGGCGGGTCGATGAGCATGATCTCGACCTTGCTCACCAACAGCCCCCACTCGACGGCGAACTCGTTGAGCACGCCTTGCAGGTTGGTAGCGATCTTTTCGCGGGCCACTAGGCTCTCGTCCAACGTCAGGTCGCCAAACTCCTGGCGCAGGTTGGTCATCGCCAGTTGGATCACCGCCCGCTTCCAGTTGTCGATGTTGTAAAAGGTCTTTTTGATCGACTCCTCATCGGCGGCGGGACGCACCCACATGACGCCGTCCACGCGGATCTCGACGTTGTCCTTGGTGATTACCGACTGGGGCGGGATGTCCATCGTGTGCTCACGGATGTCGCGCACGCGGACGAGTTGGAAGAAGGGGATCTGGAAGCCCAGTCCCGGCATGACAAACCCGGTGTACTTGCCCAGCGTCTCTTGAATGCCCCGCTCGTGGGGTTTTAGCGTGTAGAGCAGACTGTAGATAGTTCTCATCGTTCGTTCTCCTTTCAAATGCGATTTATTTTTGCTCGGACGTCGTTTCATCCTTTTCTACAATGACTTCATCTGCGATGCGCATCGTTACCATGACCAACAAGGGCAATGGCAGCGCGCGGCGCAGTTCAAACCGGTCCGGGTTGCTCCCTTCTGCTACGAGCAGTGTGTCGTTTGCTTCATCAACCAGAATATAGCCGCCTGGCTTGTCTTTGACGTAAGACAGACGGTAGCCGCGCCCATCGTAGACGATCTCGTTCCAGGTGTGGAGCATGCGGCCTTGCGGCTGCATCGCGGCCATGGGCTGCCCGTTGCGCATCAGCACCATCCTGCCACTTACACCGCGAATGCGACGCACCGCCCAGGAGGCGCCCAGCATTTCCCACTCGTACCCTGTCCTGCCGCAGTGAATGCGCGCTAGGGGAGCTTTTTGCCCCACCTGGATGCTATAGCTCCTGAGAAGCCCTAGCAGGCTGGAGCTGTGCCTGACGAGCAGGGTGCTTCCGTCAGTGGCTTCGACGATAGGGTGGCGCAGGTTTACCTGATCGGCAGGAAGCCAGGGCCAGGTCTGTCCCACCGGGATGGTGAGCTTTTGCCCTAGCCAGGCCCAGTTCTCGATAGTTGGCATAGGGCGGCTCTCCTCCATTTCGACCTGGTCGGGCCGCAGCCCAAGCGGGTGGGTGAGGGCCACCTCGGCTACGATGGTGGTGCCGATACCGGGCTGGCTATCGACTGAGAGCACGCCGCCGACTTCCATGATGCGCTCCCGCATGTGTCCCAGGCCTAGTCCCTTGTGCGCCTCGCCGGGGTCGAACCCGACGCCGTTATCCTCGATGGTTAGCGAGACTTGTTCTGGGATGCAGCGCAGGTCGACGTCCACGCGGGTAGCGCAGGCGTGCCGGGCCACGTTGTGCAAAGCCTCCTGCGCCACACGATAGAGCGCCTCAGCCACCGCTGGCGGCAAGAGCTTGTCGTTGCCATGCACATCCAGGTAAATCAGCAGGTGTTCCCTTGCGCCCAGGAGGAGGGTAAAATCGTTGAGCGTCTCTGCCAGCCCCTGAGCGTAGATCGATTCGGGGCGCAGGTCTGCGATCAGGCGCGTCATCTCCTGTTGGGCGGCCCTGGAGGTTGTCTCGACTTCCAGGACCATCTCCTTTAGGTCGGCGGGCATGCTGTCCAGCGCGTCGGCGCGGGCACGGATGGCGCTGGCCGTCATCGCCACGCTGAACAGGTTTTGCTTGACGCTGTCGTGTAGCTCGCGGGCCAGTCGGTTGCGCTCCTCGACCACGGCCAGGGCGCGCACCTGGTCTGAGAGGCGGGAGGTCCTTTCCTGCAGCTCTTTCAGGTCTTCTTCGTCCTCTTCGAGATGCTCCGCCAGCAGGTTCAACTGCCGGGCCAGTAGGCCGATCTCGTCGCGCCTGGAATCGGCGATGCGCAGTGAGAGGTTGCCGCGCATCCAGGCGCGGCTGACCTCGAGCGCGCGGTGCAGGCGGCGGGCGAGTAGGTAGTTGATCGACGCGCTTGCGATCCCCCCGACGATCCCTGTGACGACGAGTACCAGGATAACGTGGAGCCCCCATCCGAGGGGGGTGAATATCGCCTGCCCCAGGATCAAGGCCAAGCCGGCCAGGGCAACAGTCTCGGCGGTGAGGGTCGAGAGCAAAATCACCGCCAGGTGGGCGAGGGTCAGCTTGTGTTGCAAGGTTATTTTTGAGGGGCGAAACTCGCTTTGCATTCAGTGCTCCTGCAAGAGTCAGAATATGCTGCAATTGTACCAGATTCTGCGCTGGCTGTCATCGTGCGTGTGGCCAAAGTTGGGATTGTACCTGGGTACAATGGCGAGAACCGTCTATTTTCCCACCACTTCTAGCACAACGGTGTCCAGCTGGACCGAACTGGTGCCCACCATGATATCGAACAGGCCTGGCTCGACGATGCGCTCCATGTGCACGTCGAGGAACGACAGATCCTCCGGCGTGATGGTGAATGTCACCGTTTTGGTCTCGCCCGGCTTTAGTGCGACGCGCTCAAATCCCTTGAGCTCTTTGACAGGCCGTGTCACCGAGCTGACCTGGTCGCGGATGTACAGTTGCACGACTTCATCTCCGGCAATCTCGCCACTGTTGGTGACGTCGACGCTGACCACGGCCTGACCGCCGACGCCGATCCTGGGCGGCGATACCTGCAGGTTGTCGTAGGCGAAGGTGGTGTAGCTGAGCCCGTGGCCGAAGGGAAACAGGGGCTCCTTGCTGGCGAGCAGGTAACCACGCTTGCCCGAGGGCTTTTGGTAGTAGTAGGTTGGCAACTGCCCCACGGACCGGGGGAAGGTGATGGGCAGCTTGCCGCCTGGGTTGACGTCGCCGAACAGCACGTCGGCTACTGCTGTGCCGGTTTCCTGGCCCAGGTACCAGCCCTCCAGGATGGCCGGGACGTGCTTGGCTATGGCGTTGATCGTCAGCGGCCGCCCGTTGATCAACACGACGACGGTCGGCGTACCGGTCTCCGCGATGGCCTGCACCAACTCGTCCTGGCGCCCCAGCAGGCCCAGGCTGTCCCGGTCGCCAAGGTGGTTCTCGTGCCAAGCTTCCCGGCAGGTGGACTCGTTGCCGCCCACCGCGACGATGGCCACGTCGGCGGCCAGGGCTACGCGGATCGCCTCGGCGATGCGTGGTGTATCCTCTTCGGGGGCGCTCAGCAGGACCTCGTCGACGTACCACGACTCCCACCCCTGCACGCCGGTCGTGATCTTGCATCCTTCCGCGTACGCGACCTCGATAGTTTCACCGACCTTGTTTCGGATGCCTTCGAGGATGCTGACCTTGTGCTCGGGTTCTGCGCTGTAGCCGCCCAGGTGGACGTCGGCGGCGTTGGGACCGATCACGGCTATCGACTTGATCTTTGCGCGCTCCAGCGGCAGCAGGTTCCCCTCGTTCTTGAGAAGCACGATGGCCTTGTGCGCCGCCTTCAGCGCGAGTTGCCGGTGCTCGGCGCAGTTGACGAGCCGTTCTGCGTAGTCTGGATCGACGTAGGGGTTCTCGAAGAGGCCCATCTCGAATTTGACGCGCAACACGCGCGCCACTGCCCGGTCAAGGGTTGCCTCTGCGATTTTGCCCTCTTCGACCTGACGGGCCAGGGTCTCGGCAAAGCAGGAATCCAACTCGAGATCGATCCCGGCCTCAAGCGCCATCTTGGCTGCCTCGGCCCGGTCAGCGGCGACGTGGTGCAGGCTGGCGAGCTGGCCGATGCCGCCGCCATCGGAGGTGACAAAGCCGCGAAAGCCCCACTCTTGGCACAGGACTTGATGCAGGAGCCACTTGTTGGCGTGGGCGGGGATGCCGTCTATCTCGTTGTAGGAGGCCATGATACTCTTCGCGCCGGCCTCGGTGACCGCTGCCTTGAAGGGGACCAGGAAGGTCTCACGGATGGTGCGCTCGGAGTAGTTGCCGGGCGCGGAGTTGGTGCCGGCCTCCGGCTGACTGTGGACGGCATAGTGCTTTGGTGTGGCGACGACGTGCTGGCGACCGATGGTCGGCCGCCGGCCCTGGAGGCCGCGCACGCAGGCGACGCCCATTCTCGAAACCAGGTAGGGGTCCTCGCCGTAGGTCTCCTCCGTGCGGCCCCAGCGTGGCTCGCGCGCCAGGCCCAGGACGGGTGTGAGGGCTTGGGCCACGCCCCGCGCGCGCATCTCGGCCGCGGCGACGGTGTAGACTTGTTCTACCAGTTCCACGTCCCAAGTGCTGGCGAGCCCGATAGCCTGGGGAAAGATCGTGCCTCCGGCGGCCATGTGGCCGTGCAGCGCCTCCCCCACGGTCATAAAGGGAATGCCCAGGCGCGTATCCTCAAGGGAGTACTTTTGGATGGCGTTGTTGAATTCGGCCATCTCTTTTGGCCCGCGTCTTTTTCTGGGCGGAGCCCCGAGATTTTCTTTTTTCCTTCCCTTGGCTTTTTCCGGGTTGAAATTGCCATCCTCATCGAGGAGATGTACGATAGCCGAAAACGAAGTTTGCAACTGGGCGACCTTTTCCCCTATCGTCATCCGGTCGAGGAGGTCGGTGACGCGTTGTTCCACTGGCAGTTGTGGGTTGTGGTAGGCAGGTCGTTGTTCTTTGTTCGTAGTGGACATTTTGCCGATTTCCTTTCTTGGGGTTGGTCCTGATTATACTTCTTCTCACCCTGTATGCCAACCGATGGCAGGGTTTTATCGTTTGGGTGCGTTTCAAATGAGTTGGAAGGATGGGGGGAGCGGGCGGCGAAAGAGCCCGCTCCCCCGTTCTCTAGCTGAGATGAAACACACCCTTATCGTTTTCGATTGGCTACTCAGCCCTGCTTCGCAGTTGCCTTCCGCGTGTGAAAAGAGAGGGGGCGGGGGTTTGGAGAGCGCTTCGCCGCTCTCCAAACCCCCATCTCTCCCTTTTTTGGGCGAGGGCCACTGCTCGGGCGAACAGCCTGAGTAGACACGTTTTCGAAAAATCCCATTGGGAGATGTAGACTCCCAGTGGTGTCTTGTTCTGGTAGAATCTCTATCTCCGACACGGATTAGAGTGTGGGATTGGGCGGGCGAAGCACGCCCAATCCCATTTTTTTTCTTTCTCAAGATACTCAGAACAAGCAACCTGGAACTCGAAGCGTAAAAAAGCACCTGCGCCGATGGAACAATCCCTGCAACTGTGGTAGAATAAACGCCAATGGGTAACGAGAAAGCCACAATCACCGTCGTCGGCGGGGGGTTAGCCGGGAGCGAGGCTGCCTGGCAGGCTGCGGAGCGGGGCGTGGATGTGACGCTGTACGAGATGCGCCCGCACAAGACGACGGCCGCCCACGTCAGCGACCGGCTGGCCGAACTGGTCTGCTCCAACAGCCTGGGCTCCGACCTGCCCGACCGGGCATCGGGGGTTTTGAAGGCGGAGTTGCGCTATCTCAACTCGTGGGTGCTGGCCTGCGCCGACGTGGCGCGCGTGCCTGCCGGGGGCGCGCTGGCGGTGGACCGGGAGGCGTTCGCTGCCGAGGTCACCCGCCGCGTCGAGGCCCATCCACGCATCCGACTGCTGCGTGAGGAAGTGATGGCGATTCCCCGAGGGCCAGTCGTTGTTGCCACCGGCCCTCTCACCTCCGATCCATTAGCGAAGGCGATTGCCCATCTGACGGGCCAGGAGCATCTATACTTTTATGATGCCTTGGCCCCCATCGTCAGCGCCGAGTCGGTCGATATGTCGATCGCGTTCCGCGCCTCCCGCTACGGCAAGGGGGACGCGGATTACATCAACTGCCCGATGACGGAGGAGGAATACGAGCGTTTCGTCGATGCGCTGCTGACGGCGGAGCGCATTCCCCTGCGCGATTTTGAGCTGGAGGACGCCCGGTTTTTTGAGGGCTGCCTGGCGGTCGAGGTACTGGCGGCGCGCGGGCGGGAGGCGCTGGCCTTTGGTCCCCTGCGCCCGGTGGGACTGACCGATCCGCGCACGGGGAGGCGGCCCTACGCGGCGGTGCAGTTGCGGCAGGATAACCTGGCAGGGACGCTCTACAACCTCGTCGGTTTTCAGACTAACCTGCGCTACGGGGAACAGGAGCGCGTGTTTCGCCTCATCCCAGGGCTGGAGCGGGTCGAGTTCGTGCGTTTCGGTCACATGCACCGCAACACGTTCGTCAATGCGCCGCTGTTGCTAGAGCCCACGATGGCCTTTCGCGGTCGTCCTGGGCTCTTTTTCGCCGGGCAGATCACGGGGGGGGAGGGGTACGTGGGCAGCGTCGGCAGCGGGTGGGTGGCGGGCGTCAACGCCGCGCGTTTTGTGTTGGGGCGGGGAGTGTTGGAGCTGCCGCGCGAGACGATGCTGGGGGCGCTGTGCCATTACGTGAGTCGCGCTGAGACAGAATCGTTCCAGCCGATGAAGGCCAATTTTGGATTGATGCCGCCGCTCGATCCGCCGGTGCGCAACAAGCGAAAGCGGTACCAGGCTTACGCGGAGCGAGCGTTGGAAAAGCTCAAATTGCAAATGGCAGGCAGTGATCTTTATTCGTATAGTCATTGTACGTGATAGGGGGTGGGGTGATGCAGTGGGTTTCTCGAAAGCGAGGTCAGGCTATGCGAATTGCAAGGGTATTTATCGGCGTCGCCGTTTTTCTCGCCTGCTGGATTGGTGTAACGCAGGCCGGCGGAGTTGAGCGGCAGCGCGAAAGCGTCGCATCGGGCGCGAACGGGCCGCCTCGGGCGGTGATCCTCCTCATCGGCGATGGTATGGGAGAAGGCCAGCGTACCGCTGCGCGCTGGCAGGCCGTGGGACAGGGGGGGCAACTGGCGATGGATGCGATGCCCGTGAGCGGCTGGTCGCGCACCGGTTCGGCGAATGACCCCGTCACCGATTCGGCGGCGGC
>JAFGED010000040.1 GCA_016931785.1 Anaerolineae bacterium
CACTCAAATAGATCAAGGGCCCCATAAAATCCTCCCACGTCCAGTAGAAGGAAAAGATGGCCGCCGTGATCAACGCAGGTTGGATCAGCGGCAGGATGATGCGGAAGAATATGCCGATCTTGCTGCACCCGTCGATCTCGGCCGCCTCGTCCAGCTCGGTGGGTATGCCCCGCATGAACTGGACCATCAGAAAGATGAAAAAGGCGCTGCCGAAAAAGCGCGGGATGAGCAACGGCAGAAAGGTGTTGATCCAGCCCATCTTTGTGAACATGATGTACTGGGGGATCATCAGGACCTGCCCCGGCAGCATCAGGGTGAGCAGCATGATCGAAAACCAAAAATCCCGGCCGGCGAATCGGATTTTGGCAAAAGCGTATGCCGCTACGGCGGACGAGGCGACGGTGGCTATCGTTCCCACCCCGGCATAGATGAACGAGTTCTTGTAAAACGTAGCGAACGTGATCGGGCCGAAGCCGGACCAACCCTCGACGTAGTGTTGGAACGTGACTGTCGTCGGTATCAGCGAGGTGGCGTTCGTCCATATCTCTGACGTCTCCTTGAGCGAGCTGGCGACCATCCAGAGAATGGGGTAGAGCATGATAAAGCAGGAGGCCGACACGAGGACGTGATATATGGCTGCGCTGATGCGATCCTTGGTCTTTTTGCTCATCCGGCGGCGGGTATGGCGTGTTATCTCCTCGGCGGCGCTCATTTCTCGATCCCTCCTGATTCGTAGTAGACCCATGTGGACGACGACCTAAAGACCAGGGCCGTGAAGAAGGCGATGACGAGCAGCAGCACCCAGGCCATCGCCGAACTGTATCCCATCTCGTGGATCTCAAAGGCGCGCAGGTAGAGATAGAGTGCGTAGAAAAGGGTTGTATCCAGCGGTCGCCCGGCGGTGATGAGGTATGCCTGGGTAAAGGCCAGGAAACCGGAGATCATCTGCATCACCAAGTTGAAAAAGATGACGGGAGTCAATAGGGGCAGTGTGATCTTGGTAAACTTGCCCCATCTGCCTGCCCCGTCGATTGCAGAGGCCTCGTAAAGCTCGATTGGAATCTGCTTGAGGCCGGCCAGGAAAATCAACATGGGCGAGCCAAACTGCCACGCCGCCAAGGTGATGAGTGTCCAGATGGCCGTTCTGGGATTGGCCAGGAAATTGACCACCGGGAGCCCTAGAGCCTGGAGGATAAAGTTAATGAGACCTACGTTTCGGCCGCCCCAGACCTGCCGCCACATCACGGCGACCGCCACGCTGCCCCCTACGATAGAGGGCGCGTAATAGGCGGCGCGATAAAGGCTGATCATCTTGTAGTCTCTATTGAGCACCATGGCCACGCCCAGGGCGACCAGCAGCCTTAGGGGGACGGCTGTGAAGACGTAATAGAACGTGGCTTTGACCGCGCGCCAATATCTGCGGTCCTCGAAGAGCATCCTCTGGAAATTAGCCAGCCCGGTCCACTGTGGGGGCGTAAAGAGATCATAGTCGGTAAAGGCCAGCACCAGCGAGGCGACGATCGGCAGTAGCGTGAAGACGAAAAAGCCGATCAGCCAGGGAGATAGAAACAGGTATCCCATCAGGTTGTTCCGTCTTTCGGCCCTGCTTGCTTTGCCTTTTCGTTTAAAGATCGATTGTAGCTGTGCGAAATTGCTCACTTTTGCCCCCTACTTGTTGAGAAGATACTTTGAGTATTTTCTCAAAATGGTCACGATGACAATAGCTTGTAAGGACGCAGCGGCTTGCGCCACGTCCTTAGCACTAGGGCCTTTCGCGCTCTGCGCGAAAGGCATGGCAGTTTCGGCGCCTTGCGCCGCCGAAACTGCCGTTTGCAAGGCTGGGCGCTGCGAAATCTTGCCTCATTTGGACAAGAATTGGGATTGAAGATATCTAGATTCTCAGCCCTCAGTCGTATGCCTAGCTTGCAGCCAGGATGCTGTTGGCCATTTCCCGGAAGGTGGCTGCGCCTTCCTCGGGCGTGATCATGCTGTAGAGCACCGGGTCGTGGAACTCGGGATAGAAGACGTTGTTGCGCACGTCGGCCCAGCCGGCCGGGTCGGGTGGCGGTACAGGCTGGCTGTCTTTATCGACTTGGGCCATGTAGTCGAACATCAGCGCCTGGGCAGGTGTCAGGAAGCCCTTCATGCCCTCCTTGACGTGCGAGGCGATGGGCACACCCCGGTCGGCCATCAGGATCGCGTTTGCCGGGGTAGAGTTGGTGAAAAAGTCGATGAACATCGCACCCTCTTCGGGGTGTACCGCATCTCTCGTCAGGGAGAAGAACATCGATGGCTTGGGATAGATTGCCGGCAGGTCACCCGCTCTGGGGATAGGCACCATTGTGAACTGGCGATCCGCTCCGGCAGCGTCCCACGTGGTGACGATAAAGTTGCTCCAACTGAACCCCATGGCGCACTCCTTGGTGATCATCGGGGATTGCTCGACGGTTTCTCCAGAGCGGGCGGTTGCTTCCTCTAGGGTCTGGATGCCGCCGGCGTCGTACAGGCGCAGCATCATGTTCAGTTGGTCGATGGCGGGCTGGTCATCGTCGTATCCCAGCGCCTTGCCGTCGTCGCTGAATACCCATTCATCCACCGACATGTAGACCTGCTTCCACATGTGGTCGTGGAAGAGCGAGTTCCCGGCGTAGCCCCAAATGCCCAGCGAGTCCTTGATCGCGAGGCACAGTTCCTCGAAATCGGCCCAGGACCAGTCGGGGGCGGGCACAGCCAGGCCGGCAGCTTCGAGAAGATCGACGGCGACGTCTATCTCCAGCGCGTTGCCGCCCAGGGGAACACCATACAGCTTGCTGTCGATCCGGCCGCCTGCCAGCGAGCTATCGGCCACGTTGGTGAAATCGAGCGTGCCCGAGTCCGCGTAAGCATCCAGGGGCATGAGCAGGCCGTCGCCCACCCATTCCGAAATCCGGGCGTAGTCGTGCTGCATGATGTCGGGCAGATTGCCGGCTGAAGCTTGGGTTGCCAGCTTGGTCCAATGGTCGTCCCATCCGGAGAACTCGTAGAGCATCGTGATGTAAGGATATAGCTCCTGGAACATATCGATCACGGCGATGGTTTTCGTGGCGCGGGCATCGCCGCCCCACCAGGCGATCCGCAGGTCGATAGGCTCCTTTTCCTCAGGCGGAACGGTGATCAGGACCTCTTTTTCGGTCTCTTTCGTGACCACGACCTCTTTCTCGGTCTCTTTCGTGACCACGACGGTCTCTTTCTCGGCCGGAGGGCAGCAGCCCGCGAGGGCCACCCCGGCGGCGCTCAAGGCGCTCAGGCGCAAAAAGTCGCGTCGACTGAATTTCTTCTGGCTCACTTCATTCCTCCTTAACTTATTATAGTTTGGTTTGAATAGCGTGCATATACGTCATCAATATCGACAACTTACGCTTGTGGCTCCAGCTTATCACCTCCTCCCCTGGTTTGAGAAACGTCGCATCATCCTCGACCGTATCGCAGCACAGTTGAACCGGTAGGCTGGATCGAGGCGTACAGGAATACCCAGTGCGCATTACCGGTGTCTTACAGTATACCAGAAACTGTGGCCCGATTCTGGCTCCAAGTCCCAGGGTAGTCTCAGATTAGTATCAAGTTGGGTGGGGATGCTCAGGCTTGGGGCGCTGGGGTACAAATCTTGGCTTGTAGGAAAGTCGCGCCGGAGGCTTTTCAGTCGTCGGCTGACCCCAGCCAGTGGGCGAGTTGAATTTCCTCTCCGCTGGGAAAATTCAACGTGAATGCGCGGGATGTTTTGTCCACGAAAAAGAACCATACGACGGTGTCGGCCTGTTCCTCGGCGGCATAGTCGGTGATATCCACCGTATCGAGCGCGCTCTCGCGCCCATTCTCGTCCACTACCCAGACTTTCCAGCCGCGCACACTGTCCAGGTCGCTCGTTTCTATCTCCGCCTTGACGCCCAGCCAGGCTTTCCCTTCCGGGGCGTCTTGCGTCGTCACCGAAACTATGCGGAGTTTGGCATCCGCAACTGTGAGTAGGCCGCTGGCGCCAGGGATGGCCGGGCAGCAGGCTGTCGCTAACACAGTCAGCGCCAGGATAAATATGAGGGGGGAGATTTTTTGGATACGCTTCATCACCATTTGCACTTTCAGCTAATTCATGGCACAATTGGGCCAGCAGAGGAACAACGGGGAAGAAATCCGCCCCACTCTTAGAGTATACCAGAAAGCTAAAGTTGATTTCTACTGAATAGTCTCAAGTTAGTACCGGGGTACTATTGGTCTTGTTAAGCCGGGAAGAATTCCAACAGCAGGTCAGAGATGCCCTGCACCACTTGTACGATTATCCCTATCTTGAAAGTCATCCCCTTGCACTGCGATATTGGCCTGAGGTGGGACGGGGAGGGCCGAGCCGTGCCCATCGCTTTAGCCGCCTTTTGCTCGAGAGCATCGAGGGGCTAAACCCGCCCGGCGAAGGCGCGGCAGACGCGTCGCACGTTCGCTTCTATTCGCTCCTCGTGTATCGCTACGTCGAAGAGTGGCCGTTGCCGGACATCCTGCGGGAATTGGGGTATAGTCGGAGCCAGTTTTTCCGCGAGCAGCAAAAGGCGATCACGATGCTGGCATCCGTGTTGCGCGAGAGACTTCCCCAGCCGATACCCTCACCCGTTGGATCGGATAGTCTGCTGGATAGCGAGGCCGAGCGTGTCTTGGCCCAACGCGAGGCCGTGGACCTGGCCAAGGTTGTTCAGGGGGTATTGGAGGTTGTCAAGCACCTGGCTGAAAAGCGTGACGTGACCTTGACCAGCGATCTCGATTCTGATCTAGTGCCTATCTACGGCAGTCGCACCTTGCTGCGCCAGGTGCTTCTCAAGGGATTGAGCGATCTGATCTCCTGGCCTGGCGCGCGGCAGGTTTGCATCAGGATGCGCTGCGAAAGACAGCGGCTGATCACCGAGTTGGTTACCATGCCCGGCGATCCAGGCGAGGCCGCCGGCCGCCGTGAGCCTGAATTGGAGTCTGTGCGTCGCCTGGTGGAAATGATGGGTGGGCATTGGCGAGGTGTCGTGGTCAATCGCGACGCGTGCATGTGTCACTTTGACTTTCCGGTGGAAAGTGAAAAGGTTCTATTGGCAATCGAGGACAACGAGGGGATCGTCCGGGTCTTCCAGAGCTACCTGGCCAGCTATGGTTATCTGGTGATGGGGGCAATGACGGGCGACGAGGCGCTAAAGCTGGCACGCGAGGTGATCCCCGCCGCGATCACGCTCGACATCATGATGCCCAATCAGGATGGATGGGAAATCCTGCAGGCGCTGAAAAGCGATCCCGTCACCCAATCTATCCCCGTGATCATCTGCTCTGTCCTTGAGGATCCCGAACTGGCACACTCCCTGGGCGCTGCTGCCTATCTGCAGAAGCCCATCTCTCAAGCCGCTCTGCTGGACGTGCTGGGAGAGTTGTCTGGCGGCCTATGAGGACGTGGGAAGAGCGCTGCTGGCATTGAGGATGCCGCTCAGGTAGGTCAGAATTTCCTTGTTCGTGAACCCAACCCCGGTGTGCACCGTTAGCGTCTGCCCGCTCATTTGGCGTTCCTCTTCGGGTGTGAGTCGTTGGGCAGTGACTATCACTACTGGTATGTCGTACAAGTCGGCGTTTTCTCGCATCTGCGCCATCATGGCGTAGCCGTCCATCTCTGGCATGGCCAGGTCCAGGAGCACTAGGTCCGGCCTCTGCGCGCGCATCTTGCGCAGACCTTCCTCGCCGTTGTGGGCACTTGTCACTCTGTACTCGCGTTTGGCTGTCTCCAGCATGCGCGCGAGGATGTGCACCATCTGTGGGTCGTCGTCGATGATGAGTACCCGATGCACATCCGCATCCATGCGGTCAAGCAAATCCATAAGCGTCTCGCGCGTGATCGGCTTGACCAGATAGTCCATCACGCCCAGGGTTTTCTCCAATTGACGCCCACCTGCTAATGGACAAAGAATGATGGGTACAGGGGAATGGGCTAACTGCCGGCGCAGTGCCAGCAGGTGCTTTCCTCGCCGCTCCTTATGGGCCGAGTTTACCAACACTGCCTGAGCGTGTAGTTCCTCAATTAGCCTGGGAACCTCCAGAACGTCATCAATTGGGACGATGTGGTATGCTTCCAGTTCTTGCTCTAGCAAGCTTTGGACGGCCAAATCCGGGTCAAGCAACAGCAGCGTTCTGCCACGGCCCCTGGGCAGTTTTAGGGGTATTCGGCTCTCTCGCAAGGTGCTTATCTCGAACCTCTCGGCCTCTGCTGTCGGTAGGGTAAAGTGGAATTGGCTGCCGTGGCCGGGTATCCCGTCGCTCTCCACCCATATGCGCCCGCCGTGCATTTCGATGAACCTTTTACAGATCGCCAGCCCCAGTCCGTGCCCACCTTGCCCTTGGGCCACGAATCCCTCGACCTGATAGAACTCTTTGAACATGGCCTCGTGCTCGCTGGGAGGAATGCCGACCCCCGTATCGACTACCGATATCTCGATCTCGTCTGCTTCGACTTTGGCGCGCACGGTGATACTACCGTGCTCGGTGAAGCGTTGTGCGTTGTTCAGGAGATTGAGCAACACCTGTTGTATCCGATCCCGGTCTATCAAGACTGGGGGAAGATCGGCGGGCAGCTCTGCCCGCAGGGCTGTCCCCTTTCCGCGCACGAGAGGGCGGATCATATCGAGGGTCTCGGTGACTATGTCGCGCAGATCGATCGGCTTGAAGTCGATGCGCATTTGTCCGGCTTCGATCTGCGCCATGTCCAACACGTCATCTATCAGGCGTAGCAGGTGTTTGCTGCTGCGATAGATTTCGCGGGCGTCTCGGCGAAGCCCTGGAGGCAGTGGAGCGTCGCCGTATCTTTCCGGCGATAGATACATCATCTCGCTGAGGGCCGTGAGCACGTTGAGGGGGGTGCGCATCTCGTGGCTGACACTGGCCACGAAGCGCTGCTTGTTGAGCCTGGCATCTTCGGCCGCCTCTCGTGCGCGCGCTAGATCGTAATTGACGTATTCCAGGCGCTGGTAGGCTTCGGTCAATGCCTTCAGGGTGCGGGCTAGCTCCCCTCGGTGAATGCGTGCCTCTTCCTCGTTGCGCTGCGCTGCCATCGTACGGTCCAGAGCCCAGTGGAGCGCCATGTACAGGTTGCGAACCGCCAGAAACGACAGGATGCCGACCACGCCGATGACGAGTACGGGGGATAACGCTTCGGCAGAGACGGGCGAATAGCCCCAGCGTAGGGAACTGACGGCGACGGCCGCGATGCTGCACAGTACGGTCGTTACAACTACGATTCTCATACTGAAAAGCAGCCCGGCCAGGCTGACCACCACGGCAAGCATGTAGGGCGCAACTTTGGCCTCTGTCGTCCACATCGTAGATAGCATGGCGAGTGTCAAGCCAACAATTGCCGCCGCTGCCGCCAGCGCCAGGCTGTGTTTGCGGATGACAAAAGCCACGGCTAACCCGATACCCAGGAGACCCGGTCCCCATGCAACGTCCCCAACGAGATCGATCGGCTGTAGGTTGATCGGCTGAAACAAGATGAGGCACCAGATATATAACACGGCGAGCATGCAGAATAACACGGCTCGTAGTGATTCTTCGCGCAAGTAATCCAGGTCGCCACCTGCCACCAACTTTTTGATTGCCATTTCCTCACTCCCTGGGGGATGATTGTCGGGAGAGTTGATTTCCCCTGCTCTCAATTATAAACCCCCGGCGGGAGCCGTCAAACGCTATCAGCAGGGCAATCGCGTCTAGAGCGATTTCCCACTCTTTTGTCATTCTGAGCGCCCCCTTCGATTACCTCAGCGCAAGCTTTGCCCGCTGGGCGCTCAGAATGACACAGGGAAGGGGCGGGAAAGTCAAATGCGATAACCCTGGCGTGCAAAGGCTTTACATGGTGCGTGTAAAGCCTTTGCATTGTAGCGCGGTCGAGGGGGATTTCGTTGCCAGGAGTGCTTGACAGCCAAAAGATGAGATTTTGATGCCCCGGAGGGGCCTCAGGTGGCGGCTTTTGCGATTCGACGTGGTAAGGGGCCGGAAATTTGCCGGTTGGCTTGACGAATCTCTTGTTACTCATATAATTACGGATAGTGGCGTACAAGACAACGGCGACGAGTCCCCACGGGCTGGAGGAAGAGCGCCAGTGGGCAAGAATCCTTTCTGCAGGCAGGCCGGCAGCGGGGATGGCGCTCGTATTTATCCAAAAGCTGTGCACGGCGTTTCACGAACTCGACCCGGCTTGGACAAAGGGGTACCTGGATGAACGGGCACTCGGCCATTTTCGTGAGCGGCTGGCGGGAAGGGCCAGGCGAGTCCTGGAGACGCTGGAGAACAATGACCTGGGCGCGATTGATGGCGTCGCGGAATTGAGGCGGCTGTTGCGTACCATCGAGTCGGCGGAAACGCTTGGCGAGCTGGCAGGCCTCGCCGAAGAGATACACGCCGTCAACCATACGCTCTGTGATTCGTTGGAGAGGGGAGGGTGTGATTAGGATTTGTAAAAAATACCTCCCTGTGCCTTGATCCAGGGTGCGCCGGTCTTGACTGGCGCAGAGTTATGCCAGGAGGACGAAAATGTCAGCAAAACCCCCCATTCGCTTTTCTGCTATCGGCCTGAATCACGGCCACATCTATAATCAGACGCACGCACTGCTGCAGGCCGGGGCCGAGCTCGTCTCTTTCTATGCTATAGAGCCAGAGCTGATCGACAGGTATGCCAAGACCTTCCCCCAGGCCAGGCTGGCCGGCAGCGTGGAAGAGATCCTGGAGGATGAGACCATCCAATTGGTCGCCAGCGCCTCCATCTTTAACGAGCGCGCGCCGCTGGGCGTCGCCGTGATGCAGCACGGCAAGGACTATATGGTCGACAAGCCCGGTTTTACCACGCTGGAGCAGGTAGCCGAAGTGCGCCGCGTGCAGGTCGAGACCGGGCGCATTTACTCGATCTTTTTCAGCGAGCGGCTGGGCAATCGCGCCACCGTCAAGGCTGGTGAGTTGGTCCACTCCGGCGCGATCGGCCGCGTCATTCAGACGATCGGCATGGGGCCGCATCGCACCAGGCTGGAGACGCGGGACCCCTGGTTCTTCCGCCGCGAGCAGTACGGCGGCATCCTCTGCGACATTGGCTCTCACCAGATCGATCAGTTCCTCTTCTTCACTGGCTCTACCGAGGTCGAAGTCGTCGGCTCCACCGTGGCCAACTATGGACATCCCCAGTATCCCGAACTGGAGGATTTTGGCGAGGTGCTGCTGCGCGGGGACCGCGGCACCGGTTTCGTACGCATTGACTGGTTCACGCCGGACGGCCTGCCCACCTGGGGAGATGGCCGTCTGTTTATCCTGGGCACCGAGGGCTACATCGAGTTGCGCAAGTATTGCGATATCGCCGGGCGGCCTGGAGGCGACCATCTTTTCCTGGTCGATCAGGAAGGCGTGAATTATATCGACTGCAAGGACGTCGATATGCCCTACGGGCGGCAGCTCCTCGAAGACGTGATCAATCGCACCGATACGGCTGTTCCACAGGAGCACTGCTTCTTTGCCTCGGAGCTGTCGCTCAAGGCCGAGGCTCAAGCCAAGAGATTGGGGAACCTAAAAGAGCTTTGAGGATAGCGCGGCGTCACAAGTGCACGCTGCGCGAAGCACCGCTGTAAATTGACAAGAGCACAAAGGACACCAAGAGGATCGCGAGTCCCGCGAGTCCTTTGTGCTCTTGGTGTCCTTTGTGGTTGAAACAATATGGGTGCGTTTCAAATGAGTTGAGAGGACAAGGGGGGTGAGGCGGCTTCGCCGCCCTCACCCCCCGCCCCCAACTGAGATGAAACA
>JAFGED010000323.1 GCA_016931785.1 Anaerolineae bacterium
AAGCCGAAGGATCGCCGCTCTCCAAACCCCCATCTCTCCCTTTTTCGAGCGAGGGAGACTGCTCGGGCGAATAGCCTGAGTAGTTACGTCGGTATAACATTAGCAGAGAATGCACGCGCTGTCAACCGTGAATCTCCCCGCGTGGCCGACGGCTGTGCGCGATTCAGCACCTGTGCTAGAATAACCCTGCCTTCAATGGAATGTAGAATATGAACGACGAACCGAACAAACACAGCAGCGTATGGATCGTGGGCATCACAGATCACATCACGCCACCTGCTGATATCGAGCAGAGCGCCTTTCCGGAGGCCGAGTTCCGTTTTCTCCCCGACTGGCGGGAAGCGGAAAACCGGCAAGAATGGCAGCGAGTCGACGCGGTCCTCGTCTGGCACTGGCGAGTAGATCGGGCGACGCTCGACGTGCTGGAGCGGTGCAAGATCATCGTGCGCTACGGCGTGGGGTTCGACCTAGTGGACGTGGAGGCCGTCGCCGAGCGGGGCATCCCCTTTTCCAACACGCCTGACTATGGCACGGAGGAGGTGGCCGATACCGCGTGCGGCATGATTCTGGCCCTTCAGCGCAAGATCGTGGCCTACGACCGCGACTGCCGCTGCTACACCGCGGGTTGGCAAAAGCACCTCCTGCATCCCACCTGGCGTACCTCAGATCGGACGCTGGGCTTGATCGGCGTCGGGCGCATCGGCACGGCCGTGGTGAACCGCATGAAACCGTTCGGCTATCGCATCGTGGGGTACGACCCCTACCAACCCTCCGGGCACGAAAAGGCCGTCGGGTATCGCCGTGTGAATTCGCTGGCGGACCTGTTGGGCGAGGCCGACATCGTCAGCGTCCACTGCCCCCTGACAGAGGAGACGCGCGGCATGATCGACGCCGAGTTCTTTCACCGGATGAAGCCGGGGTCGGCATTTGTGAACACCGCCAGGGGAGGCATACTCGCGAACTTGGACTGCCTCGAAGAGGTGTTGCGCAGCGGTCACTTGGAATCAGCCGCGATGGACGTGCTCCCCGACGAACCTCCTCAAGACCATCCACTCATTCAGGCGTGGCGGGAGGACGCTCCCTGGATACGCGGCAGGCTCATCATCACGCCGCACTCGGCCTACTATTCGGAGCGCGGCTCGTACGAGATGCGCTACAAGGCCGCGGAGACGGCGCGCCTATACCTCGTCGAGGGGAGATTGCGAAACCAGATCGCGCCGTGAGCGCGACCGGCAGACCGTCCTGTCCCCCCAGATGTTAGCCGCCACTATCCAACGCCAACGGCTCCCCGGTGACCTCGATACGGGTTACTTCGATACGACAGCCATTCGTGTCTGGGACGCCGCACGTGATCTCTCCCCACACGCGGATGGGCGTCATCGTGTTACGCAGGTCCCCTAGCTGGGTTGTGATGGCGGGATCGGAACTGTCGATGCCATAGATCACGAAAAAGTCACCCGACAGCACAAAGTGATCGTCGTACTCAGATAGTGGCGGATTCCCGATGACGACGCCTTCCCACCCCTCGACCGGATCGGGGTGAAAGAACTCGCCAGGCCCGTCGACGCGCAGCTTGGTCACGACGACCTGGCAACCGTTGTAATCGGGCACGCCGCAGGCAAGTGTGCCCCAGAAATGCGCGTACTTGCCCGGCTCCTCCTTATCCCGCAGGCCCACGATCTGCGCTTCGATTTCCTCGTCGGCGCCGGCGATGCCCAACTCGCCAGCCCCTTCAGGCTCCAGGGAGAGATAGTCGTCGTACTCGCTGCCTGCGGGCAGGCTGGCGATATACCCGTACCAGCCTACGACGGCGGTCTCATCCGGTGCAGCCGCCAATTGCTCCTGGATCAGGGTGACGAACTGGGCAGGCGGCTCGGCGTCCCGTCCCTGCCAAAAGCCCTGCCCGCCGCGTACAAAGGTGGGGTTCTCGGCATCGCAGCCGAGGCCCAACTCCTGCACCGTCCCGCCGGCCAGGCGAAAGCGCAGCGTGTACGCCGCGGGGCAGCGGGCGCGCGGCCCCAGCTTGAGATCCACGTCCAGCGCGGAGACGATCCGGGCGACAATGGCGGGGTCGGAGATGGTCATTCGATAGACGTACCCGGTAGCCGCATCCATGTTCAGTTCCAGAATCTCGATCTCGGCCGTGCCTTCTAACCCGGCCAGCTCAACCGGATTGACCCATACCTCCGGTGCCGGCGTGCTCGTGGGCTCATCGGCGGACTGCACACCACCTTGCTGCTCCGCCGGGCCACACTCGCCCCGGTAAAAAGCCCACTCCTCGCACTCGGTGCCATCCGGGAAGATGCAGACGCCGTACGTGCCGCCGTCGGCATCGGTGCGCATTTCCAGCGTATACCCCTGCTCCTGACAGTAGACGGACGCCGGATTCGCCGGCCCGGCATCTTGGACCTTGGACCGGCAACAAGCGCCGAGTATCATCAACACACTCGAGACCAGCACGTATCCTAGAAATGACGCTTTGTTTTTCAACGCTCGCCCCCTCTGTAACTAGGACGCGCCAGACCACGAGATTGTTCCATTCTAGCGCTCCGGCCTGTACGGCGCCTGCGCCATATCGCCCACGAACTGCGGCAGGTCGGGATGTCCCAGCATCTGCCGGATTGCGTGCCCCTCACCTGTGTGAAACCAATAGTGGTACAGGTTGCGCATGAGCATCGTGCCGACGCTCTCGGCGACGGGCTTGCCTTCCCTCTCAAAGTGCGCCAGCATGAGCTCAGGTGTCAGTGTATCCAAGTAGATATCGGCAGCGACGGTGACGGTGCGCCACGTGTCCCACATCTCACCCAGCGATGGCGTGCTGGAGGGCTTGCCATATCCCACCAGATCGTTCAGGCCGGGGGCCAGGTCTTGGCCCTGGCCCAGTATGACCCAGTAGCGATGCTCCTGGTTGGCCAGATGGCCCACGATCCAACTGATGCAGTTCATCGGCTCAAGCCGGCGCAGGGCATCCTCCTCAGAGACTCCCTCCAGGCAGCGCACGAACTCGCTGCGGGCAAAACGCAGTTGATCGACCAACAAGTGTGCCATCGTGCCTCCTTGCAAACCCTAGAATTCCAGGCCCGTTCGGGTCCTATCCGCCAACCTCAACCCCAAAGTAGGTCAGAACCAGTTCGGCCGAGCCGGTGTTCAGGATCTCGTGCACCTCGCCGGGGGACACGGCGACGCAGGTACCCACCTCAAGCGGGTGGCTCTCGCCGTCCACGCGGATTGTGCCCGCGCCCGTCTCCACAAAGAAAACCTCAACCATATCTGCGTGGGCGTGCGGGCTGGCGGACTGTCCCGGACCAAAGGTGGCCTGCGAGAAATTGGTCACGTGGGGCAGATCATCCCCCTCAAGCATCACCTTCTTCTTGATCTCCGGGTCGTGAGATACCTGCCGCTCTGGCAGGTTAGCCAGCGAAACGATCTTCACCGACCCGCCTCCTTCCTCCAGACGATCGAGCAGCGCCACAGCAGGTGCCTGCGCACCTCAGCCCCTGGCAACACACGGGCGCAAAGCCGCCGCACCTGTGCTAGCGGCAGATAAACATCGTTCAGCCCGTGCTGCTTCCAGGCCTCGCGCGCTTCGCGCCGCGATCTCAACCGACCGGTCCTGACCAGGCGCAAGGCAAGATGCACCGGCATCGCCAACACATTGACGAAAAAACCGGACAGCCCCCTGGTTTGGTGCAGATCGAGGATCAGCAAAACGCCGCCGACCTTGAGCGCGTCGCGCATCTTGGCCAGCATCTCTTCAAACGGCAAGTGATGAAACGTGGCGATGGAGGCGATGCAGTCAAAGTGCTCGCGTGGAAAGGCCCACGTCATCGCATCGGCGACCTGGAACTCGACGTTCGGATACTGCCGTGATCGCTCCCTGGCAAGCCGGATCATCTGCGGCGAAAAGTCCAGGCCCAGCACGTGATCGGCGCGCGCGGCCAACAAACGCGCGAACGCGCCCGCGCCACAACCCACGTCGAGCGCCTGCGTGCAACGCGACGGGACGTGCGCCAGGAGGAACTCGTGATAGTGGCTGTTGTGGTTCCACTCCCCGTTTGAGACCAGGGCGATGCAGTCAAAATCCTCTCGTACTGTAGGCATCGTGAATGCCGCCAGTGTAACACAAAAGGCCCTCGGCGAAAAGCCGAGGGCCAAATGCGAAACCTCAATGTACCGACCCAGATGTAACTAAGCCACCTCACCTGGCAACTGTCTGAGCTGCCGCGTGCTCCGCCGCATCGATCGATTCGCACGCCAGGCACTCTGCTGCGCCAGGTGGGCGATGCACTGGATGATGCGCTCTCCAACCTCGCACACGTACTCGCGATCTTGGACGTCTCCCTCGAAAATCATCGGCTTGCCCACCGTCATCGCGTATGGCCCGCGCAGGTACCACCGCCCGGTCGCACTTATTCCCGAATACCTGGACTCGACGACGTGGATGCGCTCGCGCGGCAGATGGATGCCGATGGGGATGATGGGCGCGCCGGTGCTCAGCGCCAAGCGCGCCGCCCCCGTGCGCGGCGGGTGAAGGCCACCCGTCAGAGGGCTGACCGATCCTTCGGGGAAGATGGTCACATTCTGTCCGGCCTCCAGCAGCTGCTTGGCCGTCTCGAAAGCCCTACGCCCATTGCCATCCACCACGGGCACGTGACCGGCCAAGCGCAGGTAGCGACCAAACACAGGCACCTTGAAGAGCCGGTCGTCGATGAGGATGCTCGTCGGTTCAGTCATCATCCCCGCAATCAAGAATGGATCGGTCGTGCTGGGATGATTGGGGGCGACGATCTTTGGCCCCTGGGGGAGCGGTTCCTCCCACGCGACGTCCATATCGAACATCAACCCGGCGTACAGGTTAACCATTGGGCGACCTAATTTGTAAAAAACTTGACTCAACATGATGATAACCTCCAAATATCCAGATAATTGCAGTTCGTATCTACTCAGGCTGTTCGCCCGAGCAGTGGCCCTCGCTCAAAAAAAGGGAGAGACGGGGGGTCGAGGGCGGCGAAGCCGCCCTCGACCCCCCCTGCCTTCCTCCTCTTTTTGTCGCGAAAGGCAACTGCGAAGCAAGGCTGAGTAGTTACTGCAGTTCTTACTTCAGCGACAGGACCTCATTAAGCCGTGGGGCGAGTCGAGAAACCCGATTCGGGCTCAAAACAGGCATCCGTAGGCGCGCTTTAAGCGCGTACAGGCGTAGCGCGGATCGGAATCTACGGCTACATCGGCGACCAGTTAAATGTGGAGCTACCACTCCAGCAACACCTCTGTGCCGCGGCATCTTTTGCCACGGTACCTATGCCGGTAGCATACCACGCGAGGGGATGTAGTGTCATCGACTGAAGGATACATCAAGGGGGTGTAATTGCCCGCACAGATAAAAAACCGCACAGCCTGCGGAGAAGCTGTGCGGTATACTATGTGTCGTTGTCGAGATGAATTAGTTCTACCAGCGACCGCCACGGCGCCCGCCGCCGCCGCCGCC
>JAFGED010000324.1 GCA_016931785.1 Anaerolineae bacterium
AAAGGCAACTGCGAAGCAAGGCTGAGCAGTTACAACAGAGGGAAGATTGGGGGTGTGGCGGGCGGCTTCGCCGCCCGCCACACCCCCTCCTCCTCTAATCAAGGGGCTGAGTGGTGGCGACAACACCCCCTGAAAGGATCGAACCATGGGCTTTATGAAGAAACTCGCCGATATGTTCGGCGGTAAAGACGAGGAAAACATCCACCGGGAATACGTCCGCTGCGCCCGCTGCAAGGAAAAGCTCGCCGTGCGCGTAAACCTGAACAACGAACTGACGCCGCAATACGGGGAAGGCGAGGGCGCATACTACGTGCGCAAGGGCGTCTTGGGCAGCGGCGAGGCCCGCTGCTTCCAGATGATCGAGGTGGAACTGTACTTTGACTACGAGAAACGCCTGGTCTCCCGGTACATCACGGGGGGCGAGTTCATCACAGCCGATGAATTCTATGCCGACGCGGCCGAGTCGGTGACCTGACCCCGGGCTGTGACCCTGCTCCTCCATTCCGCCCGGCCCATCAAAGCCAATAGCACCAAGATTGAAACGATCGCCCTGATGGAATATACGGCAGCTAAAATGCCCTTGCTCGAGAGCAACGACACGGCAGGGGCCAGCAGCATGCCTATCCAGGCGGCAAAAGACTCGGTGTTCTCATTCGCTCCCCAAAGCCTTCTCACGACCGGGAAATAGGCGATGACCATGATGGTCTGAGTGACACTCCCCTCACTTTCAGTGAGGGGCTTCTACCGACTGACAACGAGGCAGATGCCTCCCCGCGACAGCAACTTGCCCGGTGTCCTCGGGACTACGCCGTGGCCGTTCCCTTCGGCTCCGCTCAGAACAGGCCTTTCGAAACGGTTGACGATACTTTGGTGCAGTAGGTTGAATATGCCCCATTTCGCCTTGCAGATAGAGCGACAAGATGTTGGCAGCCCCCACCGCGTCCCGGTGCGCACGCAAACCGCAGACCGGACAGGCGTAAACCCGTCCTCTCGGTTTGTGCTTGTGCTTGCACCCTGGACAGGAGCGCGTGGTGTACGCCTCATCCTGCAACTCGACCTCGATCCCGAACTCCTCTACCTTGTACGTGAAATACGCCCGCACCTTGCCGTGCGTCCACTGGCTGACCTTCTGCTGGCTCTGGCGATGCAGCCGCTTGCCATCGCCCACGTCCCGCACGTCGCCATAGACAACGGTTCCCGCCTCGCACTCGCGCACCCACTCGGCGGCGGCACGGCTGACCTTGTGCTCGGTGTCTCTCTGTTGCCGCCGTGTCTTGGCCAGCAGCCTGTTCTTCGCTCGCTGAAGCCGCCACCAGGCGCGACTGCCTTTCACCTTGGCTGCCTGTTTGTGCTGAATCTCGGCCAGCTTCTTGTTGCGCCAGTGCTTGACCGCTCGCAGCTCTCGCGCGGTGACGATGAGTGTTTCTTCTCCATCGGTGAGACAAAGCGGGTGTATCTCGCCCGGATCGACCGCGATAACCCGGTTGCCAGGGGCATCCTGTGGCTCCCGTCCGTCCTCGACTGCCACGTGCCACTCATACCAGCCGGACCGGTTGTACACCAGCTTCACCTCGCGAAAGGCGTCGGCGGGCAGGCTACACAACCCGGCCGGCAGTCGGACCCGGATGGGCTCGTTCCCCCTGGCCAGCGACAGCAGAAGCGCTTCACCATCCTTGCGGATGGCCGTGTTCTTCCACGTCGTGGGCCGGAATCGCTTGCACCTGAAGGGGTACTTGTTGTCCAGCCCCTGCTTGCGGCACGTGCGCGCCGTCTTGCAGGCGTTGTAGAAGCCCTCGCGAGCGGCGTCGAGGCTGTGGGAGTGCAGGAGAGCAGCCGGCCCAAACTCGGCATCCTGCAACTTACTCGCCGCTTTCCGGCTCAGCCAGTGACGGTGGCGGCGGTAGACGCGCCAGTGGCGCACGAGAGCATCTGTGTATGCCCGTCCGCTCTCTGCGTTGAGGGCGTCGGCCAACACACGAGCGATGCGAGCGCGGAAGTAGTGGATACGTACCATGCTAAGACTATAGCACAAATGTTCTGCAAGCACAAGTTGAATCGATGCCAAACTCAACACGCCTTTATCCCCCCGCTGAAGCAGGGAGTTTGCGGGCGATTATCTCTATCAGCAAATTGCGTCATCCCGAGCGGCCTGTCCTGGGCGGAAGGCGTTGTACACCCGGAGCGAAGCTTGCCCTGAGGGCATCGAAAGGTCGAGGAATCTCCTTTTCTCAACGAAACCTTCCACATGCGCGAGATTCCTCGACTTTGCTTCTCGCCCTGCTCGAAGCACTCCGCTCGGAATGACAAATTTCCTCAGGCGTAGGAACTAAACCGGCCTTATGAAGAATGTCCAGAAGAACATCAAAAATCGGGTTTCTTCGCAGGGCAATTGCATTTGACAGATTTCGTGAACACGTTCCCTAAAACCGGCAGGAAAATGTATCATCTCAATAATCCGGGGGGTGGGGGGTGTGAGTGCGGCTGCGCCGCCCTCACACCCCCCGTCTTCCCCTACTTATTGATAAGATACAGGAAAATGCCTTTCAGTGGGGGACAACCCAAAGGCAAACGCGTTTCTAATCCCCCAGGTGGAGAATGATTTTCTAAATGCGATTGCCCTGGTTTCTTCGCCTCTGCGCCTTGGCGCATAGGCAGAGTATGCTATAATGCCCCCTCAGTCAGATCATATACGGAGGAAAGTGTCATAAATGTCCACCAACGAACCCGTCTACCTGACCGCCGAAGGCGTGCAAGACCTGCGGCAAGAACTGGACCACCTGGTCAACGTGAAACGCCCCGCGCTGGCCAAGCGATTGCGCCACGCCATCCAACAGGGCGATCTTTCGGAGAATGCCGATTATACCGCCGCCAAGGAAGAGCAGGGATTTCTGGAGGGGCGCATCCAGCAGATCGAAGCGATGCTGCTTCGGGCCAAGATCATCGAGGAGAACGGCCCGACAGACAAAGTCAGCCTGGGCAGCCGGGTAACCGTCGTCGAAGACGGCCTGGACGAAGAGGAGGTCTTTCAAATCGTCGGGCCGGCCGAGGCCCGGCCAACAGAGGGCAAAATATCCTACGAATCGCCGCTGGGCCAGACGCTGCTGGGATGCAAAGTGGGAAATCGCGTCACGGTGGAGGCGCCGGGGGGAGAGATTGTCTTCAAGATCGTCGGTATCAACTGAGCAGGCGCTCGACGCTCTGCACAGCGAAATGCGAGCCTGCCGCCGCTGCCTGGAGGCAGGCTTTGCCATTACCCCAGGCGCGATATTCTCAGGCCCTGCAGGCGCCCGCGTGATGATCGTCGGGCAGGCGCCGGGCGTCACAGAGGTGGAGGCCAAGCGCCCCTTCAACGCCTCATCTGGGCGGCGGCTCTTCCAGTGGTTGGGTAAGGCCGGCTGGGAGGAGGCCGAGTTCCGCGCCACACAGTACATGACCGCCGTCACCAAGTGCTTCCCCGGAAAATCCCCCGGCGGCAGGGGCGACCGCGCCTCCAGTCGCGCCGAGCAAAAGCTGTGCGCGCCGTTCCTCGAACGAGAATTAGCGCTGGTGACGCCAGAAATCATCATCCCGGTGGGCGGGCTGGCGATAAGCCGCTTCCTGGGAGAGGTCAAGCTGGTGGAGGTAATAGGAACAGCCGTACAAGACAGCCAAGACCGCTGGGTCGTGCCTCTGCCCCACCCCAGCGGGGCCAGCCTGTGGCTGAACAAGCCGGAGCATCAAGCCCTGGTGCAGCGCGCGATTGAGCACTTGCGCAAGTTGAAAGCCAAGCGATGAACCCCAAAATCCGCGCCACGGCCGTCTTGATCGAAGACGGCCACATCCTGCTGACCGAACAAAAGGTGAGCGAGTCCCTCGCTCGAAGCTGGTCCCTGCCCGGCGGCACGCTGGAAGCCGGCGAGACGCTCGAAGCGTGCGTGATCCGCGAGGTGAAAGAGGAAACCGGCCTGGAGGTGACCGTGGATAGACTGCTCTACGTCTGCGAGCGGGTTATGGACGACCACCACGTCGTCCACATCACCTTCGCGGTCAAGCGCACGGGCGGCGAGCTTCAAACCGGCGTCGAGCCGGAGGCCTGGGCCAACCCCATCAAGAGCGTCAGGATGGTGCCGCTATCGGAGCTTCACACGTGCGGATTCAGCGAGCGGTTTTGCGAGTTGGCCAGATCGGGGTTTCCAGACGGCGGCACCTACCGGGGAACCGTGGCCAATATCGGGCTGTAAGGGCCCGTATGAGCCCCCCTTATCTCGATTTACCCCGCCGAGTGGCCTCCCACGGACTGAGAAAGACGTTCAGCCCATCTCCCAGCAGATTCCACCCGATGCCGAACAAAATCAGGGCGACGGTCACCGGGAGATAGGTCCACCAAAATGTGAACGGATCCCCCCCGGGCCCAATGACCCAATCCCGTCCCAGCATCAGCATCCGCGACCATTCCGGGATCGCCGTGCTGTCGACGGTCCCACTGACGCCGATGAAGGCGAACGCCGCCTGCAGGATCACCATCCCCCCCAAGTCCCGCGACACGAGGACGATAACGGGGCCAATGGCATTGGGGATCAGGTGGCGGATAATCATGCGGCTACTTCTCATGCCCAGGGACTTTGCCGCTTCGGCGAACTCCATCTGCTTCAACTTCACAACACTGACGCTCGTCAAGCGAGCATAGGCAACCCAAGAGAAAACGATCAACGCCAGCATCACCGGGTCGATATCCAGCGCGAGCACGAACCTCTGAAATGGCGTTTGGGGCACGGGTATCGGCGTCAGGTTATTCAAATCGTAGAGCGTGAGATTAGCCAACTCCATAATGATGCGAAAGAGCCAGACGCCGGCGATCACCGGGAAGGCGAGAAACGCGTCAGAGAGTCGCATGACGACAGCGTTGAACGGCCCGCCGATGTACCCGCTGATGGCGCCGATGGTGGTGCCCAGGATCGCGGTCGACAGTGCCGTAATCAGGCCAAAGCGGAGCACGCTGCGCGTGCCCCACACGAACGAGTGAAAGACGTCAAAGTGAAGCAGATAGACGCCCCCGACGTCACTTTGGTGGTATATAACCGTCCCCAGGGGAGCTTCCTCGCTCGGTGGTTGGGGAACCAGCTCTACCCAACCCTCGTGAATTTGAAAGTCGGCTGGATTTTCGGAGTCTATCGGCGGCGACAGAACGGGGGCCGCGAGAGCCAGACCCAGAAAAATTCCCACGAGGGCCAAGGCGACCCAGTTCAGTTTCCGTGAGAGAACTTGGCGCAGCCGCCTCATGAGAGCACTCCCTCCCGGATGCGTGGGTCGATGACAGCTTGCAAAAAGTCCAAAATGACCATCAGCGGCAGGACCATGAACATGCCGTACACGGCAAAGCCCATCATCGCTGCGACATCCGGGGCGAAGAAGGCACCGGCTTGGGCCGGCTGGGTGAGAGGCTTGGAGACGCCCGACAAGGAGAAAACAATCTCGACGACGAACACCCCGGTGACCAACGCCGCTGCAGATAGCGCGCTGCTGTTCAGAGCAGGGACCATCGCGTTGCGCAGGGCGTGGCGCCAGACGGCGAGGGCGTACGGGAGGCCGCGCCCCCATGCCGCGGTTACGTACTCCTTGTCCAGTTCCTCGATGATCGCGGTACGCGTGACCCGCATCAGCGTGGCCCAGTGGGCCAGGCTGAGCGAAAAGACCGGGAGCGCCAGGTGGCGCAGCGCGTCGATGGTGATATCGAGGCGGCCATTCAGCAGCCCATCAACCGTCAACAAGCCGGTGATGGTCCGAAAACCATCGGACCGGATGTCGAGTTCGCTGGATATGCTGATTCTGCCCGGCATAAACCAATGCAGGCCAACATAAAAGATGGCCAGGAGAATCAATCCCATAATGAACGGGGGGATCGAGGTGCCGATAAATGCGACCAAACGAAGCCCATGGTCGATGGGTCGTCCCCGTTTCCACCCGGCGACGACGCCGCTGATGAGGCCAATGGGAATAAACAGGAGCACGGAGTAAAGCGTCAGCTCGACCGTCACCGGCGTGCGCTTGACCAAGGCCGCCAGCACGTCCTCGCTCAGTGTTGGGCTCCATCCCCAATCCCCCTGCATCAGGCTGAGGAGCCAGCGCGCGTACTGAACCGGATAGGGATCGTCCAGCCCGTGCTCTCTGATAATTGTGTTGATCAAGTTAACGTCGTTGCCGTTACCTCCGGACGGCATATACATCATCGCCCGCGCCTCTGCTGGAGCCAGCATCATAATCCCGTAGAGCGCCGCGGTGATGATCAGGAACATCACCGCGGCCAGAAACAAACGCCGCAAGACGAATTTGAACAGCACCATAGCTTCTCATTCCTTTCTCGTAACTACTCAGCCTAATTCGGCCTTGTCGACTTGCCAAAATCGTACAAACCAGCGAAAATAGCGCCGTGACCCGATTTGTGATG
>JAFGED010000325.1 GCA_016931785.1 Anaerolineae bacterium
GAGATCCGTGCCTGGTGGGAGCGGGTGAGCAAGGTCCTCCCGCCTGGCGCACCTCTGCCCGCCTGGGTGGTCGAGCCAAAGTTGGATGGGCTGACTGTCGTGCTGCACTATGAGGACGGCCTCTTTGTCCTGGGGGCGACGCGCGGGGACGGGACCGTCGGCGAGGACGTGACGGCCAACCTGCGCACCGTGCGCACGTTGCCGCTGCGGGTCCCGGTCGCTCCCGATGGCCCCCGGCCGCCCGGCCATCTGGTCGTGCGCGGCGAGGCGATCATGCTGATCGAGGAGTTCGAGGCGTTGAACCGCCGGCAGGCCGAGGCGGAGGAAAAGCTCTTTGCCAACCCGCGCAACGCGGCGGCGGGCAGCCTGCGCCAGCTCGATCCGCGCATCACGGCCACCCGGCCCATCACGTTGTTGTGTTATGCCATTGTCGAAGCCGAAGGGCCGGCGCCCGGCACTCAGTGGAAGTCGCTGGCATACCTGCGAGATTTGGGCTTCCCAGTCTCGGAGTATAATGCCCGCTTCGAGTCGCTGGACGAGGTGGTCGCTCATTGCCAGGCTTGGATCGAAAGGCGCGACACGGCGCCCTACGAGGTGGACGGCCTGGTGATCAAGGTGGACGACTTGGCGATGCAGGCGGCGATGGGCGTGGTGGCGCGCGCGCCGCGGGGCGGGGTGGCCTTCAAGTTCCCTGGCCGCGAGGCGACGACCAGGCTGCTCGATATCGGCGTCAACGTGGGGCGTACCGGCACACTGACCCCTTTTGCCATCCTGGAGCCGGTCCGGCTGGGCGGGGTCACCATTCGCAAGGCCACCTTGCACAATTTCGAGGACCTGCAGCGCAAGGACATTCGCATCGGCGATACCGTCACCCTGCGGCGGGCGGGTGACGTGATCCCCTACGTCGTCGGGCCGGTGCTGGCAGGGCGACCGCCGGGTGCAAAGGTCTACGAGTTGCCGAAAGTTTGTCCCTCCTGCGGCGAGCCGGTGGTCTCGGCGGAGGACGAGGTGGCCGTCTACTGCGATAACGTCGCCTGCCCGGAGCAGCGCGTGCGGCGGGTGGGGCATTTTGCCGCCGTGATGGACGTCGAGGGGTTGGGCGAGCGCACGGTGCAACTCCTGGTGGAGCAGGGATTGATCGACGACGCGGCCGATCTCTACAGCCTCAAGGACAAGCGGGGGGATTTGCTGCCGCTGGAGGGCTTTGCGGAGAAGAGCGTCGATAACCTGCTGGCGGCTATCGAGGCCAGCAAGGAGCGGCCCCTGGCTCAGGCGATAAGCGCCTTGGGTATCCGCGGGGTGGGGTGGACCATCGCCCAGTCGCTGGTGCAGCACTATCGCTCGTTGGAAGAGCTGGCCGCGGCAAGCCAGGAGGAATTGGAGGCCATCGAGGGAATGGGCCCTCATATCGCCGGGGCCATCGTGGAGTGGTTTGAGCGGGGGCGAAACCGCGCATTCCTCGAAAAGCTGCGTCAAGCTGGGGTCAAGCTGGAGCAGGAGAGGCCCATCGGCCCGGTCGAGGGGGCGCTCTCCGGGCTCTCCTTCGTCATCACCGGCACGCTGCCGACGATGAGCCGTGAGGATGCCACGCGCCTGATCGAGCGGAACGGCGGCAAGGTGGTCGGCAGCGTCAGCCGCAACACCGACTACCTGGTGGTGGGCGATTCGCCCGGAGGGAGCAAGTACCGCAAGGCGCAGCAACTGGAGACGCCGATGATCGACGAGGCGCAATTGCTAGCGATGATTGGGCAGGAGGGCGGCGGCGAGGGGGATGCTCCGGCTCAACTGACGCTGCCGTTGGATTAGGTTTTTGGTAGGGCGGGTTGGCCGCGGCTTGTGAGAAGCTGTGGTGAAGGAATGTGAGAGCGGCCTACCCGCCATCGCCTTTCGTGCTGATTCTCCGGGCGGCGGGTAGGCGGCTAGAGGGTTTCAGTGTGGAGGTTGTGTTGCACGAGAATGGCGTAGGTAAGCGAGTATCTGGGGTTTTCCCGCCGCCAACCCGCCCTACAGAAAGTCGGCTGTGTTTGTTCTCTGAAAGAGAGGTTGACTGACATGCAAAAGCCGTGGCTTGCACTGCGGAGGTGCTGGACAGAATTGGAGAGCGGCAAGGCGCGTTCGTTTTCCGACGCACCGTTGCCCGCCGATCTGCCGCAACGTCACGCGGACGCCTTGGGAAAACTGGTCGCCGATGGAGAACTGGAAGCTGCTGTCGCCGAAAAAGTCGAGGCGGCCTTCGGGCAGATGCTGGAGCACGTTGATCGCCTCGGGAGTATGTGCTATATCGCGATGCCGCTCGAGTCTGTGCCGCGCGGGGATATGATGGGGCAGATAGCGGCATTGGAGGAGATGGCAGGCAGGGGCGATATCGACCCGGCGACGGTTGCGCAGGTGCGGGCATCATTGGAGCGGAACATCGCCTGGCTGGCGCGGTTTCAGGCAGGGGAGAGTATGGGGCTGGCATCTGATTTCGAGGTGGATGCGTCGTCTGCGGAGGCGGCACGCGCGCTGGTTCAACTACTGCTGGAGGGAAGCTAGGCTGTTTCACGCTTGGCTGTCGCCAGGAAGCCCCCGCTTTATTGAGAAGATACGTTTCACGGATGCTGTCGCCGGACTAATTGCAAGGTGGGCGTGGAGTGCATCCACGCCCACCTACATTCGTCGCGCTGCCGAAAGTCAGTGTGATCTATTCCGGCAAGGTCGCCGTTCGTTCACCGTAAGTAGAGTCGGTCGGGTTTGCTTTCGTCTCCACTCCAAGCAGCGTTTATGGCGATTGAGGGCAGATAGTAGGTATACTCAACCCCGGCGAAGACGAGCACTCCCAACCTGGAGGTGTTCTGGTACGATTGGCCGGTCGGGTCGTTCCAGGTGACGACACCGTCGCGTCCATCACTGTCGTCATTGTCGTTGTTGACCTGGAAGTCGAAGCCGATCATCACGCTGTTGCTCGGTGCGACCTCGTCCAGCCTGATGGACAGCTCGACGACGTAGCCCCTGGTTATGACCTCGCTAGGGGTTATGGGGTTGCTGGCCGTTAGGATTCGCGTCGCGCTGGTGAGGTCATCGACCGAGGTTTGACTGCCAACGCTCCGTACGTTTTTATAGTTGACGCGGTATTGGCTGTCGTCCGTCTCGTAGCTGGCGGTCTTGGCATTGTTCTGGTCCACAAAGACCTCGATCGAATCCTGCTCCCAGGCGTTGCTGCTTTTATCGGTCAGGTATGTGTCGGATACGACGGCGTAGACGTACAAATGCCCAGCACCCCACATGGCCTTGACCGTCGCCGTGGATTCTTTGGCGCCCTCGACCAAGACGTCTGTGGTAATCGCGTCCGCGCTTGCCCAGGCGTCGTCCTCAACCGCGTCGATGACGGGCAGGCCGTGCGTGGCTTCCGCCGTCTTTACCGCATCGATGAATGTCAGCGTGCCACAGTTGGCCATGCCGGCATCCTGGCCGTGGGTCGGATCGTTCCAGGAGATCGGGAAGGTCGGCTGGCTGCCGTCGGTGACGCGCACGTCAAAGCCGATCTGTATGCCGATGTCCGCCGTCCCGCTGAACGGGAACGCTGCCTCTAGCAGGTAGCCGGTTGTCGTCGCCTGGGAGGTGCACGTCACGCCAATCGTCGGTGAGCACACACCGTTCTGGAAGGTGTAGTGCGCGTCGTCGGGGCCGTAGGTCTCGGCTTTGTCGTTATTCTCGTCGATAAAGATGTCGACGGTGTCGGTAAAGTCCGAGGTGGCGTCCTCCACGTCCACGATCAGGTACAGGTAATTCTCATCCCAGCGGGTCTGGAAGTTGGCCGTGAGCACACCCGTTGCGCCGATCTCCGTCCAGGGCAGCATATCCCACTGGAGTTCGGAACTGCCATCGACGACCGGCGTTCCCTTGGGCACGTTCAGCATCTGGATCAGCGGCGGTATACGTGTTAGATCGCCGATGATGCCCCAGTAGGCGTACTTGGCCTGTTGTTGCTGGTCGAAGGGCAGCGGCATATCGACCCGTGGGATGGGGCGGTTTGTGAGCCACGTATGGTCGTCGGCCAGGCCCCAGAACGTCACCGAGCCGATGTGACTTGCCTGGCGCTTAAAGACCTCGAATATGTCGTAGTAGCGATAGCCCTGTTGGATCAAGAGCTCTTCCGGCACGACGGTGTACGCGGTCGAGCTGTCGGTGTATACGCTCATATCCAGCTCGGTGATGTGAACCTCACCCAGTTCACCGAACATCTCGATCGTCGCCTCGATGGCGGCCGGCGATGGGTTCTCGATGTTGACGTGCATCTGCATGCCGATGCCGTCGATCGGCACACCCTGAGCCTGCAGGTCTTGGACCACCGTGTAGATACACTGGCGCTTGGTCGAGTTCGTCGTGCCGTAATCATTAAAGATCAGGGTGGCGGTAGGCGCCTCCTCGCGTGCTATGGTGAAGGCTACCGAGATATAGTCGGTGCCGGTGAGCCGGTACCACTCGGTCCGACGCATGCAGTCCGGCTGTGATTCGTCGATCACCTCGTTGACCACGTCCCAGACGTTGACCACATCGTTATAGCGGCTGACGACGGTGCGGATGTGGGTTTCCAGGCGCCCGAGCACCAGCGCCTTGTTCTCCGGCGTCGCTTCCAGTGGGTCGCCCATGTCGTCTTCGAACATCCATTCGGCGGCCTGCTGGTGCCACACCAAGGTGTGGCCGTGGATATGCTTGTCGTTGGCCCGGGCATAGTCGGCCAACCTGTCTGCTCCATCAAACTCGAACGTTCCTGAAATGGGCTGAATCGAGCCGGGCTTCATCACATTTTCGGCGGTGAGGCTGTTAAAGTGGTACGTCAGCAGTTGGGAGTGACGCGCGCTGTCGAGTTGTCCGGGCTCGATCGCCGCGCCGATCAAGAAGGTCGACGTATAAGTTTCATAGATCGAGGGGATGTCGGTTTGGATCGGCGGCATTGGCGGCGGGGGAGAGGTCATGACGACAAAAAAGTCGTCAAGGTAGTACGAGACGGTGGCGTTGGAACTTTCCACGTACAGCAGCGCCCCTGTGAGGGCGGCTGGCGGGGCGTAGGAGCCTTCCATACAGACCCAGCCGGCGTCGGTCACGTTCCCCGGACTGGAAACGA
>JAFGED010000326.1 GCA_016931785.1 Anaerolineae bacterium
CCATGATCGCCTGCGGCGGGCCGGAGGCCACCACCCAGCCGCCGCCCACGCCCGCGCCCGGCCCCAGGTCGACGATCCAATCGGCGGTGCGCATCGTCTCCTCGTCGTGCTCGACCACGAGGACGGTGTTGCCCATATCGCGCAGCCGCTCCAGCGTATCGAGCAGACGGCGGTTATCACGCTGGTGCAGGCCGATGGAGGGCTCGTCCAGCACGTAGAGCACGCCCGTCAGCCCGCAGCCGATCTGGCTGGCCAACCGGATGCGCTGCCCCTCCCCTCCAGAGAGCGTCGGCGCGGGCCGGTCGAGCGAGAGGTAGTGCAGCCCCACGTTGAGCAGGAACCGAAGGCGCTCATTGATCTCTTTAAGCACCTCCTCTGCAATCTCCATCTGCTCCGGCGTCATCTGCGCCCAGAGTCCCTCCACCCACTCGACCGCCTCGCCAATGGACATCGCCGTGGCCTCGATGACCGATTTACCCCCGACGGTCACCGCCGCGCTCTCTGGCCGCAGCCGCTGGCCGCGGCACACCGAACACGGCTGCTGGCTCATAAAGGTGGCGTACCAGCGTCGCGTCCAATCCGACTTGGTCTGATGGTAGCGCCGGCGGATCGAGTTGACGACGCCCTCGTCCTTACCCTCGTGCTGCCCACGCCCGCCCGCGTTCTCCCAGCGCCACACGATCTTGGCGCCGCCGTAGAGGATCGCGTTCCGGCACTCTTCCGAGAGCTCCCGCCACGGCGTATCCAAATCTTGTCCAAACTGCTCCACGATCTGCTTGGCCGCCTGGTACGTGCCGCTCTTTTTCTTCTTGGCCAGCTCACCCCAGGCGCGCATACCGCCCTCGTGCAGCGTCCTATCGGCATTGTAGAACATCTCCGGGTCGAACTCGACCTTTGTGCCCAAACCGTTGCACTCGGGACACATCCCCATCGGCGAGTTGAAGCTGAACATCGCGGGCGCCAGCTCGGGAAAGCTCAGCCCGCATGCCGGGCAGGCGTTCAACTCCGAGAGCAGCCAGTCATCCTCGCCCTCTCGGTCGATGACGACCAAGCCCTCGCCAGCGCGCAGAGCGGTCTCGACCGAGTCGGTCAACCGGGTGAGAAACGTCTCGCGTTCCCCGGCCTCTTCCGGCACGGCCAGGCGATCCACCACCAACTCGATGTTGTGCTTCTTGTTCTTGTCCAGGGTAACCTTTTCATCCAGACCCCGCACCTCGCCATCGACGCGCACGCGGGCAAAGCCGTCGGCGCGAGCCTGGTAAAACGCGTCCTTGAAAGTTCCCTTGCGGTTGCGCGCCAGCGGCGCCAGCACCTGGAAGCGCGTCCCCGGCGGCAGCGCCGCCACCTGCTCCACGATCTCTTGCGCCGATTGGGCGTGTACCTCGCGCCCGCACTCGGGGCAGTGAGGCGTGCCGACGCGGGCAAAGAGCACACGCAGGTAATCGTAAACCTCGGTCACCGTAGCCACCGTCGAGCGCGGGTTGCGGCTGACCGCCTTCTGTTCGATGGCGATGGCCGGGCTCAGGCCGCCGATAAAATCGACCTTGGGCTTTTCCATCTGGCCGATGAACTGGCGGGCGTAGGAGGAAAGCGACTCGACGTAGCGCCGCTGCCCCTCGGCGTAGAGGGTATCGAACGCCAGAGACGACTTGCCGCTGCCCGAGACGCCGGTGATGACCACCAGCTTGAAGCGCGGCAAGCGCACGTCGACGTTCTTCAGATTGTGTTCTTTGGCCCCTCGAATGAGTATCTCTTCAGGAAACATATGCTGATTATCTCTTTGCTGCCCAGCTTTCGAACCCTTCCGCGTTCCACGCTTCCAGATTCCCAATCCTCTGGCCGTCATCCCCATGTTCTTTGTCGTAGGCAAAACTGTTGAGCGTATCGCACGGAAACTCGGCGCATTGTCCACAGTGATGGTGTCCCTTGCCGATGCAGCACGTGGCGATCACGCATGTGCCCCAAAAAAGTTTTCCACCGGCCTGGACACATCCCGGGCAACTCGTCTGTGCCCGATACTCACATTCTGCACAGTAGATTCCGCAACGGGCAGCAAAATCCTGGCTCGCCATTATTCTCCTCCTGGTATGATCCTCTCACGACGCGCACAGTATACCACACATACCTGTCAGAACGCGTCATATTTATGCAGGAAAGTGACATGAATTTAGAAAGTTTGTTCTTTACGCAGCATTTTCCCAACAAGAAGGAAAAGTCATGGGGAGTGTGAGCGGCTACGCCGCCCACACTCCCCCACTCTCTCGTTTACTCAAACGAGGTTTTGTACAGAAAGTCGAGCCACTCGTCCTGGGGATGGACGATCTCGGGCAGGTCCGTCAATGAGGCCCAAAACAGGGTAAAAGCGTGGTTGTCGGTAAAGACAGTCCAGCGCTCGTCGGTCTGCCCGTCGAACGCCAGGAGGAAAAAGTGCCGCCGTTGGGAGCCGGCCAGCGCGTCATCCGGCACCCAGGCGGTGATGCACATCGTGACGTATTGGGGATCGGGCACACGGTCGAGTTCCTCGTAAGTGACCTGTGTGAATCCATCCGCGCTTCGGCCCGTGAGCACGACGGGGATGCCCCGGCGCAGATGCGCCCAATCAAAGCTCGTCGCGTCGGGGCGAGCGTAGACGGTTGTCGATCTGGCCATCACTCGCTGCCCTGCTGGAAGCTCTCTCTCGGCGCAGCCCAAGTAACGCAGGGCTGAGAACTCTGTAAGCCCAGTCTCCTCGGCAGCCTCGCGGAGGACGGCCCGCTCAGGAGATTCCTCTATCTCGATCGTCCCGGCGGGAATCTGCACGCCCGCGTCGGGATGCTCGAACAGCAGCAACTGGCGCTCGCCCTCCCGCTGGCGGGTGACGAACGCCGTGACCTTCTCAATAATTCCAGAGGCCATCCTCACACCCCAGAAACCGTCTCACACGCAAACCAGCTTGTGGGCTACAGCCACGTCGCCACTTCGCTCAGCGGCTTGCGCGGACGCGGGCCCGGCTGCTCGTCGGGGTAGCCGAAAGAGACTGCCGCGATCATCTGACGCTCTTGCTTCAGCAAATCGCACAGAGCGTCGTAGGCATAGAGCACGTCGCAGATCCACAGGCTGCCCAGGCCCAAGTCGAGTGCGGCCAGCAGCATGTTCTGGATCGCTGCGCCGATCGACTGCACGTCGACGACGTCGAACTCATCATCCCAAGGCGGCGTGCCCGGCGTGTGCTCGCCGTGAGCGTTGAACACAAAGATCGTCACCGGCGCATGATCCATCACGTTGGCCGTCCACTTTGCACTACCAATATCGACGCCATGTTCTTCCAACTGATCGATCGATGCCCGCATGGTGCGCACCATCTCGGCCCGCTTGTCCTCTTTGACAACGACAAAGCGCCACGGCTGGCGGTTCTTGCCGGAAGGGGCCTGCGAGCCTGCGTTCAGGATCGCTTCGATATCCTCATCCGATACAGGAGCGTCCTTGAACTTGCGGATTGACCGCCGCCCGGCAATCGCTTCGAGTGTGTTCATTCTACACGTCCCCCTAAGTGAGATGCATCGTAACTACTCAGCCCTGCTGCGCAGTTGCCTTTCGCGACAAAAAGAGGGAAGGCGGGGGGG
>JAFGED010000327.1 GCA_016931785.1 Anaerolineae bacterium
CCTAGTCCAGGCAGACCTCGCTTTGATACGAGTCCTCGGGCCAGATCGGCTCTACGCCTTCTGGGAGGCCGATGGCCACGTGGCTCAGAGCTTGCCGGCGGTTGTTCGTGACCCGGAAGGTGAGCGTCACGCTGCTGCCGTTATCGGTGGCTCCCTGGAAGGAAAAGTCAAAGCTCCGGTTGCTGACCGGGCCGCAGGTGGCCGCGCCGGCAAAGTCACACCCCGATAGGGTGGCCGTGCCTTGCGTCCGGGCGGCCTTGGCCTGGATCGTGACCTCGTCGAGCGCCTCGGCTTGCTCCTTGGAGAGGGTGAAGCTGAACTCGTCCCAGGCGCCGTTCTTGATCTCGTCGCCGCTCTTGAACTCGTACTTGATGCTGTGGAAGGGTCTGCTGGTCGTGTTCTCCACGTTGTACTGGTTCCGGCGCACGGTGGTGCACGCGGGCGGTTCATCCCCTGCCGGGGGCTCGCCTCCCGGCGGTTCCGCCTCGCCGCAGGCGCTGTCAAAGTAGGCCCGCCGCAGGGATTCCTTCAGGCCGTCGGTGTCCTCGGCCGTGTAGAACTCGCCGCCGCTCTGCGCCGCCACGTACTTGAGGATGCCGTCGTTAAAGATGCCAGAGTGGACCGCCTGCACCGCGATCGCGTGCACGGTGACGTCCGGCATCGCGCTGACCAGGGCGTTTACCTGTTCCATCGCGTCGGCGAGCGGCTCGCCGGCCTTTTGGTTGTACTGGTCGTAGCGCTTGCCGCTGTTGCGCACGTCGGCGATCGAGCGGAAGTTGCCCGCGTCGTCGTACAGGTCGATCACCTGCACGTCGTTATCCTGGAAGCCGTACGTCTGCAGGTCGACCGTCGGCACCCCGTCGGTGATCAGGATCACCACCGGCAGGTGGTTGGGGTCCCACGCGCCGGGCAGCCAGCCGCCCACCTTCTGCAGCGCTTCCGCCGTCGGCGTGCCGCCGGAGGCGTCCAGTCCCGCGATCTTGGCGTTGAAGCCGTCGATATCGGTGGTGAACTCGGACACGATCTTGATGTCGGTGGGATAGACGGGGGGCCGGCCGGAGCCCCTGCCGGCGCTGTGGAACGTGACCAGCGCCACGCGGCTGCCGCTGCCGCCTTCACTCTTGACCAGGCTGTTCAGCTCCAGGATGGCGTTCTGCGCGGCCTCGAGTTTCTTGCCGGAACCGGGATACATCTGATCCATGCTGCCGGAGACGTCGAGCACGTACACCAGGTCAATGGGCTTGGGGTCGGGGCAGGTCGTCGGCTCGGGCGGGAGCGGGGTCTCTGTGGGCAGCGGCGTGGGTTCAGGCGTCGCCGTCGGCTCGACCAGGCACTCCGGCGTCGGCGGGCAGTCCGGGCAGATGGGGCACGGCGGGCATTCCTCCTCGCCGATGGTATAGTTGAGGCGGAACCATACGGTGTTGTGCATGTCCAGCCCTTCAATTTTCAGGGTGTATCTTCCGGCAGAGATGTTTTCTACATACTCATCTGCTTCCACCCCGGGATCGGTGCTGACGACGAACTTTTCCCACTCCTCTGTCCCCGAGGGCTCCTCGTTCGCGTATATGGTCTCGCCGCCCGGTGTGACCAGTAGATAGTGGACCGCTGGCTCCCTTCGAAAGATTGCATATTGAGAATCATCTGCCGGCGCTCCCTTGCCGCCGGCCCCTTCTGCGACTGTAAAGTCGGGTACTGCCCACGATGGGATACCTGCCGTGTTGGGGTCGTCGCTGTCGCCACCCTCTGTGGGCTCTGGCGCGGTGCCGCGGTCAAAGTCACCGTCCCAGATTTCTAGCGTCTCTGTCCCCGCTGGTACCTCGAAGTAGAACTCCCATGTACCATCGTAGGTTGTAGTTGGCCCTGGATCGTTGAAATTCCCCGTCCAGTCGGGGTATATGATTGCCGCGTCGTTGGGTCCAGCCAACTGGGCTACGAGTGCAAAGTTGGCGTCGACCAACTCTGAGCGCCCGCTGGTCAGCGAGCCGGTCGAGCGCAGCTTGAACGCGTTGGCACCAGCCCCCTCGACCGGCCGTGTGGCCTCGAAGCGGTAGTAATATTTCCCGTTGGGGTTCATGGCTGCTTCCACGTTCTTCACGTTGATATCGTACCAGGCATTGTTGGGCATGGTCTCGGATGAGGCTGTCCAGTTGCCCGCCGGGTCGCTGGTCGGATTGGGGTCATTGCCCTGCCACTCCCCGACGACAGTCATGCCTGTCCCATCCCGAGCGGGGTCGGCGTAGAGTGTGTAAGTGGTGTTGGTCTCAGTGTCGTCCCAGTTGCCTTGAGCGAAGCTGATGCTGCCATCGTTGGTTCTACCGGAGTCGCCGTCGAAGATACCGATCTCGAATCTGGAGGAGCCGACGGGGGCTTCAATCCACAGCACGGTGCGCGCGCCACCAAAGGAGGCCACGCTCTCGCCTGGCATCGCAAGGAATCTACCGTCGTTCTCCGTACAGGTGGGCATGCAGTAGTACCCCTCTTCGTACGTACCGATGGTGCCGGCGATCAGCCGGCCGATTTCGGACCAGCCGATCAACTGGCCGACGATGGAGATGACCAACGCCAAGCCGAGAACGACGATGATAACGTTTTTACTTCTTTTGCTTGCAAACCAATGCTTGATCTTGTTCATCTTGAATCCTCCCTATATTTCAATAGCGAAACTGTCTATTCCGGTTCCAATTTGGTTCATTAGCTTGAGACGTTCGTTTTATAGGCCTGCGACCTCCTTTCTTCCTGCTGTTGTGTTTTTCTACTAGAATAGTCGTCTGTGGGATGTTCAAGGGGTCGCTGCCCTGAAACTTGGCATGCAAATCGTTGAGAGGGGGCAGAGCGAGATCTAGAGGGGGCGTATTACATTGGGGGGTTGGCACTGGTGCTGTGTTATTGTGGGATAAGTTCGTCCAGGCCATTGTCTCAAGCGCCATGTAGGACTCATTTTACTCTGTTAAGGAACACGTATCAGCAATAATGTCTGACAAGCGTTCACAATTGCTGACTGACAAACTGCTTGTCTAGCATAAGGGGTTGTGGTGCCCTCTAGAAGAAAGCTGGCAGCATTCCCGATAGTGCGAATGGCAGGGTGTGTTTCAAATGAGTACCGAAGAAACCTCCGAGGTCTGACATCTTCAACTGATGAAACACGTCGCAATGCGTGTGCATTCGGGCTGGGATTAGCCTGAATATCCCCCAGTACACACATACCAAAGGCTCGAGAAGCAGAGGCAGAACCCGGCAGGCTCGGCTTAGTAAGGGAGGGTGCCACCAGTTCCGGTCCAACAATAAGCGTGCCAGTCTCCTGCATTACAAGGTGGTGTTTCCTTCCCTGAAGGGTAGTCTCCCGGTGTACAACTCCCACCGACGGCGGATGTGACTGACCCTAGGTCTAGGATCTGCGGCTTGACGTAGTCGACTTTTCTTGTTTTTTGTTTCTTCATCATTTTCCCCTTTTGCAAATGATCTAGTGTAATCCAGTTTTCATTACTGTTTCTCTAAAGCTCTCAATAGTTCTTGTGGACAGGTCAAAGTGGAGTTCATGCCCCGGCACGGAGCGGCAGACGTCCGCCAGAATCGAGAAGAGCGCTTTCTTTATCGCCACGGCATATTCCCTCTGCCACGCGATTTCGAAAAGTGCGTCTGTCATGTAGCGGCAGGTTTCCAAGGCGCCGATTCGCCTCACGCGTGGTGCCGGGGCCTGGAACAGGCGAAAGATCCCCCGCAGAGGGACGCTGTCGCGTGAGGCGATCTCGTCTGTAGGCGGTGGCTCCTCGTAAATGTCGTCATCAGCTTTGGACACTTTCCATCCCCCGTCCATTTGCCGGATCAGATAGACGGCTTCGTTTGCCAGGGTGTGTGTGTGCGCAGCCGTGCTCAAAAGCTGGTGGATCGTGGTTTTCCCGGTGCCGGATGGCCCGAGAAAGACGAAGGCTCCCTCGCCAGTCCTCACCGCCGAGGCGTGGATGATGGTCACTGCCGTTGATTGGGGCGGATCTGAAGTAATGGTCATTTGCTTCCTCGCAGGCGGCCGGTTGGGAACGCGCCGCGCTCCCACGCCTCGGTGCATAACCAGGCAGGCGAGATGAGCTGCCCCGTATCCTGGTAGTTCTGCGCCACACAGCAGGTCAAGCAGCATTTGGCGTGGATGCACTGCCCGCACACGCCTGGGTAATCCCTGTCCAGGTCCTCCCGCAACTGCACCAAGGTGGGATGGTTCTGCCATACCTCGGCCAGGCTATCTTGGCCTAATTTCCCAAAGCACAGCTCCGGGATTGTGCGCCCGATGCCGCACAGCGCCATCTCGCCGCCCCCCAGGATGCCCAGGATGTGGCGCACGTGGCACATGCCGCCCGGCCCGCCGTTCATCAGTTCCTTCACCGTGTACAGCGCTAGCGGGGTGGAGAGGATTAGCTTGATCGGTGTCCGTTCTTGCAGCGGCCCGCGCACGAAGCGGGCCAGCTCCACAATCTCCTCGAAACCCAGCGCCTCGTCGTGTGCGTGCATGGCAATCCCACGCCCGGTGCGCATGACCGGGTTGAACTTGACCGACCCGGCGCCCAACTCAACTGCCATCTGCCCCACGTCTTCTATGTGTTCGACGTTCCCCCGGTGGGGGCACATGATGAGCTGAGGCTGGTACCCGACCTCCACCAGGTGGCGGAAGCCACGCACGGCGGCGTCAAAGCTGCCCTTCACGCCTCGGAAGGGGTCGTGCACCTCGGCGTTGGGGCCGTCGATGCTCACCGAGACGAAGGCGAGGTTGGTTTCGTTCTTAAGGTGCCGGGCCAGCGTTGCGTCGATCAGCGTGCCGTTGGTCTCCATGGTAAGCGAAAGTCCCTCTGATGTCAAATAGTCCACGATCTCGACGAACCGGGGGTGGAGTGTGGGCTCGCCGCCAGTTAGCTTGGCGCTGCGCAACCCCAGCGGCTTGGCCTCGGCCACGGCCCGCTTCAGCAGCTCCACGTCCAGGCACTCGCCCGGCGAGGGCTCGCCGTCCACGAACGTAGGCGTGATCCAGCAGTGACGGCAGCGCAGATTGCAGGCGTTCGTCAGGTACAGATAGAAGGACGTCAGCGGTGGCACCCCCTCTGGCAGGTCGAGATTGCACGCTTCGGGCTGCGTGATGTTTTCTGGTTCAGGGTCGCAAAGGGTCATGGGGGCATTCACTCCAGGCTGAAATACGGGTCCTCGCCCTTGTGCACGCGGTAGCATTCCATCGGATTGCGGCCATTCAACTCGCCGGTCAGGAAGAAGCCCACGGCGGGACACCCGCCTGTACAGAATCCCTGGTAAGGGCAATCGCGGCAGGTGTCGAGCGTCTGCAGGGGAATCGTATGCCGGCGCCGTAACTTGTCCAGCAAGGGATGTTCCAGCCAGATCTGCTGTAGGTCGTCCACGCCGACTGAGCCCATGGAGGGCGCGTCCAGTAGATGGCAGGGCACAATGGTGCCATCGGGGTTCACGGCCACCTTGGTAAACACGCTGCCGCAGGCGCACAGTGTCCCTCGTCCGGGGAAGCTGGTCTCTCCTGCAGTCAGCGCCTCCTCGATCTTTTTGAACTTGCGCGCCAGCGCCAAGGGGCCGGCGTTGGCTTGGATGCGCCCATTGTGAAGCGCGGCTAACTTGGTGAGGGTTTCCATCGCCTGCTGGCGCTGAGCGGGTGTCAGGATGATCTCCTCGGCCTGGCGCTCAATGATGCCGCAGGGGAAGGTCTCGTTGGTGCTGAAGCTGCATACGCCGATATCCTCAAGAAGCAAGTGTGTGATGTTCTCCAGGTCATCCACGTTATGTCGGTTTACTGTGACACGGGCAAAAACAGGAAGTCCGTTTTCGACCAAGCGCCTCAGACCGTCGACAACCAGGGCAAAGCTGTCGGGTCGGCTCCGGTTGTGAACCTCGGCCCGCGAGCCGTCAACCGAGATCTGGATATAGTCCAGGCGCTGGCGTCGCTTACCGTCCTCGAATTGGGACAATACCTCTTCAGTGACCAGCGTGCCGTTAGTCAGCAGGGCGTAGCGCATACGGTTGGCGATAATGCCGTCGACCAGTTCGAACAGGTCGGGCCGAGTCAGGGGCTCGCCGCCGGTGATGTAGATGCGCTGCACGGCGAGGTTTCCCAGCTCCTCAAAGAAGGTCAGCCAACGCTCGGTGGGCAGGTCGTGCGAGGCCGCCATCTCGTCGGCGTAGTAACAGTATTTGCAGTTCAGGTTGCACCGCCCGGTGATGGCGATATCTACCGAGGAGGGGGCTGAAGGGATGCGGGGGAGATTGGGTTCAGTCACAATGTGCCTCCCACTACCGTGCAACGCAAAACTTGAAAACGTAGTCGAATCATATTCACGGGGTGGGTTCCTTGTAGATACCTATGAACTCTCTTCCGATGAGCTGTTGCACGAATTCCTCGACGTCTTGGGTGACTTGGCCTTCAGGGACGTTGTTGCACTGCGCCACCAGTGCTTCCACGACCTCCTCCTGGCTGCGTGGCTCTGAAAGCGCCCGCCAGATCAGCAGCCCCGTCAGGTTGATGACCAACACATCGTCTGTGTCGGGGTTGAACAGCAGTGCGCCATCTGGGCCTTCTTCGCGGCACGAGACATCTGGGTTTGTGCTGTAACGGGGCGTGTTTTCTATGGTCATGAATGGCTCCTATTATAGTCGCTCGACGACTCAAATTGTGGTCTCTCATTCTGGATAGACTCTTTCCACAAAGCCGAGTTCAGTCAATTGGGCGATTGTTGCCTTTATATCAGGCAGAATGGTTTCCAGGGGTTGGTCGTAGCCGTTTGCCATAGACAGAGCTATCTGGTTAAGTGTGGCCCGTCCGTCTAGCCCGGAGGCTATGTCCCTGGCAGCGGCATTCAGTTCGACCAGCCGCAGATCGACGCAGTGTAATGCTAGAGAGCGCTCGCCAAAGTCCTCGATGGCGATTGCCGGTTTCAAGCGGTATGTCCAGGATGGGTCGATTTTCAATGGTGGCTCCGATGTCGCGTTCATGGGTCAAGCGGATTATACCGCACAGGAGCCAATTCTGTCAATGATGCATTACTCATCATTATTGGAAGGTACCACGTGTGGACCACAACATTCAACTCTAACGCTGGGTCACCGAAGAGGACGTAGGTGTCGAGCAGGTCTCCGTAGCTGCCGGTGCTGCTGTACAGGAACAGCTTGCCCTGCGTGGTAGCAGGCCCCAGGCGCACCGTCACGTTGTCGAGGAATATCGCCTCGAACAACCCCTTGTTGAGATAGTCATGGCCCAGGGCGACGCCTAGCCCCGTGGGCGACCAACTGGCGATGGCTCCCTTCCCCGAGGCGCGGACGATGGCTTCGCCCAGGGAAGAGTAGTCTCTATTGGTTGAGCTTGGGATGACAAAGTAGCCTTCCATGCAAGTCATCGGTATCATGAAAGGCTGTCGCCCGGAGTTGGTGAGCGTGGCGATACTGTTGAGCTCGAACAGGTGCTCAGAGGCCCAGATATTGTACGAGCCGTGTCCTATGTAGTTTACGAGAAGCTTACCCTTGTTGATTTCATCGATGATGGCTGTCCTGGCCTCGGCGGGTGTGAGGTGTGTGACATCGTAGTAGACCTTGTGTGTTGAGTAGTTCGAAGGCACATAGTTCTCGGCGATGTCGTCGGAGAGGGCATCAAAGTCGCCACCGCTGTCAGCATTATCGGCCACGAAAAGCAGTTGCTCGTTCCAGTCGCCCCCTGGCGGGTTTTGCTCATAGTTCAGGAGCTTGTCCACGAGGGCGCTTGCCTCCGCGGAGGTCTTGACCGGCAGGCGGCCCAGGTGCATATCCGGGAAGATATCCTCTCCACTCACACAGACGTACCGGTTGTCTGCTGCTGTCTCCCCTATCCACGGATCTACATAGGCCAGATATGGTGGAACGTAACTTGGTTCTCCCCGACCTAGGTTATCCTTAAAATCGTAGTTACCGTCCCCTACCAGCAGGATGTAGGCAGGCGCGGGCGGCCCCCAGTTGGCGTAGGCGTAGGCCAAAAAGTCGTGGATAGCCTCTTGGTGATAAATGCCATAACTGAACTCGTCGTAGACGTCCTGCACGTCCACGGCGACGGTGCGCAGTCCTCGCGTCATCACGCTGTAAGCGGCCAGCCGTTGCGCTTCGGTGTAAAAGTCGACGTGGGTGATGATGATATAGTCGGCGCTGTTGGCGGTGGAGTGGAGATCGGCAGGGTTGTCGCGCTCAATCTGTAGAGGGGAACACCGCTGTGCCGGAGCCAGGGCCAGGTAATGGTGCTCACCGATAATCGTGTGTTGAAAGGTGAGCGTGTACGCGCCGCTGGCGCCCGAAATCGAGGCGCTTAGAATGCGCGTGGGGCTGAGCGGCTCGGTGATGTCCAGGATGTCCAGCGTGTCCGTGGTGAAGCCGGTTGCCTGGTACTCCCATGTTCCTGTTTCGTCGCCATCGAAGAGGAGAGCGTTTTCATCGACGGCGTAGGTGGCATAGTAGTCTATTTCAAACCAGTAGATAAGGATAAGCTCTGGTGTCTCGCTGATCCCGCACGTCACGGAGATGGTATTCGCGCCCGTAAATAGGTATGATTGTGGCACCTCGGCTTCGAATGAGTATTCGGTCTGAACCGCCCAGGTGGCGTCATCGATCAGGTTGCCGTTCAGATAGACCTGGGTATAATGTTCGGATGGGGCGGAGTATCCGCGCAAGAGGCCGCGCACGGTGGCGCTGAAGGGGGCGGTTGTCGCAGGATGCAGGGTGGTTGTATAGCTGTTTGAGGCGGCAGCATCGTAAGCGACGACGGCATCCCAGTACCAGTGGTCGTTCTCGGGGCCGCAGGTGTGTTTGCTTGTGTATTCGTGATCTTCTTCGAGATGCACGGTGGTCAGAAAGTACGGAGGAACGGCACCCGTGCCGCTGAGTGTTCCGTCTATCGTTGCCATACGCGATCCGTTTTCCGTCCCCCACGTCAGCCAGTAGACATTGACGTCAGTGTATCGGGTGTTCATTTTCTGGCCATAGAAGAGGATATAGTCACCTATGTCAAAGGCGCCGTCCTCCTCGCCGGACACGTAGATGGCGATTTCCTCACCCTGATTGTCCACGTGGAAGGTGCGCGGATCAAGGGCGTCCAGCGTGGCAGTCGCTATCCCCGCTGCCTGCAGGTCGGCATAGCTCACCGCGTAGATGCCGTCTTCATCGACCATGATCTTGTAGCTGGGCTCGGTCTGGGCCGGGAGCGGCCAATCTTGCTGGCCCTGGTCCAGCGGGGCGGTCCGTGTGCGCCACCCGCGTGCGGCGTCGTAATTGAGCAGGTTATTGCTCAGTGTCTCCTCGAACGCCCCCTCGTCTATAGCGCCGGATGCAGCACCATCCAGGGAAAAGTCCCGGTTAAACTCCAACCGCACCTGGATGCGTTCCAGGTGTCGCACCTCGCCCGAGGCCGGGTTATACTGGAAGGGGTGGAAGCGTACCTGCGCCACCCGCTGGCTGCGGATGAAGCCGGTCTCGACCAGCTCGGCTGAACTGGCGGGTGTGAAAATGTCGCTGCCATAGGCCTGGGGGTCGCGGATCAGTTGGTAGCCCCCGAAGCTGATCTCACCCGTCGGTGCCGTCTCCACGATGGGGCTGGGCACGGGGCACAGATCGTAACTTCCGGGCAGCACTTCCGCATCGACGCTCAGCACGGTCAGCGTGACGTCGGCATCGGGCGGGATGCCCAGCATCGCTCCGCGCACGGGCAGCGCGGGCCAGCCTGCCTGGTCGTTGGTGGCATAGTCGATCACGCTGAGCCGGTCGCAGGTGATCTCCTCTGTGGCTATCGGCTCGATCTGGAAATCGGGCGTGGTGAGCTCCAGGGTGATGCCCGTCTCATCTGAATCGAGAATGCGGACGCCGGGCTGGCTCGCCGCGCCGGACCCGCTGGCGCTCGCCGGGTGCCACGGCCATCCTCCGTCGAGCTGGACGAGGGAGAGGCTGAGCACAAGGATAAGAACTGCTGCATGGATAGTGACTGTTTTCATCTCGTTCGTGTCTTGAGTTTGTTGCTCTGATTGACTGACAAATCTATTCTGGACGCAGATTCACGCAGATTTTCGCAGATGAAACAAAAAATCAGTGTGGATCAGCGTTCATCTGCGTTTGTTCCAGGATTTTCGAGGTCATTGTCCGAGACGTTGGAGTTTTGTCAGTCAACCAGGTTTGTTGCTGTTCAGACGGCTCGCAATCGGGTTATCTTACGGCCCGCCGTTCCATCGCCTCGATTATAGCAAGCTAAACTTACAAATCACATTACATCCCCGGTAGCCATTATAGCAGAACCGGTTTCTTTGTCTGTAGGACAAACGCTGAAATCGAATGCATCTGCTTTGGGATCGCGCTCTGGCTTGGGACTAAACGGAGGGGTCGCTGAAAAGCGACCCCTCCAGGGACGTCGCGTGTGATTCATGCCCTCCTCGCGCAGTCGCCAATTTCAGGAGCTTGCGCGCCGCCTGCGCAGCAAGACAATTGCCGCTACCCCTGTTCCTGCTGCGACTCCCGCAGCCACCGGCCACCAGGCCAGGGCTGTATCGGCAGCGGAGAGCGTCACTGCGTTGGGGTCGCCTTCATCGGTCGAGACCGGGCCGTACCAGTTGCTTGCCTCCTTGCCGGCCTCAATCTCCTCCAGCTTGTAGTAATAAGTCGTCCCTGGCAAGACGTTCGGGTCGGTGAAGGCATATGAACCGCCCCACACCCCGCCCGGAGATGCGGCAGGAATCAGCGTGTCGTTGGCTTTCACGTAGCTGCCGTCCGCAGTCGTGCTGCGCCAGACGTTGAAGCCGACGGTATCGATCTCCATCGCCGTTTCCCACGTCACCAGCACATCGCTGCCGCTCCACGTGGCGTCGAAGGCGGAAAGCTCGACGGCGGTGGGGCCTAGCGGCCAGCGGTAGTCCTCGATCTCGCCGTTGGGGACGTTGGTGTCTGTGACACCTGGATCATTACACTGCCCACTGTCTTCGCAGATGCGGAAGCGGGCGTAGTAGTAGACATTGCTATAGCTTGATGGGATACAGGTGATGAGTCTAGATCTTGTTCCATCACCACTGTTATATTCGTTGACGACATGTTCTGTACAGCCATCCACGGTGTCATCAAAACTACCATCGTTGTTCCAGTCAATCCATCCATTGACATAGCATGAGGTGTCAGGGCATCCATTTATCGTAAACTCAACCTGCCCATAGCCATCGTCATCCCACCGGTATGGGTCCACAGGCTCTACTCCATCCTCGTCGTCGGCATCGCTATTGTCGTCGCCCTTGGCACCGTAGTCTGCATTGCTGGAGCTTTCAATATCCACATTGTAGCCAAGTGTGAGTCCCATTGGATTGGAGTGGTACGCAGCTAGTTCATTATCACCATTGGTAGTGTCTGAGTAATCCGGCGTACCGCCTGTACCGTCAGGCAGGTCTCCATATTCACGGATTTCACTGTCATCAGTTGCTTCCATGTAGTCAACAACGAACTGTAATTCCTGTTCAACTGTGCCGTCTATCTCAAGCTCAAGTGCTTCCAGATCACTCCAGACTGCTCCTCCACCGGTGGGGCTAAAGGTGTTGAATGGGAAGAAGATGTCCAGCCTTTCCAAATTGCTACTGCCCGCTATGTTTATTGACAGCGTCGAATATTGAGTGCTATTCTCATACCCTACCATTGTCAACTGAGTCGCGTGGTCAGCAGTTGTGACCTTCATATAAATGCCGTCGTTAGTAGGGCTTGAGTCTTCTAGGTCCGCGCTGAGGAGATAGCTGCGGGCAGTGGCATCATTATCTCCGTCCCAGGTGATTGTTGCTATGCCTCCGCAACTCGTGTCTTCTGAGAAGTCCAGGAAATTAGTGCCAGGAGCGCTGCCCACATCAATCTTTAGCTCTATGTCGCTTGGGGCGGAACAGGATGAGCTAGCGAGTGCTACGTCACGGTATTGTCCAAGCACATCGCTTGTGCCACCATCCACGCTATCATAAACAGGTGTATTGCTATCGTTAGCGGCTATGTTTTGCGTGCCAGAATCGAACGTGTCGATGTTGATTGTTGCAGCGTAAACGACTCCTGTTACAAAGAGTGACAAAAGAAGTCCACCTATGATAACTGCAACTAGTCTTGATTTTTTGTCCGCGTTCATTATTACCTCCTTGTTTTTCCTTCCTTGGTTAGCAAAAAATATGGGTGACAGTCTTGTGTCGGATGTTTAGCAAAGCCAGACGCCCTTTCCTGTGTCAACAGAGGGTACTCGTGTCTGACTACAAGTTCTCCGGTATGACCCTGCTTGGCAAAAAACTTCCGGCGGGCCAGAAGACGTCGCTGCCAATCTATTATTGATTGCAATGTTGGCGCAAATGGGGGTGTGTGAAGATAGTCGAGCCCCTTTCGCCCTTGGTGTCAGAGGAAATGTCCACGGTTTGGCCGTCAGCCTTTGCAGGCTCCCGCCCGATTTTTGTCCTACTGCATAGTATACAGGCAATTTAGGCGCATGTCAATTTCGTTTGTTGCAGTGGCGTTGCAATTGGCCCGGAGGAACTCAGTACTAGAGCGTCTCACCGCCGGCGCGAGGCGATCCAGGCTGCGACTGCACCGACGGCCGCCAGCAGCGCCAAGATGATGACGAGCGCCGTCGCGTCGATCTCGCCGACGGCGGTGCCCACGGTCTGTCCGGGGCCTATCGGCAGGATCAGCGCGGCGGC
>JAFGED010000328.1 GCA_016931785.1 Anaerolineae bacterium
CGCCGCCGATCCCTGCGCCACGCTGGCGGGGATATCCTTGACGCCCTGGCACGCGCCGGCCAGGAAAATGCCGTCGGTGGGACAGTCCATCGGCCGCAGCTTGGGGTGATACTCCATGAACCAGCCGCCGGGACTCTGGCTGATGTTGAGCACCGAGCTGACCGTATCGACGTCCGGCTGCGGCACCGCCGCCTGGTTGAGCATCACCATGTCGTACTCACGCTCGATCACGCGCCCCAGCGCCATATCCTCCGAATGCACGTAGAGATTCTTCGTCTCGGGATCTTCGGTGATCAGGCTGGGACGGCCGTGGACGAAGCGGACGCCCATCTCGCGCGCCCGGTCGTAGAACTCCTCGTAGCCCTTGGAGGGTGTGCGGATGTCCATATAGTAGATGACGATGTCCATCTCGGGATAGGCCTGCTTCAACAGCATGGCGTTCTTGATGCCGTACATGCAGCAAAAGTTGGAGCACCCAGGGTTAAAGCGCTTGTCGCGCGAGCCAACGCAGTTGACGATGGCCAGGCTCTTTGGAGTGACGCCATCGCTGAGGCGGACCAGCTTGCCGGCAGTCGGGCCGGCCGAGTTAGCCAGGCGCTCGATCTCCATCGCCGTGACGACGTTGGGGAAGCGCCCATAACCGTACTCGGGGATCACGCTGGGATCAAAGTGGCCATAGCCGGTGGCGACGATGATCGCCCCGATATCCTCCCACACCAATTCGTCCTGGAGGCCAAAGTCGACGGCCTCAAGCTTGCCGCAGGCCTCTACGCACTTGTAGCAGTGGATACAGGCATCAATGTCAACGTTGTACAGCAGGGGCACCGACTGGCTCATCGCCACGTCGATGGCCTTGCGCGGAGCCAGGTTCATGTCAAAATAGTTGGGAACCTCGATGGGGCAGACCAGCGCGCACTCACCGCAGCCATTGCAGCGATCGGCATGCACGTAGCGGGACTTTTGGCGCAGTTGAACCTTAAAGTTGCCAACGAAACCTTCGACCCGCTCGACTTCTGTATACGTCCTCACATCCACCTTGGGGTGACGCGCCGCGTCAACCATTTTGGGGGCGAGAATTCATATACTACAGTCCATCGAGGGAAAGGTCTTGTTCAATTGAGCCATCACCCCACCGATGGTCGGCTGTTTCTCCACCAGGACCGTCTCGATCCCCTGGTCGCCCAGGTCGAGCGCAGCGCTGATGCCCGAAACCCCACCGCCGATAACCATGGCGCGATGGGTCACGGGCACGTGGATCATGTCCAGTGGGGTGAGGAAACTGGCCTTGGCGACGGCGGACGCGGTCAGGTCCTTGGCCTTTTTCAGCGCGCCCTCGGGATCGTGGCCGTGCGCCCACGTGCACTGCTCGCGGATGTTGGCCATCTCCATCAGGAAAGGATTCAAACCCGCCTCGGCCACCGCTGCGCGGAAGGTCGGCTCGTGCATCTTGGGCGAGCAGGCTGAGACCACGACCCGGTTCAGGTTGTATTTCTCGATCTCTTCCTTGATCAGGTTCTGGCCGCTGTCGGCGCAGGCATACAGCGTATCAGTGGCCCTAACCACCCCCGGCAGCGTCGCGGCATACTCCGCCACGGCAGCCGGCGGGATCACACCGGCGATGTTCGACCCACAGTGACAGATGTACACGCCGATGCGCAGATCTTTCGGCTTACTCCCGTTTCCTCCTGATTCTTTATCTCCTGCCATAGTTGCCCCTCAAGACTACAAACTCTTACAATAATTCCAAACTCAACCAGCGTGACAAGATATCCTTCAATCGCTTGATATTGACGCAGATCTCTTCCCTGATCTTACCCCCAGGCAAACGCTCCCCCAACACCTCATCCAACCAAGACTCACTACGGCTTAACCACTTCTTCGTCGAGCAGCTTGTGTCGCGCTTTCTGCGAGCGTTGGTCGGGCGTGGTGAGCACCAGCGCCTCCTTGGGGCACCACTTGACGCATTGAGGGCCATCCTCCAGGTCCTCGCACTGGTCGCAGATCTCGGCCAGCTTGGACGCCGGATTGATCGAGATGGCGCCAAAGTCGCAGGCCTCGATGCACCAGGCACAGCCATCGCACAGATTGGCGTCGACGTGGATGATGCCGGTCACCGGATCCTGCTTCAGCGCATCGCGCGGGCAGGCGATGACGCAGGGCGCGTCCTCGCACGTGCGGCAGGCCACCGCCGTCATCAGGATCTTGTGTTCGCGCACGGTGCGGATGCGGCTGCGATAGGTGTTAAACTCGCCGGTCTTGGTCTGGGAGCAGACGTACTCACAAATCTGGCAGCCCACGCACTTGGTCGAGTCACACGAAACGTATCGATACCTGGATGTAGAAGTAGGCATAACTATCTCCTTGCCGGCTAGCACACCGTTTTCTCTAAGAAAACGGGGTACTAGAGTATTAGACTCCTATCTCCTCGGCCACGTCATCCATCCCAAGTTGGATCAACTTTTGCTTGGGAATCAGGCCATCCTTCGTCCAGCCCTTGGCCTCGTAGTAGATGTCCTTCAGATACTCCAACTCCTCCAAAGTCACCACGTGACCGGCAGACGCCCCCTCCTTCATCGGCTCGTTGTGCCAGCGCCAGGGCAGGTGATCGTCGGCGCGCGTCCATCCCTCGCGGATGTTAAACGCCTTCTTGAGCGTGTGCGTTCGCTCGCCGATCAGGTCGACGGCGTCGTAGTCAAAATCCCAGCCCGTGACGGCGTTGATCAGCTTGGCGATGGCCGGCCACGCGCCCGCTCGATCGGCCTTGCCGGTGAAGCAGCGGCGGCTGAACTTGCACAGCGGCAGCGTATCGTAGACGGCAGCGTACTCCTCCGTTTCCCTGGCTACCCGGCCGCGCGTGTCGTCGATGCTGAAGCGATCCACCTCTCCCTGGATATCGGGATCGTAGGCCGCCGACCGGTTGTGGCAGCCGCCACGGGTGCCCGCCGCCAGTCCCACGGAGAAGGTCTTGAGCGCGCGGGCGTCGTAACCGGGCAGCTCCAACCCCTTGATATTCATGGCCCACTTGTAGGTCTCGGTGCCGCGCTCCTCATCGACCTTGGCGCTGGCCCGCCTTGTACCCTCGGCCAGCAGGTCGCCCATGTAGCCATCCCGGCGAGCGATCATCTCCGTCAGCGTCACCATGGCCTCGCCGCTGCCGAACTCGGCCTCGAACCCCTCGGGGTACTTTTCACACTTGAAATCCTCTTTGGTAAAGACGCCCCTCTGGTAGCATTCCATCGCCCAACTGATGGTCACGCCACAGCTCATCGTGTCCAATCCCAGCTCGTTGCAGTTGGTGATGGCTTTGATGGAGGCCTCCATGTCACTCACGCCGCAGTTGGACGAGAGCGCATAGAGCGATTCGTACTCGATATGACCCATCGCAGGGGCGAAAGGGCCCTCCTTAACCTGCCCAATCTGCTCGCAGGCGATGGGGCACTGGGCACAGGCGGTCGTCTTGGCCTTGTAGTGCTCGTGCAGATACTCGCCGCTGACCAACTCGGCGTCCTCGAAGGTGCCCTGCTGGTAGTTGCGCGTGGGCAGCAAGCCCAACTTGTTCATATTGAGCACGTTCGAGCTGGTGCCCAGGATGCGATACTTTTGCGTGTAAGGTCCCTGGGCCGCTTGGAGAATATCGTACGACATCTTGAGCAACGTGTCTGGATCGGCCACCGTGACGCCGCCCGTGCCGCGGATGGAAAACGCCTTGAGCTTTTTCGATCCCCACACCGCACCCTGCCCGGTGCGGCCCGCCTTTCGCCCGTCGTTGCTGACGTTGGCAATGCGCGATAGGTTTTCCCCGGCCGGCCCGATGCAGGCAGAGCGAATCTGATCATCGCCGTACTCGTCGCGGATCGCATCCTCTGTATCGTAGGTGTTCAGGCCGACGAGGTTGGAGGCGTCGTGGAAGGAGACCCTGTCGTCGTCGATAAAGACGCGCACCCAGTCCTCGCTGGCACCGTGAATGACGATGCCATCCCACCCGGAACGCTTGAGGGTGATGGCGAACCAACTTCCCGAGAGACTGTCGCCGAGAAAACCCGTCAGCGGCGACTTGGAAGCCAATCCCCACTTGCCGCCCACCGGCACCGGCGTCCCGCAGAACAGCCCGCCGGCCACGCAGATCACGTTGCCGGGAGAAAGGGGGTCACAACCCGGTTCAATGTTCTCCCAAGCCAGGCGGCTGGCCATCGCCACGCCGCCGATGTACATCTTGTACCACTCCTCGGGCTTTCTCTCGACCCACGTCTTGCGCTCCGCCAGGTCGATGTGCAGCGTTTTTCCGCTGTAGCCATACATAAGCCTAACCTCCTGCTGAAATAGACATCAACACGATTCGATCTCCATCGCTGGGAAACTCGTCCATCTGATTCGGTCGAATCATACGCTTGGCGTTCAGATTAAAGGTATTGGGAGGATGCAACGTCTCACCATCGGGGTTGATCACGTTGCCGATCATATCGGGGTATTTAACACTCAATAACCGGACAATATCGCGAAATGTAGTACCTTCTTCCAACTCCAACAACAGTTCCTTGGTCCCTGCCGCAATCCGGGAAAGGCCGAAGAGCTCCAAATGGACGCGCATTCGATTACTTTCGCTCCTTAGCCGTCAGATCTTTGAAAAGGTCCAGAATCGTTCTCTCTCTGTAATCCCTGAACTCGCCGGCGTCGAAGAACACGCCGTAGCACGTGGGGCAGCTTTCGTACCAGATGTGGGGCTGCTGGGCATCTACCATGCGGATCATAAGCGTGCGACAGATTGGGCACTCGATGCCGCCAATCTCGTTATACGCCGCGCCCTCTCCAGAAGTGCCCACGTCAATGCGCTCCGATCCCTCGAGAGCCTTCAGGTGCTCTTGCTCTCGCAGATCAAACCAGAGCCCCTTGCACTTCGTACAGCGATTCACCTCGAACGACTCGTATACCACTGCTTCCATGGGGGATTGGCACTTTGGGCAATCCATAACGACTTTCTCCTACGAGGCATAGCGACCCGCTCGGTCACGCCAACTCTGATTATAGGCAAAACGCGCAATTTGGCAAACCGGCGCCAACTCGCATCCACCTTCCCGAAAGCTCAAATACGTCACGACATCTTGGCGCGCCCCGAGACATATTGATCATCCAGCGCAGCCCAAGCACCAGCTTTCGGGAAAGTCAAGCACAATCTCTCAAGGAACAGTTGAAACGAGCGCCTCGGCAGCAGACTGGAACAGCACCAGGATCGGATTGGCAAAGATCGCCAGGGCGAACACGCCGGTCACCGCGATCCCCAACGCAACGACCAACGTCGGCGGGACGGCCAGCCGCCCCTCAGCCCGTGGCTCCGCGACGAACAAGACCCGCGCAATCTTCCACACGCAAGCCAGCGACACGACGCTGTTGACCACGCCGACGATGGCCAACCAAAGCAGCCCTTCCTCCACCGCCGCCGAGAACAGGTACAACCTGCCGACAAAGCCCGCCAGCGGCGGGAGTCCGGCCAGCGAAAGCAGGCACACTAGCAGCGGCCAAGCCAGCTCCGGCGCGCGCCGGTGCATCCCGGCATACTCCTTGATCTCGTACGAGCCGGTGTGCTCGAACAAGGCAAGGGCAGCGGCGAGCGCTCCCAGGTCGCCCACCACGCAGGCGGCCAGCGAGAACAACACGGCGGTCACCCCCCGCGGCGAGGCAGCTACCAGACCGACGAGCAGGTAGCCCGCCTGGGCGATGCTAAAGTAAGCCAGGAAGCGCTTGACGTTGCCTTGCCACAGCGCCACCAGGTTGCCGGCGATCATCGATAGCACCGCCAGGGTAATCAGCAGCGTGCGTCCATCGACGGATAGCTCGCTCCCTCCCACCGGCAGCACGGTCATCAATACGCGCGTCAGCCCGGCAAACCCCACGAGCGCGGGTGTTACGGTGAACAGCGCGACGACGGGCGCCGTCGCGCCCTCGCAAACGTCAGGCGCCCATTGGTGAAAGGGGACCAGCGCCACCTTGGCGGCGAACCCCGCCACCATCAGGACCAGCGGCGGGAGCAGCAGGGGCCTCAACGCGGCACCCGACTCCTCCAAAGCGGCGGCGATAGCGGCCAAGCCGGTGGAGCCCGCCACGCCGTAGAACCACGATAGTCCATAGAGCATCATCGCCGAGGCGACCGCGCTGTACAGGAAATACTTGGCCGCTGCCTCACCGGCGTGGGGCTCATCGCGCAAGTAACCGATGATGATGTAGGAAACGATGCCGAACAGCTCAAAGGCCAGAACGATCACGAGCAGGTCGCGCGCCGCGCCCGCCAAGCAGATCGAGAGCGCCGCCAGAAGCAGCAGGGCGTAGAACGCCCCGTTGTTGCGCCCGCGGCGCATGCGGATGTATTCGCTGGCGATCAGGATGACGAGTCCGGTCGCCAGCAATGCCATCGCCTTGACTGCCAGCGCAAAGCCATCGCAGGCCAGCACTCCCAACAGCCGGCCCTCGTACCCCCAGAGCGTGACGACGCTGATATACGCACCGAGCAACCCCGCCAGGGCGACGTAGGGCGTCCAGCGACTTGCGTCCCAATAGGCGCGCAGCGCATCCAAGCCCAGGAGAACCCCACCCACCAGCAGGAGGACCAGCTCGGGGGAAAGCAGCCAAAGTGTGTGCTGCATCAAGCGACCGCTCCGGGGTTCGCCATCGTCTTTTCAGTACGTGCGTCAATCCGTTGTGCTATCGTAGCTCTCCCGTGTCTCCAGCAACCGTGGCTGCGCAAATGGCGACGATTGTCTCCCGGCGTTGCCAGCAACAGCGGATGACTCTTGAGCAGGCATTCCTTGTTCATCAGCGTCTACTTCTAGCACCAGGCCGTTATCTACTTCGTTTCCCCATTGTATCCATCCAGGCCGGGGATGGCGGGCAAAGAGCTCGAGATACGGCCCCGGACTGCACTGCTCCACGATGTCATAAATCTCGTCAGGCTTTCTGGAATGCTCGCGCTTCCGGCTCACCATGATGTTCACCTGCCTCCGCCCGGCCGCCAGAGTACGAATGCCGCCACGGACCCCGAAAAGCACTAATTCTGTCACGTTGCGAAAGTAAAAACCCACGCCTCGGCCATCAGGGCCGCCATCTTTACGGACTTTGTACCACACCAGATTCGTCTTGTAGGTGAATCCCCATCTCTCCATCGTTTCCATTCCTTCACGGATGAGCGCATTCGGAACCCATAGGTACAAGTGGCTTTCAGGCAGCGCCAATTGTGCCACCGGCAGTTCCATGATCTCTTGAAACGACATCGTGGGGTATCTGAGCAATCGCCTGTGTTCAGGAGCCATTTTGCCGGTCCGGTTGGCAAATCGCCAGGGCGGGTCGGCAAGGATAGTGCCAAAGCGTCCATATTCTCTCGATAGCAGGAACAGCTCATCGGCAGCATCAGACACACTAGCCTGTTTCATCCTCGAACAATCGTTTTCCATAGCTACCTCTCCACGTAAAGCTTCTTGGTGATTCCAAACACCAAGATAGGACACCCGCCCCCACCGCCGCCTTCAATCCTTGGAAGAAGCCTACTCATATGAGTGGTCGAAGACCCGTACGATGCCCCTTTACCAAGCTCGTCAAAGACTTCCTGAAGTCTGTCACACCTGGTCACGATCACGCCGATACTGATTGCACGGAGTTCGAAAAGAAGTCGGAAGTTGTTCAGATCTCTATCGAAGAAAGGGTCCTTGTTGTTCCATTCGATCTCAAGTGCAACCTGGTTCTTGTAACAGTCTACCTTGTGAGTGGGTGACAGCATCTCCTTGGCATCAACGATAACTTTGGTATCAAAGCCCTTCTCGACCCAACCCCGCTCATAAAACGCATGATCAAGAGATTTGGCAATGGGTGACTTCCCGCCACCAGGCTTGATAATATCGCTTCTACGCAAACGGAAGGCTGTCAGCACCCCAATCATGTCCTCCCACTCCACCGGGAAGTCATTTCTGAGAATAGCACATGCGTGTTTCCATTCATGCACCTCGTAGTGTGTGCGCAGGAATTCAGGGAGCATATCAAGTGTCATTTAACTGCCCTCCAAACACAATACCAACGCTTCCACCAACATCTTGCAAAAAAAGCGGTTATATCTCAAATCACAGCAACCCATTCAACAGCGCCGTCAGCGCCGTATTGAACATATCCACCAGCAACGTAGGATAGAGGCCGAACACGACGATGATCACCACCAACGGCCACACCGTCGCCTTTTCCCATCCCGCTATATCCTGCAATTGGCCCCAACGTCCTTCGTCCAACTCGCCCAGGAAAATGTGCTGCACGATCTTCCACAGGGTGTAGCCCGCCGAAAAGACCACACCCAACATGCCGATGAAGGCAAAGATGGGCACCAGGCCCATCGTGCTCTTGAACACAAAGAACTCGCCCCAGAAGCCGATCAGCCCCGGCAGCCCCAGCGCGGCGAAACCCGTCACCAGCATGAGGCCATAGTAGTGGGGGATCCGCCTGGAGAACCCGCCGAACGCCCTCAAATCGTAGGTGCGCGTCCGCCGGTGGAGGATGCCCGCCAGGAAGAAAAGGGCCGCGATGACCACACCGTGGGCGAACATCTGCATGGCAGCGCCGCCGAGGCCCGACACCGCCGCATTGAGGGTAGCCTCGGGCTTTGGCAAAGCCTGCCCCTCCCCAAGCACAGCCACCCCGTTCAACCACGCGTAACCCACGGACGCCGCGCACACCCCCAGCGTGACAAAGCCCATCTGCACCACCGACATGAACGAGATCAGTCGCTTGAGGTCCCACTGGGCCAGGCAGACCAGCGCCCCGTAGACGATGCTCGCCACAGCCAGAGCAGGGAACACCCACACCTGCACGGTGAGAAAGTAGAACTGGTCGGGAAAGAGCGGCAACGCCACGCGCATCAACCCATACCCCCCCGTGCTCAGGAAAACACTGGCCAGAACGGCGCTGACCGGGGTCGAGGACTCGCCCTGTGCATCGGAGAGCCAGGTGTGGAAAGGGAAAGAAGGCAGCCGGACGGCAAAGGCGAAAAACAGCCCGCCCAGGGCGATGCAGGCGTTGACAAAGTACTGCTCCGCGCCATAAGGCCGCTTCTGCGCCGCCTCCTGCATGTCAAAGGTCTCGACCTGGGCAAAGACGACGAGGATCACCAGGAGCATCGCCACGCTGGCCAGCAAATTATACAGAAAGAACTTGACGGCGGCGCGCTCCCGTCCCTCCCCACCCCACACGCTGATGAGGAGCACCATCGGCAGCAGCCCCAACACCCAAAAGACGTAGAACAGCACCAGGTCGCGCGCCAAAAAGACGCCGAACACGCAGGTCTCTAGCAGCAGGAACAGGAAAAAGTACTCCTTGACCCGCAGCGCGACCGTGCGTTCCGAGTAGAAAAGGGCCAAGGCGATCACCAGAGCGGCCATGGCGATCAAGGGCGCGCTGAGACCATCTGCCTCCAGGTGGTACCGCACCCCAAAGGCCGGGATCCACTCGTAATCCTCGACCGGAAGTTGGCTGCCCTCGCCACTTGCCTGCGCCACCGTGACCCAGACGAGAATCGAGAGCACAAAAGCCACGAGCGCAAAGCTGACGCCCACCCGCTGGACCGTCTTGACGTTCTCCCGTGGGATCACCAAGAGCAGCAGCCCGGCCGCCAATGGGAGGAACAGAATAACACTAAGGATTGGAATCATACCGGTTCTCCTCCGTCAGTTTGAAACCCTGCGAAGGTTGCAGTTATCCTTCGCGAGGCTAGACATATCAAATCTGCACAAACATGAAAAACACAAACATCGCCGCCAGCACCGCCACGGCGACGGCTGCCAAACGCAAGTAGTCCTGCACCTTGCCGGTCCTGGGGCGGAACCACAGGCCGCTCACCTGCACCGCCTCGCCGACGCTCTGCACCGCGATGCCCAGCCCACGATCGAGCGCGGCACTCAGCCACATCAAGCCCTGTGTGGCGGGTCCTGCCAAATTAACCAGGCGGTCCAGCAACAGATCAAGCAAACCAGCGACGCGGGCCGGATACCTGCCGACGTGCCGCAACTGGTCGGCCGGCACGCCCAGCCGGACATCCACCCAGCCGGCGGCCTGGGCTACCGGCCCGGCCACGCGGTCGACCGGCCTGAATAAAGGCGTCAGAACGCGCGCGTCGAACCAACAGCCGATCAATGCCGGCCCCTGACCGAACCCTCGAATGGCGTTCACGACCAGGTCGCCCAGCACACCGTCGACGAACGCCAACCCCTGGCCCAGCCAGACAGCGGGCCTGGCGAAAACCCACTGGTACAACGCATCCACGTAGAGGGCGTTACGCACGAATTCGTAGAGCCAGCCCAGCCTCACCGCGCGCATCAACGATTCCACCCAGTCCGTCTCGCCAGGCCGCATAGGCCAATAGGCATAGATCATGAACCCAAAGCTCAGTCCAGTCACGCAGGCGATGCTCCACCACATCGTGGGCTCGCCGATGAAGTGAGCCTCCTCCTTGACGCCAAAGAACATCGCGATGAAGCTATCACCGGAAAGGGGAACGCCAACCCATCCCAAAACCAGGACAAAGAGCGTCAAAAAGATCAACGGTGTGGTCATCGCCGGGGCGCTCTCGACGGAACTGGCGGCGGCGTGGCTGCGCGGCCCGCCCGCAAAGATCAGGCTGAGCTGCCGCATCACACCGAAGGACGTCACCGCCGCGATCACAGCCATGATCCAAAACAGGGTCTGGTTGTTCGCCCACGCCCAGGTCAGGATCGCGTCTTTCGACCAAAAGCCGCCGGTGACGAACGGAGCGCCGGCGAGCGCCGCCCCACCGGCGAGGAATAGATAGAAGGTAATCGGCTGCCTCTCTGCCAGCCCGCCCATGCCCAACATATCGTTGGGATCGAATGAATCGCCGTCGAGCCGGTCCCGACAGCCGTGCTTCATCCCGTGCAGCACCGACCCGGCGGCCAAAAAGAGCAGCGTGTTAAAAAAGATGCTCGTGACCAGATGAAAGACGCCCGCCACGTAGGCGCCGATCCCAAGCGCGGCGATGGCATAGCCAAGCTGGCCGATTGCGGAAAAGGACAGCGCGCGCCGCACATCGCGCTGTGTCGCGGCGACCAGCGCCGCGATGCCGGCGGTAAAGACGCCGACGAGCGTCACCAGGGTCAGGCCAAGGTCGGCGATCAACAGTGACGAGGCCGCTGCGTCCAAAAGTGGAAACGCGCGAATCAACAGGAAAACCCCGGCAGAGGCCGTCGCGGCGTGGATGAGGGCCGATGCCGGCGCCGGGGCCTCCGCCACCTCGGGCAGCCAGACGTGAAGCGGGAACTGGCCGCTCTTGACCATCACCCCACAGAAAAACAGCAGCGCGACTACCGTCACGATCGAAACCTGTGTATCCAGGAAGTTGATCCCAGATAGCTCTGCCAACTTCTCGGCGCTGAAGACATCGCTGTAGGCAAGAGAACCCGCATACATCCAGAGCAGCGCTATCCCCAGCAGGAGCAGCAGGTCGCCTGCGCCGGTCACCAGGAACACCTTGAGGGCAGCCTGGCGAACGGACTCTTGCTCGTGCCAAAAGCCGGTCAGCAGATACGCGCAAGCATCCATGATCACCCAAAAGATGATAAAGAACAGCAAGTTGTCAAAGATCAAAAGCCCCAGCACGCCGCAGGCCAGAAGAGACAAGAGGGCGAAAAAACGCCCGGAGTGCGGATCATCCCGCATAGCGCCCGCGCTGTAGATAAAGATGACCAGGCAAGCCAGCGCCAGCACGGGGAGCATCAGCGCGTTGAGTTGATCGATGTAAATGCCGATCAGGAATCTATCTCCGCCCAGGGAGAACCACTCACCAAGCGGCACCCTGGAGTATGCCAGGGACTTGCCTTCGATCACCACCAGCATCTTGGCCAGGAACGTGAGCAGCGCCAGCAGAGCAGAAATCACGACGCCGCCGACGGCGAGCCGCTGGCTCCACACGCGACTGCGGTGGGCAAACAGCGCGATGACGCCAAAGACGAGCAAAGGGAAAAACGGAATCAACCACGCAATCTCGAAAAAGTTAAAGCCCATCGCGCTTCCGCCCCCTACTCCCTGAGTGACTCCAGCTCGTCCACGACCGCCGTGCCACGCTCGCGCCACAGCGCGACCGCCAGCGCCAGACCCACCAGCACCTCCGCCGCCGTGATGAGAATCACGAGCAGCGCGAACACCTGCCCATCCGCCGTCCCACTCGCCACGTAGCGCCATAAGGCGACCATGTTGAGCAGCACGCCGTTGAGCATCAACACGACGCCCATCAAGATGGTGACGGCGTTGCGCCGCCCCAGGACGGCGTACAGGCCGACACAGAACAGGCCAGCCGCCAGGGCGAGATACCACGAAAGCGGCGCCATCGTCACCGCCTCCTCGCCAAACGAGCCGCACCGGCCAGTGCGACCCCCAGTAATAGGACGGCGACCACCAGCGGCAACACAAACCCCTCCGCGCTCACCAGCGAGACGCCCAGCGCCTCGATGCTGCCGGAGGGGATAAAAGCCGGATCGGGCGCCAGCTCCAAACCGGTGCTGAACACCATCCAGACGATCGCCGCGCACAGCGCCGCAGCCACCGCCACGCCCGCCCACCACCAGCGGTCGTGGCCGAGCTGGTTCGGGCGCGTCATCTCCCGCAGCGGCGCGGGACCGAAGCGGATCAGGGCGGCGATGCCCCCGATAAAGACCAGCGCCTGCAGCCCGGCGACGATGGGCGCGCCCAGCGATACCAACAGCCCTGCCACACCCAGGCAGGAACCAGCCAGGGCCAGCGCGGAGTGGAACGCGTTACGCAAGACGACGGCCGCTACCGCGGCCCCCAGCGCAATCGTGCCAAAGATGATGAAGAGGATCTGTTGAAGCCCCATAATCGACGTGCGAGCGGTTTCTCGGCATACAAACCGCCGGTATTATACCAAAAAGCCCGTAAAACCCAAACTTTCAGGGGGGGGATATTCGGGTTCACCTCAGGGCAGGATTTGGCAGCTCACAGTACGATTGGGGCTAAAGCACCAGATACATCTACTCGTCTCGAACGTCCTCCTCGCCAGCCACAGTGAGGCTGCGCCGGCGCACCCCGCGCACGATCATCCACGCCACCAGCGCCACGACCAGCAGCGGGGGCAATATCAGCGGCGCGTAGGCAAAGGCGCGGATGAAAAAGGCGGCGATATCCTCAAAGATGCGCACCACTTCCTCCCAGGCCTCCCGCAGCACGCGCCCGGCATCGAACCCGGCAGGCTCGGGGGCGATCTCCTCGGGGATCAGCGCCACGTCGATGCGCGCCAGGGCCGCCGAGTGTTCGAGCAGCGTCATCTGCCCCTTGAGCTGCTCGATCTGCTGGCGGATATCGATGAGCTCGTCGTAGATGCTCAGGATTCCCTGGGCCTTTTCACCTCGCTCCCGCGCGGCTTCCAGAAGCTCCTGTAGCTCCTGCTCCGCCAGCTCCAGGTTACGCACGCGGGCATCCAGGTCGACGTAACTGGCGGTGACGTCCTGGCTGGTGACCTGCTCGGAGAGCAACTCGGCTTCCATCCCACGCAGTTGCGCCAGCACCTGGTCGCAGGCCGCGACGGGCACCTGGATGGAGACGAAGGTCTGCAAGCTGCCTCGCGCCGTCTTGCCGCTTTCCAGGCTGTAGATTCCACCCCCATTTTCGGCGGCGATCTCCTGCACGCGGGCAAAGCTGGCCTCGGCGTCCTGCACGACAAAAGTCAGGGCAGCGCGCCGCACGACCATGCGGCCGTCGTCGCTGTGACCGTCGCCGCTTTCGACATCCGCAGGGTCGCGATAACCCGCCTGCTCATCAACTGCATCCGATACAGAACCCGCCTCGTAAAAAGAGGAATCCGAGCCCCGAGCGTCCGCGCCATCCAGTGCCCCAGACACGGTGCCATCATAATACCTCTCCCGATCCTGCACTGCGCTGTACAGCAGAGCGGGTGCGTCGGTCCGCCCGCCGCGGACGTTGCCCGCATCATCAGCGACAATCCCACTGGAAACCTGCTCGTTACCCACTGCGGTATAGAAGCGATGCGACGACCCCAGAAAAGCCGGCAACGCCACCAGCAGAACGACCATCGCCGCCGCCACCGCCAGCGCCGGGTGATAGCGCCGGGGCAGCCACGCCAACCAGCGTCCGCGGACCCGTTCCATCCAGGCGGACACCCGCGCCTTGACGCCCCTCTCCCTGAACGATCTCCTCACCCACCCCTGGAGCTTAGGGCTGGGCCCTTCCACCGCGTCATCCAGGCGAGCATAGAGCGCCATCAAGTCCCGCATCTCGGCGCTGTCCGCGTCGGTCGGCTCAAGCCTGCCTGCGTCCAGACGCACCGCCAGTTCCTCGGCCAGTTTCTTATCACTCTGCTTTTTCATCGCCACACTCCACTCTTTCCCGCAGCCGCTTGAGCGCCCGCAGGCAGGCCATCCCCGCTGCTCCCTCGTCGATCTGGAGCAGCGAGGCGATCTCCTCGTTCGAAAGTCCCGCCAGGCGAAGGGAGAGCACGTCCTGATCCCGCGCCGAAAGCGAGGCCAGCGCCACACGGACAGCCAACACATCCAGATGATCGTCCCCGCCAGGGTTGGGGCGCCGGTCGCCCACCTCTATCTCGTCCAGGCTCTCCACCGGGCGGCGGCCCTCGGCGCGATAGTGATCGACCACCAGGTTGCGCACGATGCGAAAGAGCCAGGCCTTGGGTACGCTGCCGTTGGTCTCGCGCGGCGGCCACTTGCGCCACGCCTTGAAGAACGCGTCAGCCGTGAGATCCTCCGCCGTCGCCGTATCCTGCACGCGTGCAAAGACGTAGCGGTACACTCCCCGAAAACACTCGTCGTAAAAGGTTTCGAAGCCGGGATCGACGCTTTTCCCCTGTTGAGCCTGATGCTGCAATCTGGTCATAGAACGTCCTCTTTTCGAGAAACAGGCCTGCTCACTATAATAGACGCTCCAGCGCGCGAAAAAACAACACCCTTCTTTCCTAAATCTCCACCGTCTCACATACCGGCAACTCAACCACCCTCACCGGCGGTGAAAGCTCGCCCACCGCCCGCACGAACGGCGCGATATCCACTGCCTGCGAGATCGGCGGGTAAAAGTCGTCGTGGTGATGCGGGATCACGACGCGCGGGTTGAGCCGCTCCACGACGCGCGCCGCGACCACGCAGATGCGCGTGTGACCCTGCAAGGGGAACATCAACACGTCCGGCGCGCTCAAGTCCGCCAATCGCGCCAGCTCATCCTCCGTACACCCAGCGCTGCCAAAGTGGTGCACCACGCGGTCGCCCTCCGCCGCCAGTGCAAAACGCCAGCTTAGCACCTGGCCCTGAGGCCAGTGGCGCAGGAGGGAAAACAACCGCATATCAAAGAGGACTGACGGCAAGGCGCGAACGAGCGTCCTCGCGATCAGAGAAAGGTCAAAGCGGGCGTGCGCGCTGTGGAAGCACTGCGCCCGATAGACGCCAAAGTCGAAACCGTCGCCATCGCGTGCCGCGACGAGCTGCGCGCCTGGCACGCCCTGGCGGCGCAGCGCCTCCGCCGCAACCGTCGAGCAGTAAACGCGCGCACCGGTCCGGCGGGCGATGTGCGGCACGTCTGCCGCGTGGTCGAAATGGCCGTGCGAGAGGAAAATCTCACGCGCCTTGCCCACGTCCTCAAGGCCAAAGGGCAGTTTCGGGCGCGCGCCTGCGCTGCGACTCAAGTGCGGATCGAGCAGAAAGACGTGCCCGCCCGTCTCGATACGAAATCCCGCCGTACCATACCAGGTAACGAGCAATGAACACCCTCCCGGAACCAAGATGCTCCAGCAAACACATTATACACCGCGCCGACACGAACGCGAAGCACTGCTCCCACCCTTTGCTCACCAGTAAAGCGAACACAGGGCGATCCCGCTTGCGATCCGTTACCTTTGGGTGTAAACTCGGTGCGCGAGTAACTACTCAGTCTATTCGCCCGAGCAGTCTCCCTCGCTCGAAAAAGGGAGAGATGGGGGTTTGGAGAGCGGCTTCGCCGCTCTCCA
>JAFGED010000005.1 GCA_016931785.1 Anaerolineae bacterium
AGACCCCGCGCCTTTCATTCCCGTATCGTAACTACTCAGCCTTGCTTCGCAGTTGCCTTTCGCGTGTGAAAAGAGAGGGGGCAGGGGCTTGGAGAGCGGCTTCGCCGCTCTCCAAACCCCCATCTCTCCCTTTTTCGAGCGAGGGAGACTGCTCGGGCGAAGAGCCTGAGTAGCTACTACTGTAAAGCAAATACGCCCAGATCGACCTGCGAGATGGAGGGCCAAATAGTTAGAAAGGCCTGTGGTGAACTGGCAGCACGCGCTTTACGTGTTCCCTCTGTACGCAGCGGCCAGCGTGTCGGTCGCCATCGCACTGTATGCCCGACGACGTCGTTCTACGCCAGGGGCAACGGCTTTTGCCCTCCTGATGGCAGCGGCTGGCGAGTGGGCGCTCGCCTACGCCTTAAGCCTTACCAGCGTCGGCAAGGACACCCAACTCCTTTGGATCAAGATCCGGTACATCGGGATCGTCATCGTGCCCGGTGCTTGGCTCACCTTCGCGCTATTGCAGACCGGCTATGGGAAATGGGTGACACAGCGCAACCTCCTCCTGCTGGCGATTGAACCTCTGATCATACTCCTCCTGATTTGGACCAACGAATGGCACATGCTTTATTGGACTGAAGTTACGCAGAAGCAGCTCGGCCCGTTTTTCGCCATCCACATCGTCCAAGGGGTCTTTTACTGGATCCACGTGGCATACTCCTACCTTCTGATCGTGCTCGGCTCTTTTCTGCTCATCTCAAAAGTCCTTCGCTCGCCGCGCCTCTATCGCCGGCAGTCCCTCGCAGTGCTCTTTGGAGCGGTCGGCCCAATCGTAGGCGACGTGCTATCCACGTTTGGTTTGCTCCCTGTTTCATGGCTAGATATGACGCCCTTCTTTTTCACACTGACCGGCATCGCGATGGCGTGGGGCGTCTTTCAATTCCGCCTGCTGGATATCGTGCCGATTGCGCGAGACACCGTCATAGAAAGCATGAGCGACGGCGTGCTCGTCTTGGACGATGAGGACCGGATTGTGGATATCAACCCGGTGGCAGAGGGCATCGTAAGCCTGACGGCCTCGGAGGTCGTCGGGCAACCAGCGGAGGAGGTTCTATCCCGCTGGCCCAATCTAGTGAAGCGCTACCGCAGCGTGCCCGAGACACACACCGAGATCGCCGTAGGAGAAGGCGTCGTGCAACGATGCTTCGACCTGCGAATTTCCCCGCTGCGTGACTGGCGCAGACGGCTCGCCGGTCGCCTGATCGTCCTGCGCGATGTCACCGACCGCAAGATCATAGAGACGGAGCTACAAAAGGCAAAGGAGGCGGCCGAAGCCGCCAACCAGGCCAAGACCGATTTCATCTCCATCGTCACCCACGAACTGCGCAGCCCGATGAGCGCCATTCACGGCAGCGCCACCTTGCTGGCAGACGAGGGAGCCGGGTCGGTCAACGCAGAGCAAGCCGAATTCCTGGATATCATCGCGTTCAATACCAGGCGGATGATCACGCTGGTCACAGATTTGAACGACATCTCTCGCATCGAGTCCGGGCGGATTCTCCTGAGGTTCGCGGCGATCCCTATGAGCCAGGTCATAGAAGACGTCGTGAACTCGACCCAAGCCCAGATCGAGGAAATGCACCACTCGCTGAGAATAAAAGTCCCAGATGATCTCCCGCCGGTTTGGGGGGATCGCACCCGCTTGGGACAGGTTCTGACCAACCTGGTCAGCAACGCGTGCAAATTCACCCCCAAGTGCGACGAGATCACCATTCGCGCCGAGCACGTCGCCGATGAGGGGAATCCGGGCATTGTGCACGTCTCCGTAAAGGACAATGGCATTGGCATCAGGGCCGAGGATCAGCACAAGATCTTTCAAAAGTTCTTTCGCGCAGCAGACGAAGAGGTCTCCGAGGTACCCGGCACCGGCTTGGGCCTCAGCATCGCCAAGAGCCTGGTGGAAATGCAGGGCGGGCGAATCTGGTTCGAGAGCGAATTCCGCAAGGGGACGACCTTTCACTTTACCGTGCCGGTAGCTAAAGAGAGCTGAGGTCTGGAACGCTACGAAACTAGCACCAAGTCATCGCGATGGACGACGGTGGAGCCATACTCAGAGTCCAGATTCGCAGCGATCTCTTCCGAACGCAGACCACGGACAGCGGTCAGGTCCTGCGAATTGTAGTGCGTGATGCCGCGGGCGATCTCGCGCCCGTCGGGCCCCAGCAAGCGCACCGTCTGGCCCCGCACGAACTCGCCCTTCACGCCGGTCACGCCCACCGCCAGCAGGCTCTTGCCCCGCTGGAGCAGCGCCTCGGCCGCGCCTTCGTCAACGCTGATCTCGCCGCGCGGCGGTTCGGCAAGGATCCACCGCTTGCGGCTCTCGACGCGACTGACGACGGGCAGAAAGCGGGTGCCCAGCGCCTCCCCCGCCACCAGTCGCAGCAGCACGTCGGGCTCACCGCCCGAGGCGATGACCGCCTGCGTGCCGGAACGCATCGCCATCTCGGCCGCCTCGATCTTGGTCGCTGCCCCACCCGTGCCGACGGTGGAGCCACTCCCTCCTGCCAGGCGGCGGACGTCGTCGTCGATACACGCGATTTCAGGGATCAGTTCCGCGGCCGGGTCGAGGCGTGGATCGGCGGTAAAGAGTCCGGGCAGATCGGTGAGCATCACCAGCAGGTCAGCGTCCACCAGATTGGCGACCAGCGCCGATAGATTATCGTTGTCGCCGATGCGAATCTCTTCGACGCCCACGACGTCGTTCTCGTTGATCACCGGCACGACCCCCAACCGCAGCAAGGAGAGCATCGTGTTGCGCGCGTTGAGATAACGCTCCCGGTCGGCCAGGTCGGCGCGGGTCAGCAGCGCCTGGGCAATGCGCGTGTCGTACAGCCCAAAGAGCTGCTCGTAGATCGCCATCAGCCGCACCTGCCCGATGGCGGCCAGAGTCTGCTTGAAAGGGATGTCCTTGCGTTTGGGCATAGAACCCAGTGCCTCCCGCCCGGCAAAAATCGCGCCGGAGGAGACGAGCAGCAGCTCATGCCCATCGGCATGCAGGTGAGCGATCTGACGCACGAGGTCGATCATCCGCGGGCGGCTGAGGCAGTCGCCCCCCGCCGAGAGTGTCCGAGTTCCAACTTTGACGACAATGCGCATGGGAAATGACCAATGATCAAATGGTATCTACTCAGGCTGTTCGCCCGAGTAGTGGCCCTCGCTCAAAAAAGGGAGAGATGGGGGGTTCGAGGGCGGCTTCGCCGCCCTCG
>JAFGED010000329.1 GCA_016931785.1 Anaerolineae bacterium
CCTCGCCCCCAGGTTTTATACTCGCAGCGTGCAGGAAACCCTATGCCTCGACTACCGCGAAATAAAGCAAGCAAGATAGCCATCATCGCCGCCGTGGCGGTCGCGTTGATCGTCCTGATCGTTTTCTTGGGATCTCGCAAGAATTTACAACCAAGGCATTATATTCAATTAACCATCGACGGCGTTCGCGGCGGAAGCATCTATGCCCTGATGGCCCTGGGCTTTGTCATGGTCTATAGCGTGACCGGCATCATCAACTTTGCCCAAGGCGAGTTCGTGATGCTGGGAGCGATGATCTGCCTCACCGTCAACAGCCTGGACCTGCCCCTGCCCCCGGCGCTCAAGCTCGCCATAGCCATCGTCGTGGGGGTGCTGGCGACCACGCTGATCGGCATTGCGATGGAACGACTGGCGATCTATCCTGCCCGCCGTTCCCCGCCGGTGACGCTGATCATCATCACTATCGGCGTGACCATCACCTTGCGGGCCAGCGCGCTGCTGGCGTGGGGGGCCGATCCTTACGTCTTGCCCGCCTTTACCACGCAGGTGTTGGAAGATCATATCTTTCGCTTCAGCGGTCCCTCCGGCGACGTCATTCTGCAGGCGCAGAGTTTATGGATATGGGGGACCTTGATCGTCGTTCTCGTCGTTCTCTATGTTTTCCTGGAGCGCACGATCATGGGCAAGGCGCTGCGGGCCTGCGCCGTCAACCGGCGGGCCGCGCAGTTGATGGGCATCAATCCGAGCCGCATGTCGATGCTTTCCTTTGCCATCGCCGCCGCCCTGGGCGCTATCGGCGGCATCGTGCTTGGTCCCGTCACCCGCCCCATCTACGATATGGGGTTGATGTTGGGCCTGCGCGGGTTCGTGGCTGCTATCATGGGCGGTTTGGTGAGCGCCCCCGGCGCAGTCATCGGCGGGCTCGTCCTGGGTGTGGTGGAGAACGTCGCTGCGGGCGTGACCAATCCAACCTACAAGAGTGTTATCTCTTTCATCATCCTGATTGCGATCCTGCTCTTCAGGCCGCAGGGCATCATTGGCGGTGGAGAGAGCAGGCCGGAGGAGGCTTAGCGTTTTGAGGGGGTTCCTGCGCAGAAGCAAAAGCGGGATCGGCATCGTCGCCTTTGCCATCTTCATCACAGCCCTGGGCGCGGTGGAGGTGTTCAGGCCTTTTGGCCTGCGCTTTAGCGATCTCACCGGGCGCATCGTCACGATGGACACCATGATCCGCGTTGGCATACTGACCATCCTCGTCGTCGGCCTCAACCTGCTGATGGGATACGCGGGCCAGGTGTCGTTGGGCCAGGCTGGGTTTTACGCCCTGGGTGCGTACGTCTCGGCCATCCTATCCACCCTGGCGACCAGGCACAAGGTCTTGATCGGCGTTGCTGATACCTGGTGGTGGCCCTGGCTGGCCATCCTCGCCAGCATGGCGCTCACCGGTGGCTTTGCCTACCTGGTGGGCAGGTCCATCCTGCGGCTCAAGGGTAACTACTTGGCGATGGCCACGTTAGGGCTGGGTATCATCATCTACATCCTGGCTGGGCAGTTTGAGGAGATCGCCGGGGGATACGATGGCCTGACGGGTATACCGCGTCTGCAGATCGGTGACTTTAAGCTGTGGCCGCCGCAGCGGTATTACTTTCTGGTGTGGGGCGCGGCGATTGGGGTGATCGTCGTGGCCACGAACATCGTCAACTCGCGTATCGGGCGGGCCCTGCGCGCCATCCACGCCGGCGAGGTGGCGGCCAATACATGCGGCGTCGATACCGAGCGTTACAAGGTGCAGGCGCTCGTCGTCAGCGCGATGTGTGCTGCCTTGGCCGGAAGCCTGTATGCGCATTTTCAGAGCGCCATCTCGCCTAACCCCTTCAGCTTCCGGGTTTCTGTAGAGTTGGTGGTTATGGCCGCCGTCGGCGGGCTCTCCAGCATCTGGGGTGCTCCCTTTGGCGTGGGTGTGATCTTTGTCATTCGTGACCTGATACGTTCCAGGATGGAGGATATCCTCCATGTCCGGGGCGGCGAATACGAGCTCATCATCTATGGCGTCGTCCTGGTGGTGATCATGATCTTTATGCCCGAGGGGTTAACCTCTGGCATTGTCAGCCTGATACAGCGGGCACGGCGTAGGCAGAAGAAACGTGATGCGTAAACCGTAATGCGTAAGGTGTTCAATCCTTACGCTTTACGAATTACGTGCTGATTGGAGTTTGACTTGCCACCACATCTCGAAGTGACAAACCTACGCAAGGAATTCGAAGGCCTGATGGCCGTGTTTGACGTCTCCTTTGAGGTTGAACCGGGCGAGATTCTGGCCATCATTGGACCCAACGGCGCGGGCAAGACGACGGTCTTTAACCTGATCTCGGGCGTGCTGCTGCCTACCGGCGGGAGTGTGCATCTCCAAGGGCGAAAGCTGAACGGTCTAAAGCCGCACGCTATCTCTCGCCTCGGGATGGCGCGCACCTTTCAGAACGTGCGCCTGTTCGGCAACATGACCGTCCTGGAGAACGTGCTGGTAGGTCGCCACAGTCAAACCAGGTACGGTATGTTCAGCGCAGCTTTCCGCCTGCCGCATGCCAGGAAGGAGGAATTGGCGATCCGCGACCGGGCGTTGGCGGAGCTGGCCCGCGTGGGCTTGGAGGCCAAGGCCGACGACAACGCGCTGAGCCTGCCTTTCGGTCAGCAGCGGCTGCTAGAGATCGCCCGCGCGATGGCCACCGATCCCCGGTTGCTCCTGCTGGATGAGCCTGGTGCCGGTTTGAATCGCCCCGAAAAAGAGGAGTTGGACGGATTGGTCCGCAGCATCCGGGATGGCGGCGTGACGGTGCTCCTGGTGGAGCACGATATGCAGTTCGTCATGTCCATTGCCGATCGCGTCATCGTGTTGGACTATGGCCAAAAGATCGCCGAGGGGACGCCCGTTGAGATTCAAAACGATCCACGCGTCATCGCAGCCTATTTGGGAGACGATGCATGCTGAGACTGGAAAAGGTCAGCGCCTACTATGGCCACATACAGGCCTTGCGGGAAGTCTCCCTGGAGGTAGCCGGGGGGGAGATCGTCGCCGTCATTGGCCCCAACGGCGCGGGCAAGACGACGTTGATGAACGTCATCTCGGGCGTCGTTCCGGCACGCGGCGGTGAGGTGCTCTTCGATGGCCAAGTCGTCACCGGTTCCGGCCCGGAAAAGATCGTGCGGGCTGGGATAAGCCAGGTGCCAGAGCGCAGGCAGATTTTTGGCGCGATGAGTGTCCTGGACAACCTAATTCTGGGAGCGTACCATCGCTACGGGCGCGATGGCAAAGAGGCGGTCAAGCAGGATATGGCGTTCGTCTTTGAGATCTTTCCCCGGCTGAAGGACCGAACCAGGCAGGCGGCGGGCACACTTTCGGGGGGCGAGCAGCAGATGCTGGCCATAGGCCGGGCGTGGATGGCCAAACCCCAATTGTTGTTGATGGACGAACCCTCTTTGGGCCTCGCGCCTTTGTTGGTCAAGGAGATATTCCGCGTCTCGGCCGAGCTGCGCGATCGCGGTATGACGGTCTTGCTGGTGGAACAGAACGCCCGCGCCGCACTCGACCTGGCCGACCGGGCCTACGTGATGGAATCGGGCCGGGTGGTGTTGGAAGGGAAGGCGGACGAACTGGCCTGCGACGAGCGGGTGCAGACGGCTTATTTGGGAAAGAGAAACTGAAGGAGGTTCCGATGCTGGTAAAACATCGCATGACCCCCAATCCGATCACGATTGCGCCGGACACCAAGGTTCCCGACGCGCTCAAGCTCACGCGGGAGAATGGCATCAACTACCTGCCGGTGATGGGCAAGCGGGACAAACTGGTGGGCATCGTCTCGCGGGGCGATCTGATGCAGGCCGCGCCCTCAAAGGCCACGACCCTCAGCGTCTTTGAGGCGAACTACCTGTTGGCTCACCTCGAGGTGCAAGAGATCATGAACGAGCCGATCACGGTATCCGAGGACACGCCTGTGGAAGAGGCGGCGCGGCTGATGGTGCAAAAAGAGATCGGCTGCCTGCCGGTGATGCGCGGTAAGGACCTGGTGGGCATCATCACCGAGACTGACATTTTTAAGGCCTTTGCCGAGATCCTGGGCGGCGGCGACCCGGTGCTGCGCATCACGCTTCGCTCCCCCGATAGGCCCGGCGAACTGGCCCGGCTGACCGGTGTGATCGCCGCCCTGGGGGGCAATCTGCACTCCGTGGCGGCCTTTAAGGGTGAAGACCCGGAACACGTCTATTTCACCTTTCGCCTGGAGGGCGTGGATGAAAAGACCCTGGTCCCGGCGTTGGAAAAGATGGGAGAGGAAGTGGTCAACGTCGTGTGCTTTGAGAAGTAATAGAACTGGGAGGTTTCCCAAACCTTCCAGGTCGCGAGTTCATTAGGAGGACGATGCTGCTGATGACGAAAGAACTCTTTTCCGGTAACGAGGCCGTGGCGCGGGGGGCTTACGAGGCGGGCGTGCGGGTGGCGGCGGCCTATCCCGGCACCCCCAGCACGGAGATTTTGGAGAATCTGGCCCGTTACGAGGGGGTCTATTCCGAGTGGTCGCCCAACGAGAAGGTGGCGCTCGATGTGGCTATCGGCGCGGCCTACGCCGGCAGCCGGGCGATGGCGGTGATGAAGCACGTGGGACTCAACGTGGCTGCTGACGCCTTCTTTTACGCCTCGATGACGGGGATGGAGGCCGGGTTGGTGCTCGTCTGCGCCGACGACCCGAATATGTACAGCTCGCAGAACGAGCAGGACAACCGCAATTACGCCAAGTTCGCCCGCGCGCCCTGTCTGGAGCCCAGCGACAGCCAGGAGGCCAAGGATATGGTCGGCGTAGCGCTGGATATGAGCGAGCGGTTCGATTCCCCCGTGATGTTGCGGGTGACCACGCGCATCTCCCACTCCGATACACTGATCGAGTTGGGTTCAAGAACGGCTGTCGAACCTGCCGAGCCGCCCGAGTACCGCATTGACCGCGCCAAATACGTGATGGTGCCCGGAAATGCCCGGCGGCGCCATCCGGTGATTGAGGAACGCATCGAAAAGGTGAAAGCGTTCGCCGAGACGTTCTCCCTCAACCGGGTAGAGGTGGGCGAAACATCCCTTGGCATCGTCGCCAGCGGCGTGGCCTACCAGTATGCCAGGGAGGTATTCCCCGCTGCATCCTTCCTAAAGCTGGGGATGACATACCCGCTGCCGGAGCGGATGGTGCGTGACTTTGCGGCAATCGTCGACCGCCTTATCGTGGTTGAGGAGCTCGACCCTTTTATCGAGAACGAGATCAAGCTGCTGGGCATCGCGGTGGAGGGCAAGTCGATTTTTCCCATCTGCGGCGAGCTCGATCCGACCATTGTGCGGCAGTGCGCTGTGGAGGCGGGGTTGTTGCCCCCCCCCAGCCCCCCCCATACAGGGGGGGGAGAAAGCCTCTCCCTCCAGCAAGCAGAATCCCCATCCTCCGCGCTGCGGGGGGATTCCGTGTCTTCCCCCCCGCGAGCAGAATCCCCATCCTCCGCGCTGCGGGGGGA
>JAFGED010000330.1 GCA_016931785.1 Anaerolineae bacterium
AGAATGGCGCAAAGAACGTGGATGCCGTCGCGCCGATGAACGCTCCGACGGCCGCTCCGCAAATCGTCAGTATGGCGTATTCCATCGTGACCTGGATGGCGATCTGCCGGAGGTCAAGCCCTATAGCGCGCAACACTGCGAGACGGTACAGGCGCTCGCGCAGTGAGGCGTAGCTATAGAGCAGCAACCCTATACCCGCCATAGCGACGGCGGCCATGAAGCCGATAGATAGCGTGCCAAAGACGCCCACGCGTTCCATCTTTGTTTTTTCCTCCGCGATCATTGCGGGAGCATCTCTTTGCCTGATGGCCACTATGCCCCGCTTCATGTTGGGAACGGCCTCAAAGACCGCTTGCCCATCGGCTCCTTTCTGTACGTCCAGCCAGATGTTGTGTCGAGCGTAAAAGCCAAAGACATTGGATAGGTGATCCAGGTTCCCGATAACGGTCATCCCGTCCTCCTCGTAAACCGTGGGGAAGTAGTCATAGGTTCCGGCCACCGTGAACGAGGAGGTGAAACTCATTCCTCTGGCAACGGCCACCCTGACAGAGATCTTGTCCCCGATTTGGATGGGGTGTTCTCTCAAGAGCTGCTGCGGCACGAGGATGGCATCGGGCGTGAGCGCCAGGCGGTTCATCAGCGAGCCCAGTGGTTCCTGGGCAAAGTCCTGCCGGAACCAGGCGGTCGACGGGAAGGACGCGCGATCGATGGCCAGGAAGCGCCCGTCGATATCGTCATCAGGAGTGATGTTGATAGTGGCGTCGAAATCTCCTACCCTGGTCACCGTCGTGACGCCGGGCAGGGCGCGGAATTCGTCTGGAAGGGGAATCCAGATTCCGGTGGTCAGGTCGGCCATTCCTACGGCGGCGCTTTCTGCTGACGATGCGTCTGTCTCGAGCATGCTTGCCGGGTAGGGTTCGAATGCCACGTCGGCTCCCACACGGTAATACATCCGGTCGATCAACCATTGATCCAGGCTGGAGGCCATCGACATCATGTAGCTTCCCAAGGCCAGAGAGACGATGAGCAACAGCAGCGGGTTGATGTAGCTCGAGCTATGGCGGCTCAGTTGGCGGAGCGTCAGGTGAGGCGTGATCCAGGGGGCCAGGCCTGCCAGGCCGTCGACCAGCCGCATGACCAGGGGAAAGACGCGCAGGGCGAGCAGCGCGGCAGCCAGGATGAACAGCCCCGGCACCATGACGAGCAGCGGGTCTTGATACAGGTCCTCCGGCCGATCCTGCACCAACATGGCCAGCGTTCCTCGATTGGTCAGTTGTTGGTACGCGTAGATGGTAGGAAAGATCAGCAAGAGATCGAGGTAATAGCGATACCAGAAGGGCGCGCGCATCGGGCGGGCGTGTTCGCGTTCCACATCGACGATGCTATAGCGGGCAGATTGGGCCGCTGCCGATAGCCGGGTGAACAGCGTCATGCCCAGGGCCACCAGGGCCAGCGGCACGTCGATCCCGCGCAGGGAGACGGGCATAGGGGGCCGGGATACGAACGCGAGGAAGCTGGACGTATATCCCATCAGCAGCGCCAGCCCCATGCCGAGGGCGACGCCGATGGGGAATCCGACGACAAACAGCAATATCTCTTCGATCACGGTGAGGCCCAGGATGTTCCGCACCCGCACCCCCCGGCTGACCAGGACGGCGATATCCCGGCGCTGCCAGCGCGCGATAATGGCCGAAGTCAAGACCAAAAAGTACAGCAGGAAGCCAAAGGCCGGCAGGTTGAAACTCAGCAGCAGGGTGATGAGGGTCGTCTCCCGCTCTACGAACTCCTTGAGAGGTCCCAGCGGAGGCGAATCAAGCTTGACGTCGGGCAGGTATTGGTTGATGACGACCAGGCCCCGCTCGAACCCCTCGATGTACTCGGCGGCGATGTCGGCATAGACCTTGCTCTCGTCCAGGATGATGTGCCAGTAGACGCCCCCGGTCCTGGAAAGAATCACGGGCTCCACAAAGGTGATATAGTCCTGGCGGCGGATCAGGAGTGTGCTTTTCAGCGCGCTGTCTGGATCGGCGAACCAGAAATCGTCCGTTGGATCGCTGGCCTGCCAGGTGCCCCTCACGCGAATGGGAATCGCCGTGCTGGCCAGGGTTTTGCCAATTCTGAACTCGTCGCCGATGTGAACGCCCATGGTATCGGCCATCGGGGCAGGCATCCATACGTCGAGCACGTCGCCTGACGCGCCGTCGTCGATGGGATCGCCCGCGATGATCGTGAGCCGGTCCTGGACGTCGGCGATGTAGGCCAGGTCAATGGACCCCAGGTAGGCCTGGCCGTCGTACAAGGTCGATCCCTCTTGCGGCTGGAGCATCATGCCGCCGCTTTCCACCTGGAGGCCCAGGTGTTTCAGAGGCAGGCCCACCTCTGAAGAAAGCGTGTTTGCCACGTCGCTCATTGCCTGCTCCGCCATTTCGACGGAGATAGGTTGGCGAGACGAGGGGAAGGTGTAGGCGGTCGTCGAGAAGGCGGGTCGCCCGGTCATACGGCTGAACTCGGCCAGCTTTTGATTGAGGATGAGCTGCGCCGAGGCTTGTGAAAAGCAGGAGGCGTTGGTGACCAAACCGACTGCCAGCACGACCCCCATCAAGGCCAGCAGCGTGACGCCTGGGTGGTGGTATTGACGCTTGAGGACGAAGAGCGCCATCTCGAATGCGCGAGATAGCGGCCTGCCCAGCAGCGAGAACCAGCTTCCGCGCCTGGCCGCCCGGCGAGGCGATCGCTTGGGTGCTGTTTTAGCTTCTGCCGTAGCAGGCGTTGGTGGTGCTTTTGATGGCATAGAGCGTTACCAGTTTGAAGGAAACTTTAGATGTGCGGCGAATACCTCGTGGCCCTCCATGGCCATCAGATCCTCCAGCACCGCTACCGCCTGGTCGTAAGAGCGCGTCTGGTGGCTATCCAGTACGCTCCACAGCAGTATGGAGCGATCCCCGGACTTGAACGCCTCCATCTGGCGCTCCATGTCCAGCCACTCGGGTAGGATGTGTTCGAGCATGACCTTGGGTGGGAGCGAGCCGACGTGTAGGGGGTGCAGGCCTGTCTGGTCGATGATCGCGGGCACCTCGACCACCACGTCGTCGGGTATGCCCTCCAACGCGCCCCGGTTCGGCACGTTGACCTGGAACAGCCCCTCGTGGTTGTTGACCAGCGCGTCCATGATGGGCACGATCTGCTCGCCCGTCATCTTTTTCTCGCCGAGCATCTTTTCCGCGAGCTCGACCAGGCTGACCTGAGGGTCGTCGATGAGATTGGTGATCGTCGCCCTGGCTTGCTCCAGAATGTTCACAAAGTTGGGGCGCGCCAGCTCGGTATCCGGTCCGCCCCACGGCTCGCCGAACCAGTACTTTTTCGTATCGATGTCGGTGTGGTACCACCAGCCGCCCTTGCGCACCGTGTCGCCGATGGGGAACAGGCCGTACATCTTGTACTGGTGCACCGCCCCGCGCGACATCTGCACGTCGTGGGTGCCGGTGGCCCTGTGGGTGCGCCAATATTCCTCCGCCTCGTTCTCGATCCACGCGTCGATCAGCGGGTAGGCGTCTACCGGATGGTCCCCATCCGCCCCCTCATAGATAAAGTGCGTCAGCCAGATGTTGTGGTTGAGGCCGGGCGCCTGCCACGTCACGCGGTCGGGGTCGATGCCGATGGTCTTGGCGATGTCGCGGTAGCCATAGTGGCCGTGGCACAGGCCGCAGACCTTGATGCCGGTCTCGCGCGTCATCAACGTGCAGCCTTCAAACACCGGGTTGCCCGACTGGATCAGCCAGGCGTCGGGGCAGGTGCGCTCCATATCGCGCGCCACGTCCAGCATCAGCTGCAACTGGTACCACGAACCCAGGTTGACGCCGCCGTAATAGTAACCGTGCTTGGCGGTCAGCTCGCGCACCGCCCGCTCGTGGTAGTGCCCCTTGACGTAGGCCAGGTTGAGCACAAAGTCGGCGTCCTGCAGGGCCGCCTGGCGGTCGGTCGTCGCCTCGAACGTGGTGTCGACGCCCAGCTCGTCCGCGTAGCGCGCGGCGAGCTTTTGCATCGTCGCCACACGCTCGGCGTCGATGTCCATCATCGTGACGTGGCTGCCCGCCAATCCCTCGGTGCGGCACAGGTCGTTGGTGAACCCCGCCGAAAACTGGGCGCTCCCGGCCCCAATGACGCCGATTTTGATCGCTTGTGACATTGCTTATATCTCCTGATGTATCTTCTCAATAAATAGGGGAAGATGGGGGGTGTGAGGGCGGCGTAGCCGCCCTCACTCCCCCCGCCCCCCGGATTATTGAGAAGATACCTCCTGATGCTGTAACGGGATTTGGATCAGACAAGCACCCTGAGCCTGTCGAAGGG
>JAFGED010000331.1 GCA_016931785.1 Anaerolineae bacterium
CCCCCCCCTCGTGGGAGGGGGGCAGTGGGAGGGAAGGGGCTATTGCCGGCGCTGATACGTCTATTTCAATCTGTGCTTGACAATCCATCTGGCTCGTAGTATACCACCATACTGCGATGGACTTGTACGCTGCTGCTGCCGAGTTGCAATCAGCCGCGCTGGCGGCCGTCGAGCCGGCCGCTGCGGTGCGCCGGCACGTGCGCCGCGAGGGAGATGCGCTCCTCATCGCCGACCGGCGTTACGATCTGGGCGGTTATGAGCGCGTGTTCGTCGTCGGTGGGGGCAAGGCCGCCGTATCGATGGCGGCTGCCATCGCGGGAATCCTGGGCGAGCGGTTGACCGAGGGGGTGGTGGTGACCAAGTACGAACACGCGCGCGGCCGGTCGGTTCCCGGGGTTCAGGTGATCGAGGCGGGACACCCGGTGCCCGACGGGAACTCGGCGCGCGGGGCACAGGCCGTGGCCGCCCTGACAAAGCGGGCGACCGAGCGCGATCTGGTCATCTGCCTCATCTCCGGCGGGGGCTCGGCGCTGCTGGCCTTGCCCGTGCCGGGCCTGACCCTGGCAGAGTTGCAGGCTCTAACCGACGCGCTTCTGCGCCGCGGCGCGACGATCAACGAGGCCAACACCGTGCGCAAGCATTGCTCGAGCTTCAAGGGCGGAAACCTGGCTCGCTTGGCCGCCCCCGCTCAGATGGTCACCTTGATCCTCTCCGACGTGGTCGGGGACCCGCTGGACGTCATTGCCTCCGGGCCCACGGTGCCCGATACGACGGCGGTGGCAGACGCGCGCGAGGTACTGGCGCGGTACGGGATTTCGGCGGCCCTGCCTTTGCAGGAGACGCCCAAGCCAGGTGATGCGATCTTTGATAAGGTGCAGAACGTCGTCGTCGGTTCCAACCGGCTGGCGGCGCTGGCGGTGGTGGACAAAGCCCGCGATTTGGGGTTCGATGCCTTGCTGCTGAGCACCTACGTCGAGGGAGAGGCGCGGGAGGCGGGCAGGGTGGCGGCGGCGCTGGCGAAGGGCATCCGCGCCCACGGCGATCCGCTATCGCCTCCGGCCTGCCTGGTGTGGGGCGGCGAGACGACGGTGATGGTGCGCGGGGAGGGACTGGGCGGGCGCAATCAGGAGCTGGCGCTCGCGGCGGCACTGGCGCTAGATGGCTGGCCGGGTGTGTTGATAATGGCGCTGGCCACCGACGGCGCCGACGGCCCCACCGATGCCGCTGGTGCGATTGTCACCGGCGAGACCCTGGCCCGCGCCCGCGAGCTTGGTCTCGATGCCAGAACGGCGCTGGCGGCCAACGATAGCTATCCTTTCCTCAAAGCGCTGGGCGGCTTGATCCACACCGGGCCAACGGGGACGAATGTGAATGATCTGTTATTTGTGTTGGTGGATCGGTAGGCTGGTATTTGGTAAATTGGTAGACTGGTGCTACCAGTTGCCAGTCCACTAATCTACCAACTGCCAATATACCGTTTTGGGTAACTGCTCAGCCCTGCTTTGATCGAACCAATCGCCGAGCCGCAACGCTCCGTGGAAGAGGATGAATGGCAGAGCTCGCTTGGGCTTTTCCCTTGGGAAGGCCCGGCGCAAAGCGCCGGTGGCTTCACTTTCCCGCGCTGAAGGAGTAGTGGATCACGTCCCTTGGACAGATATCCACGCAGCTCCCGCACAGGATGCACTCGCTGTTTTCCAGCGTGCCGCTCTGTACCATTTCGTTGACGTCGAGGCTCATCGGGCAGGCGTTGGTGCAGCGCTTGCAGTCGATGCACTTACTCTGCTCGGCCTTGAGCCGCAGGGCAGGCCACTTGAAGAGGTTCCTGATCTTGCGCCCCAGGATCGTGAACGGCGCCATCCAGCAGATATAGTGGCAGGCTCCGCGCTTGCCCGTGATCCAGGCGAACGCGATGAAAATGCCGAGGACGGCGTAGTAGATGATGTAGCCCCGGGGCCGGTCCACGGATATGCCGCTATCGGTCAGGTGGAAAAAGTTCACCCGCTTGTAGCCGCCGGCCGATATGGCCAGGAAGGCGATCAGGCCGATCCAGACGAACCAGATAACCCACTTGACCCAGTTCCACCTGCCACCGTGGGTGGGTTTGTCGTTGACGGCAATGCACGCCTCGCCTAAACCCGCGCCCGGGCAGAGCCACCCGCACCACAGTCTGCCGACAAACAGCGATGACACGAACAGCGAGGCAAAGACGATAAAGCTGCCGTTGACCACGCCGTTCATCGCGCCGTCGATGATCACGTAGGGCGAGAGGTAGTTGATGATCACGGGGAACGAGAGCAGCGAGATCAGCAGTAGTGCTTTTCGGATTCGCTGCCTTTTGCCCTGTTGTTTCTTGGCCATGCAAAACACCCTGGCTTTTTGCTACGAAGCATATACTACGAATACGCGCTTCTCACCGGAAGGTTGCATGCTGACGACGGCTCACGGTTCTGCGTTTCCGATGACGTTGCCTGCCTTGTCGGTGACCAGCAGTCCTTTGCTGGCATCGAGCAGGATGAACGCATTCCCCCACGGGTCCTGGACCTCCGTGCAGCGCCCGATCTGGATGTCGAACGGCGGCACGACGACCTTGCCGCCCGCATCCTCGATTCGGGCCGCGGCAGCGTCGGCGGACTGCACCTTGAAATCGATCTCCGGCTCCTGCGGCTCTGTGTGGAGCACGATCTCGGCGTCGGTATCCGGCATACGCAGGCCCACCGCTTCGTCGGTGCGCCAGATCAGCGCGTGCCCCAGCCGGTCGCGGTAGAACGCCAGGCCGGCCTCGAGGTCGGGGACGGAAAAGCGCACGCAGTCGAGCTTTTGTATCAGGGGTTTGGGTTTCATTTGTTTTCCTCCCAGCGTTGCACCTCGACGATGTTTTCCTCCGGATCGGTGAGGTAGGCGAAGGCGATCGCTCCCGCGCCTGCCACTTCCACCGAGACGGCCTTTCCCAGCTCGCCGCCGCCTGCCGCCAGCACCGCCTGGCGCGCGGCCTCTACGTCATCCACGGCGAAGGCGACGTGCCCAAAGCCAGGCCGATTGGCCGCGCGAGCCATGTCTTCTTCTACCGGAGTGTACTCAAAGATCTCCAGCGTCGGCCCGGTGTCACCGTAGCCGGGCAGCCGTAGGTGGATGCCGCGGATATGGGTCCCAGGGATGCCGACCGCATCATCGAGCCATTGGCCCGAAAGGTCCCTCTCAGGCGGCGCCGGGGTGCAGCCAAAGACCTGCTCGTAGAACCGGGCCAGGCGCTTCCAATCCCGAGCGACCAGGTTGGTGTGGACGTATCTTGCGTTGATGACCATATTCACTCCTGTGGAACGGACTGGCAACCCGGCTTGCGTGCCCAACGCTGCGCCAGGCGCATGCAACCCAAGGCGATCAGGTAAGGAAAAGGGGCAAAGAGGATGTATTGGAGGATGTGATGAAGAAATACGTCGGAAATTCTCACACTCACCACTGCTCGATGTAGGCAGTAGGCAATCGGTACCACGGTTCCCCAGGTGGATATGATGGCTGCAGAAGCGGGCAGATTAGAGGTGTGCCACCACAGGCCAAACAACACCCCAAAAACTATCGCCAGCAGATTGACCCCAAGCATCCCAAGCGCGAGCATGATGGTGGCTAGTACGTGCTTCAGCACGATTCCCCAAACGCCAACATCTACCTGCGCCACTATGCCGTCGTATACTGTCCAGGACGAGAAGGGGCGTATCGCAAATATCATGACGAGTTCCGCCAATAGCACTTCTATCACGGGGGTTAGGCCAAGCATCAGGGTCAGAAGGGCGCGGCATCGCCGCAGGGCGGCGAGCATACACCCTTTCACTATACCGGCATCGGATAAAGGTGTCACGCAGAGCAGCGAATACTCCGGGCTGCGCGCGTATCTGGCAGTCAAGGTCGCGGCGATTGACGCTGCGAACATCGGGAGAGGAAAAGTGCTGCTGAATATGAGCGCGAGTGCCAGTTGGCGAAGGAGAGAGAGGAACAGGCCGTAATGGGAACCGGTTGCCATCTCGATGATCAAGAAGCTGCTTATCAGGGGACCTAGTATGGCTGCTAGAACCAGGGCGGTTCGTCCTCCTAAGAAACCTGCGCGTTTTGTGAGGCGTGCGACCAGTGGGTTTGGCTGCCGGCTTTTTTCCTGTGGTGTGTCAGGTGTCATCGTGAGCTCACTTTGCTGTGGTCATAAAGTTCAACCAGTGGCGCGATCCCGCAGAGTTGGCCGTGTGGTCGCGGAGCGCAAAGTCGCCCTCGACCAGCAGCGCGGTCATCTCCTCTGCGCGGTAGCGGGCGAAAAAGCGCTCGATGGGCTCGCCGTAGCGCGTGGTGCGTTCCCATCCTTCCCCCATTCCTTCCTGGACTGCCAGGAACAGCGCGCCTCCTGGGCTGAGGATGCGGTGTGTCTCGGCGAGCGCGCGCGGAGCGTCGGCCTTGGGCAGGTGCAGGATGGCGGCACAACACCACACGCCTCGGAAGCATCCCGTTTGGAACGGAAGACGGCGCATGTCTGCCTGCACCAGATTGCCGCGCGCTCGAAGCCGCGCCTGTGCGAGCATCCCTGCCGAGAGATCGGAGCCGACGACGGTTGCGCCCTGGCTTTCGAACCAGGCCATATCGCGGCCCGCGCCGCAGCCCAGGTCGAGGATGAGCGCGCCGGGCCGGGTGATACCGAGGAATTGCTCAGCGGCGAGTATCAGCTCCGGCGGCATGTCGGCTGTGACGTCTGCGAATCCCTCCGCGATCTGGTCGTAAGCGGCTTGCAAGTGGTTGGTCGTCATATCGTTTTCTTGAGGCGCTGGATGCGCCTGTAGGAGGCGTCGATGCGCGCTTCGCTGACGATACCTTCTTCCACCAAATGCTTGACGTGCGCGATGGTGCGGGCGGCGACGTCCTCTTCGTACACGGAGTTGTTGGCAAAGGCCAGGATGTCGACGCCGGCCTCGATCGCTTTTTGCGCCGCCGTCTCAAAGCCGTAGTGGCCTGCGACGGCCCCCATTTGCAGGTCGTCGGAGATGACCACGCCGTCGTAGGCCAGCTTCGCGCGGATCAGACCGCCGATGATTTTGTACGAGAGCGTAGCTGGATCGTCTGCATCGAGGTTGGCGTTGAACACGTGGGCGGTCATGACGGCATCGGCCAGCCCGGCCTCCACCACGTGCGCAAAGGGCAATAGCTCGCTCCATGACCACGTATCGGTGACGTCCACCCAACCCGCGTGCGTGTCGCCGGTCGAGCTTCCGTGGCCGGGAAAGTGTTTGAGGGTGCAGCGCACGCCATGTGCGTGATGGGCCTCGATGAAGGCGCGGGCGTGGCGAGTCACGACCTCCGGGTCGGCGGAGAAACTGCGCTCGTACTTGGCGATGATGGGATTATCGGGGTTGAGGTTGAGGTCGACCACCGGGGCCAGGTTGAGGGTGATGCCGAGTTCCGCCAGCGTCTGGGCCATCGCGGCGGCTTGCTCGTAGGTGAAGGCGGGATCGTCGATCTCGCCCAGCGCCTGGTGCGAGGGGGCGGGTGGGAATCCGCGCTCTCCCTTCAGGCGGGTGAGCACGCCGCCTTCGTGGTCGATGGCGATCAGCAGGGGGATGTCTGAAGCTGCCTGCAATGCCGTGACCAGCGTCTTTAGCTGTGACGGAGATGCGATGTTGCGCTCTCGGCTCTCGCTGGGCACATCGTAGTCGAAGAGCACCACCCCGCCCAGGTTTCGCTCCCGGATATCGCGCACGACGAAATGATCGGCGCTCACCTCTAATCCGCGAAAGCCGATCATCAGCATCTGCCCGATCTTGGCGTCGAGGCCGATGTCCGGCGCAGGCTCGGCCGTTGGCCACGACGTCGCGTGTGCGGTTGGCAGGGCGGTTCGGATGGGCGCGTCTGTCGGCGGTGCACTTTCTGGCACCGGGCAGCAGCCTGCGAGTGCCAGCGCCGCCAATCGTAGAAACGCGCGCCGGGAGAGCTTGCGTGGGGGCATCGTTTATACCCTACCGTCGAGACACGAAGGGCTGTAGTCACGCTTTAAGCGTGACCTACGTATGCTTCCGTGCCGTTGACCGCCACCACCTCGCCGAAATAGATGCGGTGGTAATCCTTCTTGGCGTAGTGGCTTTCGATGGCGGGGTCGAGAAAGTGGGACGGGTCCATATCCTGCCAGTACATCTTGCGACACTCGACGATCAGATCTGCCTCGGCAAAGCCGGGTGCAGCCACTTGGGTAGAGGCAATGGGCGTGAGGCCTGCCGCGGCGATCTTGTCCCCATCGCGGCCCGACCTGGTACCCAGGATCTGCAGCGCCTGGCGATACGCCTCCGGGAAAGCGCACAGCGTGAATGACTCGTACTGCTCCATGAACCCGTGAGTGTAGCGGGTGGGGCGCACGACGACCTGGACGAAGGGCCTGCGCCACATCACGCCCAGGCTGCCCCAGCCGACGGTCATCGTGTTAAAGTGCCCTGCTGAGAAGTCGCCGCTGGTGAGCAGCATCCCCTGCTTGCTCCAGATGGGGTGGACGTTAGCGCGCAGGTCCTCGAACGAAATGGGTTTGCGCGTCATGGGTTATTCCTCGCTCCCCTCGATCTCTGCCACTGCTTCTGCCGGCGTCTTGCCGCCATAGATCACGGTCATCAATCCCGGCAGGTAGCGGTCCAGCGTCTGCACGGCGGGGTAGATGGCGAGCCTGATCAGTCGCGGCGTCAGCATCTCGCCCTCAAAGTCGAGGCTGCTCTTGTAGCGTATCTCGCCGTCGTTGAAATCCATCTCCAAGTTCCCGATGCGCAGGCCGTAGTTGGCGCGCGTGATGAACTCGGCGGCGGCTAGGCGTTGTTCCTCCGGCACCTTGACCGGTGCGACGGCGTAGAACATGAACTGCTCCAAATCGACGCGAATTTGTGCAAAGCAGTTCAATTGCCCGTTCTTGCCGGAAAACCCCATGCGGTAGATGGTCCTGTCCTCAATCTGTTGCGGGTACCAGCCGTCTTCTTCTAGGAACTGTCCCAGGGTCTCAAAGGCCTGCAGGCAGTTTTCGTTCGGTTCAACCTCGCTCATCGTTTCGCCTCCGTGGTGAGTTGCATTGGATTATAGCTCAACGGTGATGCTTGCACAAACGGACCCTGCGCGCAAAACGCTCGGTTTCATCACATTTCCCACATCTCTTCACATTTTCTTCACAGGTCTGTGGGATACTGGGGTTGAGTGGGTTGGAGGTGAAACGGCCACGATCGTACAAGGCCGGTGTCTGCGCGTTTGTGGCGTTCGTGGTAAAATATGGCTGGTATGAACGAAGTGATCCTGGTTGTTGACGACGAACCCAAGATCGTCAAGCAGGCGCGGGACTATTTAGAGAGGAGTGGGTATCGCGTCCTCGAAGCTGGCGATGGCAAGACCGCGTTGGCGCAAGTGCGCCACGAGCGGCCCGACCTGATCGTGCTCGACCTGAGCCTGCCGGAGATGGACGGGCTCGACGTCTGCCGGGCGTTGCGGCGCGAGTCGGACGTGCCGATCATCATGCTCACCGCCCGCGTCGACGAGACCGACCGGTTGATCGGCCTGGAGCTGGGTGCCGACGATTACATCACCAAGCCCTTCTCGCCGCGCGAGTTGGTGGCCCGCGTGCGGGCGGTGCTCAGGCGCGTGCGGGGTGGCGTCCACCAGCCGGGCCTGATCCACGCTGGTGATCTGGAGATCGATCTCCAGGGGCACCGCGTCACCCGCACCGGAGAGGTGGTCGACCTCACCCGCTCCGAGTTCAACCTGCTGGCGTTGCTGGCCCAGCACCCGGGGCAGACCTTCACCCGTGAGCAGCTCTTGGACCGGCTGCACGGCGTGGTGTACGATGGCTATGACCGCAGCGTCGATGCCCACGTCAAGAACCTGCGCCGCAAGTTGGAACTCGATCCTTCCGATCCGCGTTACGTGCTCACCGTCTACGGCGTGGGTTACAAGTTCACCGACGAGGTGTGAGCGTGCACAGATCCCGCAGATACGAGCCCCAAGAACGCGACGAAAGTCAAGACTCTCCATCTTGGGAGGACTGGTGGCATCACCGCCACGAGTCCCGCATGCGACGATGGGCACAGCCCAAGCCTGACGAGCATTGGGATCATCCGCCTTGGGAACACTGGCATAGGCATCGGCGCGATTTTCACGAGTGGCGCAAAGATTTTCGGCGCAAGCGCGGCGGGTTGTTTTTCCGCTTCATCGGGGCCTTTGGCTGTCTCACCGTGCTGATTCTGGGCGGCATGGCATCGTTGGCGTTCTTGCTCTCGCGGCTGTTCGAGGGCAGCGGGAAAATGGCCGTGACGCTGTGGTTGGGGGGCTGTGGCCTGGTGCTAGGGCTGGCGCTGTTAGCTGGATTTCTGGCCAGGCGCACCTTCCGCCATATCGCCGTCCCTCTGGCCGACATGATGACCGCCGCCGACGCCGTGGCTGAGGGCGATCTGAGCGCGCGAGTGGAGGAGGACAAACCGGGCGAATTTGGCCAATTGGCGCGCTCTTTTAACCGCATGGTCGAAGAGTTGGAGCGGTCCGACCAACAGCGCCGCAACCTCACCGCCGACGTGGCCCACGAACTGCGTACGCCGCTGCACATCATCCAGGGTAACCTGGAGGGTGTCCTGGACGACGTCTACGAACCGACGGATGAGCACATCCAGGCCACGCTGGAGGAGGCGCGGCAGCTTTCGCGGTTGGTGGAGGATCTGCGCACGCTCTCGCTGGCTGAGGCAGGGCAGTTGCCGTTGGTGTTGGAGGCGGTGGACGTGGCCGAGCTGCTGGCCGACGTGCACACCAGTTTCAGCGGCCAGGCGGAGGTGGCGGGGATCGACCTGCGCGTCGAGATCAGCGGCGCCCTGCCTGCGATCACGGGTGACGTGGGACGCTTGGACCAGGTGTTGGGCAACCTGGTGTCCAACGCCGTGCGTCACACACCTGCTGGTGGGGGTGTCACGCTGGCGGCGGAGGCTATCGCGAGCGCCGGCGCTCGGAGCGGCGTTCGCCTCTGCGTGCGCGATACGGGTGAAGGCATCCCTGCCGACGACCTGTCCTACGTCTTTGATCGCTTCTGGAAGGGGGACCGATCCCGGACCCGCATGGGTGGGGCGGGGAGCGGCCTGGGGCTGGCCATCGCCCGACAGTTGGTGCAGGCTCACGGTGGGCGCATCACCGTCGAAAGCGAGGTAGGGCAGGGGACGACGTTCACCATCGAGTTGCCAGGAGAGCAACCTAGCGAAGGTTAGCACGTGTTTTGGAGTTGAGGCACTTTTGAATAGACGAGGGTTCTCCTGCTTCGAAACCCGCCCGTAACGTTCGCAAGGTTACGGGTCGCTCACTCCTCGGCGTAAAAGATAAAGGCGGTGGTGCCCGGCCCGGCGTGGGCGCCGACGACGGGGCTGAAGGTGCAGCGGCAGATTTCAGAAATGCCGAAACGCGTCCTCACCATGTCGGCGACGGCGTCGCCCTCGTCGGGGCAGTCCACGTCCGCGACGGCTGCCTCTGCGATCTTTTTTCCCCCAAGCCATTCCTCGGCGATATTGAGCATCCGGGCGAGGGCCTTGGGCCTGGTGCGCACTTGGGCCAGGGGTTCGAGCTGGCGGTTCTCAAAGTGCAGCAGCGGTTTGAGGTTCAGCGCGGTTCCCAACAGCCGCTTAGCGCCGCCGATGCGCCCGCCTCGATGGAGGTATTCCAGCGTGCCCACGACGCCGAGAAAGCGAATCCTGTCGCGGATGTTCTCGATCACGGCGATGACTTCATTCAGAGGCTTGCCCTCCGCCGCCGCGCGTGCGCCCGCGATGATGGGGAAACCCATTCCCATCGAGATGAGCCCCGTGTCCACGATGTGAATGTTCAGCTTGGGGAGTTGCTCTCTCGCCGCTCGCGCGCTGACGACGGTGCCGCTCATCTTGGAGGAGACCAGCACGGCGGCGATGGTATCGGTTTGCTGCTCGGCTGCCACTTGCTCGAAGAATTTCACAAACTCGGAGACGGTCGGCTGGGACGTGGTGGGAAAGGTCTTGGACGCCCGCAGGCGGCTGTAGAAGGTCGCCGCGTCGATGTCCACGCCGTCCCGGTAGGTTTTGCCATCCCAGATGAGCGTCTGGGGAATCACCGGGATAACCAGGTCGCCCAGCACCTCTTGGGGCATGTATGATGCGCTATCTGTCACGATCGCGATCTTTTGACTCATATCAACCTCCCTCTCTGTCACTTGAGCTGCAGGAAGCGTTTGCGCTCTATGGCCCTTGGCTATCTCGGCCTCCGGCGCGTCGATCAGTAGCGATGCGTCCGCTTTCAAACCCTGTTGTGTCAGCGCCTCGACGTACTCGGGATGAAACTGAAACGCGCCATCCTTCAATATTTCTCTATCCCAAGGGTTGAGGAGCAACTCGTCCGTGATCAGGCCGATGTAATCCGGCACCGACGCGCCTTTGGTGTGAGCATACAAAACCGCGCTCTCGACTTTCAGCGCGCCCAGCGCCTCGACTTTGTTCTTGACCAGGGTGATCGTCTCGCCCGTGCCGCAGATTTCGTCGACGACCAGCACGCGCCGGCCTTTGACCGCCGTTGGCGGTTCTACGAACCACTGCGGGCTCTGGTAGGTGACGATGTCCTCGACCCGCCGCGATAGGCGCACCGGGTAGAGCTCGACCTGGAGCATGTGGGCCAGGAGGGTGCCCGGGTAGTAGCCGGCTCGGCCTATGGGGAGGATGATTTCCGGCTGGAAGCGGGATACGGCGACGGCCAATCCTTTGCAGAGACCGTGGAAATCTCGCCAAGAAATGGGCCGGATGCCTGCTCTGTTTTCATAGTCGTAAGGGTTCTCTGCCATTTTGCCTCCAGGCTTGTGTGCGCCATTCCGTGCTTTGCGTGGAATGGCCATAGTATACTTAATCGGGGTGCGAAGTGCAAGTTTGGATTCGAGTTCAGTCTGGCGGAGGTGTAGGCGCAGTTTCAGCTTGCCGAAACTGCCTAGGCGCGCTTCAGTTCTGAAGCGCGCCCGGTTACTTAATATGAATCGTAATGTTCTTCTGATACAATCACCATGGAAAAATGAAAAGGATCGGGAGGGCGGGGATTATGTCTAAACCAGTTGCTCTAGTTGTCGAAGACGAACTTGATTTATCCTTTCTCTTGGCCCAGGTGGTCAAGCTGGCGGGCTATGAGCCTGAGGTCATTCACTCTGGCGACATAGCGCTTGATCGGCTTTCCCAGGTAATTCCAGACCTGGTACTTTTAGACCTCAATTTGCCCAAGGTGTTGGGGACGGATATCCTGAAGCACATCCGCAGCGAACAGCGGTTGCTTGGAATTCACGTCATCGTCGTAACCGCTTACAAGCACCTGGCCGAATCTGTCTACGAGCAAGCCGATCATGTCCTGAACAAGCCTTTCGAGTTCGACCAGCTGACCCGTTTGATTGCCAATGCGAGGCCGGTGGTAGGATAACAAGATCGCGCGGAGCAAGCTACGAGGCCCGGTGGGATACCTGCCGGGCTTTTTTTCATGGAGCGTCCGCTTGTCGTCACGTAACTTGTGAGGTTGTCTGGCAGTAACTACTCAGGCTGTTTGCCCGAGTAGTGGCCCTCGCTAAAAAAAAGGAGAGATGGGGGGCGAGGGCGGCGAAGCCGCCCTCGCCCCCCATCCTCCTCTTTTTATCGCGAAAGGCAACTGCGAAGCAGGGCTGAGTAGTTACGTCTGGCAAACAAAAAAGCCCCTGTGTAATTGCAGAGGCAATAGTCAAAGTGGGCCCACGAGGATTCGAACCTCGGACCAACCGGTTATGCATCCCATCTACAGCTTTCGCTGCCCCTTTCGGGTTTGTGGGC